>NZ_QTMG01000021.1:0-12952 GCF_003635435.1 Parabacteroides sp. AF21-43 | reverse complement strand
AGCTGTTCATTTTCTGATTGCAGGGAACTGGCAGCAGCCTGTTTTTCTTTTGGCAAGTCGGATGTTCCGCATATCTGCGGAGAATCTCCAATGGAATATCAAGCAAAGGAATGTTACACATGTTCTTCGTCTTTTGGCGAGGCTTGCGAATCCATAGGTTGCCATTGGAGTCTTCTACGATATGTTCCGGTGCCAGTTGTTGCACGTCTATGAAGGCTAACCCAGTGAACGCTGCAAAGATAAAGACATCACGGACAATGGTGATACGCTCTAACGGAAACTCCTTGTGATAGATAGTGAGTAGTTCATCCATTGTCAAGAACTCACGGATAACCTCTTTCTCATGAAACTTGATGCCGATGAACGGGTCTTTGGTAATCCATTCGTTAGCAAGCGCAAGATTGGTTATCTTCTTCAAGCACTTCATGTAGCGGATAACCGTATTCTGCTGGCACTCCTTCTCTGTTTTGAGGTAGAATTCAAAAGCACGTACCAGTTCACCATTGACTTCCGACAAAGGCAAATCCTCCTTACCGTATTTCAGTTTGATAAGTTCCGCAAGATAACGCTTACAACTTTCATAACGGCGGACAGTAATCAGGGCATAGTCCTTTCCGATAAGTTCACGGCATTGGTCGTTATGTTGTTGGATAGTTTGAATAAGTGTACGGGCAACTTCCGGTGCTTGGTCTTGTCCGAAGAACTTTTTCTGCAACAGGTGAGCGGTGATGAACTGCCCTTGTTCTTCCAGTTCATTGAAAGTCTGGTGGAGTTTGATTCTTGCATCCTCGATATAAGCATTCAAGTCACAGGATTTGCGGCTTTTGCCTTTTGCGCATTCCTTCGCTTGATTCCACAAGGCAGGCTCGATACTCTTACGGATATTGTTTTCCACTCGCGCACCGTTCACCGTGATGCGCATACACACGGAGGCTTCCCCGTTTTTCAGCAGTTTGGCTTTCTTGATGAAGAAAAGCACATTGAATGAGTTTCTTTTCATGTTCCTACAATTTTTTTCGTTGGACAAAAGTAGGAAACCATACACGCTTTCTTGATACGCAAAACATTGCAAATCAACGAGAAGTAAACTCATTAGGAGGAGATTTATACCCCACCGTTTTTGCTCCACCTTTTGGAACACCGCGAACGGTAATATTCTGCCGTTTTTTGCGTTCCGCAGGGAAACAAAAAATCCCGATTTCGTTTGGAAATCAGGATTTTACTGCCTTTTGCTTTTCTTCAAAGTGGTGCCACCAGGAATCGAACCGGGGACACAAGGATTTTCAGTCCTTTGCTCTACCAACTGAGCTATGGCACCATCATGTCGTTTTGTATATCGTTGTTTCGATTACGGGTGCAAAGATACGGACTTTTTTGATATATGCAATAGGTGGCGGTGGATTTTTTGAAAATATTTGAGGGTAGAGGTGAAATTAGCTGCTATAAGCAGGGTAAATAGGGGGAGCGTGTAGATAAATATGGATTTTTACTTATTTTTGGAAGCGGGTAGAGAATGATTAATAAGCTATAGATATGAAGAAAGTAATTTGGAGTATTGTTTTAAGTTGGGTATGTTTGGCATTTGCTGCTGCTGGGATAGGAACTCGTGATGCGGTGTCTGCCTGTGATGGGAAAGTGTATAAAAAAGGGGATAAGATTATGTTTGGTGTCCCTAAGGTTTCCGGATATTTGTTTGTTAGGACGTTTACAAAGGATGGGAAGATTTCTACGATGCCGAAAGAGAATCTGGCTAGTCAAGAGGCGGTGATCGTTGATATTCCAGATTACGATAAGAAACTCTTTGAGGGTATGGGCGTTTATTCTGAGGAAGAAACGCATCCTCTTGTCGTGGTAGAGCTGGATGGACGGCGTCTTTGTATAAATATTAATGATGCGCTTAGTCAAGGGAATATTGTTTCGGAATATTTTAAAAGCGAAGTTGAGGGTGTGGTCGATTTAACGTCCGATCTCTTATTTGTTTATGCGCTTAAATTAAATAATGTGACAGTTGATGACGATGTGATAGTAAGGTATATGGCTCATTGTGACAAGAATCTGGTAGAGAAAAATCAAGCGGATCCATTTACTATGGCGGATCTTAAGAAAGAATATGCCGCTAAATTGGAAAAGGCGTTAGGGGACGTTGATTTTAGTAAGGTGTTTCGTATTGAGAGTCAGTCGGAGATGTTACAATATGATATGGATAAGCAGATCTTTCCATTAAAAGGGTTGTGGTGCCCACAAATTAAGACAGACCAGCCGGATGCGTTGGCTAAGATTGGCTTTTGTAAATGGGATGATTGTGCCTTTCGATTTGTGAATATACCAGAGTTCATGAATGTCCCTTGTGAGACGGCTCGTGCGAAAGGGTTTTATGATATGAGGAAAGTCGGAAAAGTGCCTACTTATAATAAGCCGCTGGCTACTTCTTATACTTATATCCGTTTCTTGGATAAGAAGGTACAGCTTCCCGAGAAAAAGAATAAGGTCTATCATAACGGTGATATAAAGAGTATGTCTTTGGCTGATTTGTATGGGAAAATGGCTATAGAGGCGCAAATTATAAAGATGGATGTTTATCACTTACCTTTCTTGAAGATAAGTGATTTTGAACTCTTCTATAATTATTTAGGATCCATTGAAGTGAAATAATAGGAAAACGGTCCGTCCCCCAATAAAAATGAGACGGACCGCTTTGCATTCGTGAATTCAGAGCGGATATTTCTTTTTAGTTTAGTGAGTTCCAACCTTGCGCCTTAAGCTCGACTTCACCTCCGTCACGACCGACAAGATAATTGCCTAACTCCGGCTTTGTTATATGACCGATCACCTTAATACCTTTCATTTCCGACACCTTATCATGATCTGCTAAAGGAACAGTGAATAAGAGTTCATAATCCTCACCTCCATTCAATGCCGCGGTTATCAGATTCATGTTAAACTGCTCTGCCATGGCTGCGGTTTGGTAATCGATAGGAATACGATCTTCGTAAACTCGGCAACCTACATTACTTTCTTTAGATATATGAAGCAACTCCGAAGAGAGGCCGTCGGAGATATCCATCATGGAGGTAGGAACGATTCCTGCTTGGTCAAGAACCTCGACAATGTCTTTGCGGGCTTCCGGTTTTAATTGGCGTTCCAACAAATATTCTTTACCAGAGAAATCGGGCGTGAAATCTTTCTCCCCATTAAATATGCTTTTCTCCCGTTCCAGTAATTGGAGACCCATGTAGGCGGCCCCTAAATCGCCGGACACGCAAATAAGATCGGTCTCCTTGGCTCCGTTTCGATAGACAACTTTACCTTTCTCTCCCTCGCCTAGGCAAGTGATGCTGATCGCTAACCCTGTGCGTGAGGCGGAAGTGTCGCCACCAACGAGATCTACGTCATAGATATCACAAGCGAGTTTAATGCCCTCGTAGAATTCTTCGAGATCTTCTACACAGAAACGTTTGGAAATACCCAATGATACCGTAATCTGTTTCGGGCGGCCGTTCATGGCGTAAATATCGGAGAAGTTTACGACTGCGGATTTATAGCCGAGATGTTTCAACGGCACATACATCAAATCGAAATGAATACCTTCCAGCAAAAGGTCTGTCGTAACCAATACTTGCTTGTCTGTGTAATCTAGTACGGCTGCGTCGTCACCAACACCTTTCAACGTACTCGGATTTTTAAGTTCTATTTTATCGGTGAGATGACGGATTAACCCGAACTCTCCCAAAGTCGATATTTCTGTTCTATTGCTCATAAGATTGTTAACGTAATATAGGATGATTCTTTATTCTTGTATCAATATGTTTAACTATTAATTCTTGAAATTGTTTTTCCCGGTCCATACAGAAACCCACCGTAATAGGCAAACAATATAAATGAGAAAACCATTCCATGGGAAGCGAAGGAAGGTCACGGAGTCGGGCGGCATCTTTCTCCGTGATGATTATCAATTTACTTGTAGAAGTCAACCGCTTGAAGGCCGTTTGTATTTTCTGGATGTCATGCCGATCGAAGGCGTGATGATCCGGAAAGATCAATGAGGTGACATGCTCCGTATATTTATGGATCTCTTTTTCGAGAGGTGCCGGGGATGCGATACCGGATACCAATAAAACCTCTGTAGTAGAGGCCAGCCCTTTTAATGTGCGTCTGGGGGCTTTACCGGAAAAGACGGGTTCCAGCTCCCCGTAAAGAATACGGCTGAAATAGAGCTCTTGATAAGCTGAGAGATGTATATCCTCCTCTATGATCCGGAAGTCTATAGGTTGTATACATGACTCACATTTCGTGACAATGATCACGTCCGCACGTCGAGCGCCATCCATAGGTTCCCTTAAACGGCCTGCGGGCAAGAGCTTATCTTGCGTATAAAGACGGTGGCAATCGGTTAAAAGGATGTTCAGCGTGGGGGCGACGTATCGATGTTGAAAGGCATCGTCCAGCACGATCACTTCCGGGCGCTTATTCTCTGGCAGAGCCAATAGATTGCGGATACCCCTGCGGCGATCAGCGTCTACGGCAACGAGAATATCCGGAAACTTACGTTTCATTTGGTACGGCTCGTCACCGATATCCTTGCTGGTACTTCGCTGATCGGCCAACAAGAAACCGGAGGTTTTCCGTTTATAGCCACGGCTGAGTACAGCTACCCGGTATCGGTCTTTTATCAAACGGATGATGTATTCCGTATGAGGGGTTTTTCCGGTCCCCCCGACAGTCAGGTTCCCCACGCAAATAATAGGCAGATCATACCGCTCTGTCCGAAGGATTTTCCAGTCGAACAGCTGATTCCTGAATCTCACCCCGATTCCATAAAGGAAAGAGAATGGAGTGAGGAGTTTATTGAACTTAATCGTATGATCTGTCAGCATGGTCCAGTTATTATAACGGTTTCATATCGTAAGGCATACGAGCTTGGATTCCGCAATTCGTCTTGATATTATTCAACGTCTTGAAGTACTCGAACTCATTGCCCAATACATTTTTGACGATAGAGAGTTTCACCTCTCCGAGCTGGCTTTCCAAGAACTCGTCCAAGAAATTCTTGGAACCGCTGACGGTAGTTACGCTATACTGATCCAGATCAGCCAACCCCGCCGCTGTGCTTATAGCTAATTCAATACCGCCCAGCTCATCGACCAAACCTCTTTCTTTCGCTTGCTCACCCGTCCAGACCCGTCCTTGTCCGATAGCGTTGACCGCTTCGGTAGTCATACCTCTACCTTCGGCGCAGCGGGAAAGGAACGTTTGGTAGCCTCTTTCCACGTATCCCTGTATCAGTGCTTTCTCACTCTCGGTCATGGGACGGGAGAGGTCTCCTAAGTCCGAGAACGTGTTCGTCTTTACGATGTCCGTGGTCAACGCTAGTTTCCCGAATAATCCGGAGGCGTTCGGGAACATGCCGAAGATACCGATGGAGCCGGTCAACGTATTCGGTTCGGCGATGATCTTATTAGCGGCGCATGAGATATAGTAGCCTCCCGAGGCAGCTACGTTGCCCATGGAAACGACCACAGGTTTCACCTTTTTCAACTCGACAACTTGACGCCATATCTGCTCGGATATATAAGCGCTACCTCCCGGGGAATTCACACGGAATACCACGGCTTTCACGTCATCATTGTTTTTTAGCTTGATAAGCTCATCGGCCATTTTCTCCGTGATACTTTGTTCGATATCGTAAAAGTTGCCGGGTGTTTGCGCCTTAATCTCGCCTTCGGCGTAAAGTACGGCTATCTCCGGGACGTTTTTGGTGGGTGAGGCCTTGAGGGTTTTCATTTGAGCTAAGTTGGCCGATCTCAGTTTCTCTCCATTTTGTCCGGCTAACTCTTTGACATATGCTTCTACCTCCGGCTTATACTTCAATTCGTCTATAAAGCCACATTCTACCGTTTTCACAGGGTCCGCGAAGAAAAGCCCCTCATTGGCGTAATGGTTGATATCGTTCACGCTGATACCGCGTGATTCGGCGATGCCTTCGGCTATATTATCCCAGATGGTGGAGATATACGATTGGATTTGCTCCCGGTTCGCCTCGCTCAGCTTATCCAGCATAAAAGGCTCCACGGCACCTTTGTAGGTACCTACCTTAAAAATCTGCATCTCGATACCTACCTTATCCATCAGTCCTTTGTAGAATAGGGTTTGCGAGGCGAGTCCCGTCAATTCAAGGATGCCTTGCGGATTCAAGAATACCTTATCGGCTACGGAACAAAGGAAGTAGTTCCCTTGCGTGAAATTATCGGCGTAAGCTACCACGAACTTGCCGCTTTCCTTGAAGTCTATCAGCGATCGGCGGATTGCCTCCAAGCTGGCGCTACCCGAGGAGAGAAGCCCCGATTCGATATAAATCCCCGCGATCTTGTCATTCTGTTTCGCTATCCGGATCGTCTCGAGCAGGTCCTTCAGTGACAGCATGTTTTCCTTGTCGCCCATCAAGGCGGAGAATGGATTCTCCGCCGGGTTATCCGCTAGCGTCCCGTCTAGCTTGATCTTGAATACCGTATTGCTTTTGGGGGTGTAATCAGGTGTGCTACCTACGGTGGCGATATATCCTATAGTCATGGATATCAATACCGTCAGGATTATTCCCATTGCCAACATAACGCCTAGCGTTGAGGCAAACATCATTTTAAAGAATTGTTTCATATCTATTGAAAACTAATTAGATGACAAATGTACGAAAATTTCCTCTACGTCCCGGTCGCTGAGGCATACTTGTTGGTAAACATCTCGCAGAAGCTCCGGGTTGATCTTCTTGAAATCCTTTTCTAAAGGGGTGATGAAAAGACCTCCGATATCGGCAGCTCCCGGGCTGGACAGGAGATGGTCGTCGCCCTCGGCCTCGTATTGCCACGGGCGGTGGCGTTTACGAGGGATAACCGTGATTACCCAATTATTATCGTAATAGGAGCCGAAGATATTCATCATCGGCTCGGGCTCACCGGGAAGTATCGGCAAAGCGGCGTAGATCTTTTTGAAGAGCCGGGTGGCGGCTTCTTCGGTGGCGGCTTGGATGACGAGGCCGGGGCGGAGGTTGCCGGTGAGTGGGTATATACGGTTGTCGTATACACTCGCATACGATTGTCGTATAAATTGGGTTACCTCTTCATCCAGTGGCATGATGCCTCGTGTCACCGCTTGGAAGTGGGCATGATCCGGTGCCGAGGCTCCGCTACGGGGTCCATTGTAGAAGACGGTGAAGGGAGCGAGTCTCCTTGTCAGTTCCAAGAAGTCATTCCATTGCGGCAATATCAGTTGCGGAGTATGTTTCCGGGTAGGGATCGTGAAATGCTGGGGGAAGATCGGGTAGGGGTTGCACAATACCAGATGGCGAAAGCCGAAAGGCAGTCGCTCCTGTTCCACCGGCAGGTTCTCGGGACATAGGAAGCACTTGCGTTCTTTTAGGGATCGGGCATCTACCTTGGCCCCGGTGGAAACAATACGGGCGGGATTGAATTGCGCACGTATCGAGAACCCTCCCATATCGAAGGATTTTACTTGCACGGCCTCCAGCGCCTTATAGTTCTTCTCGGCCAATGGCCATGTCACGAGTTGCTTGGCTAATAATTCGGTCGCTTGCGATGAGCTGACCCAGTTGTTTGGTTTCATTGTCTTTCCATGTTTAAGCGGGCCTCGAGTTCCCAAGTCCTGATTTTATCCTTATATATATTATGGTTGTTCATTTTCACGACATCCAATGAGGCGTCGGAGTTATCTTCCCAACGGCGGCAAAGGTACAGCACGTCGTAGATCCGCCCGATCGGGTACTCGCGGCTGATGCGCAGGCCGAGGGCGTAATCTTCTCCGTAACTGGTGTTCGGGAGGTTTAGTTTCCGTAGCAAGGGTGTATAAAAGGCTCGGGGCGCTCCAAGCCCGTTGATGCGGAGGGCGTTATTGCGGCCGTTCTCGGGAGTCCATTCTTTATGGTCGATAATTCCGGGCGGGATGGTTCGCATATCGAAATCGGTCATTCGGTAGGTTCCGACCACCATGGCGCATCGCTGCTCGTAGAAGGCTTCCACGATCTTACGCAGGGTATGCTCGTCGCTGTATACATCATCGCTATCCAATTGGATGGCGAACTTGCCGCAAGCCGAATGGTGTATTCCTATATTCCAGCAACCCCCGATGCCGAGGTCGTCACGCTCCGGCTGGATATGGATAATACGAGGGTCCGTGGCGGCGATCGTTTGGATTCGCTCGGAGGTGCCATCCGTAGAATGATTATCGATAATGATTAGATTAAAGGGGAAGGACGCCTCTTGCCGCAGTACGGAACGGATAGCGTCCTCGATCGTCCGTACACGGTTACGTACAGGGATAATAACGGAGGCTTCCGTTTGAAATGTCTGCTCGTCAAAACGGACTGGCTTGAAATGAGGGGGCAAGTAGCCGCCTATCATCTTTAGGTGATCTGTACAGGCGGCTTCCATCTCGATCTGTACAAAGCGGTTCTTGGGATCTACATAGTCGAACATCTTCTCTCCGGATTTCCGTAAATCATTCTCTACTTCTGTATATAGATATTCGTTGATATGCGTCAGCGGAGCGTTTTGGGAGACTTTCAGGCGCAAGTCGTAGAGTCCGGCGAATGTATATTCCGTATCCATGGAGGCTATGGCGTTTTGTAGCGTGGAAGAACGATAAAGTAGGAGGGAGCCGAAATTGAAATCATCCCTAAGACTTCCTTTCTGGTAATCGATCACCGGATGGGGGTTGAGTTTGCCCTCCTTCTTCTCGTAATAATCGGAGTAAACCATACCGGATCTCGTATCGTCGGCGATGGCGACAAAACGCTCTAGGGCATACATGCCTAATAGAAGCTCTTCAGTCTTCGTATAAATTAACGTATAATGGGCACTGGCATAGCCGGCTATTTCCCGGAGGGTCTTCGTGCTCCATATATTCTCCGTGCGGATTAAATTGCAGGGATAAATAGCCTTGGCGTGGGGATCGTCCGTGATTAGATAGATCTGACTCACTAAGGACGACTCGGCCAATTGCGCTACCGTTTGTCGTGTAGCCTCTATTTTTCCATAAGGGATAAAGCAATTGATTCGTTTCATTGTATATACTGTATTTTATTTTGTTGTTGAATGGAGAAAAAGCGTAAGATGGACTCCATGAGTCGATTTCGTTCCGACGGTGTTTGAAGCGCCTCGAATGGGAAACCGAGCGAACAAGTCCGGTATTTTCCTTCATAAACGATTCCCGCCCCGATATTGTTCTCCGGATATCTCAAGATGGTATGGGCGAGCTTATCCGCCGGAAGTACACCGTCTACCGACTCGATCGAGTAGCAAATAGGGTTCGGACGTGTCCGGAACGTGTATCTGCCGTTTATATATCCGTAAGGGGATGCGCAACTGTTTACGATTCCCTCCTTGCTGGCATTACGGCTAGCCAACTTCCCTTTTAGTACCTCCTCGACGAACGTACGGTCTTGTGCGTTGCCCCAGCTGTCGGAGAAAAGATTCGTCCCGCTTACAAGCAAGTTGCCGCCTTGGGCAAGGTAGCTGCGAAGCGTATCCTGTAAAACGGGAGTGATAACCGGTTGGCGCTGTTTTCCTAAAATCAAGTCAATAATCGGATACGTATCCGGCTTTACGACTCCCTCGGCCAAAGATTTATGGCTACATGAAACAAAGGAATAACCGGTCCCGGCCATGGCCTGCCCATGTATGAAAGGATAATCGAAGGTATTGCCCGCTATGACTTGCCCTGCGTAATTGTTGTAACTATCCCCATGCCCGTTATTATCATTGCTGTTCCATGTGGCGGAACGGCGGAATTCGAATTGATCCCCGATAAATGCGATATCATTCAGATAAGGCACTCCCCGGTCGACGGCATAAAGAAAGCCGGCTAAACTATCCGCCGCACTCTCGAAACTGGCTGGACCGCTGATCCTGTCGAATCCATTGACGATTAATACCGTCTTATCCTTTTCACCTTTAGGAGACCGGTAAACACTTACGATCTCGGAAGGGAAACTGATGCCTCCCTTATTTACGGCAGCTACCTTATAACTATGGATAATACCCGCCTCAATTGGAAGAATGATTTCTTCTCCTTTTACGAGCGTCCCGTTATCGAATCCACCGCTGTCTTTTCGACTATAAAGGATATAGGCGGTTGGTGAGGCACTCTCCTCAAGAGTATCCTGTACGGCTTTCCAGCCGATTCTCACTTTATTCGTTTCTACGAGCTCCGTATACAGACGATCGGGTGGGAGCGGTTGTACGATAGGCTCCTGTTTATTCTGGAAACAGATATAACGGAGCATCCCTTTATAGATCGCCCTACAGATAAGGAAACGGAAGCGTGGGTCTAACCCGTAACGCATATCGGCGAAGTTTTGATGGGATAGTAATTCTAATAGCATCGTTGGGACATCGGGAATACGTGCCTCTATATAAGATTGATTCCACATGCCCCGGCGGCTCCATTGAGGATTGTAAACCTTGCGGACATCGGACAGGATCTGTGTTTGGATCATGTCGGTTAGGTCTCTGGCGATCTCCCGGCTTTTCCGGTTGGTGTAGATTCCGTCGTTGCTTTTAGACATATAGATGCCGAGTGTCCCTATAATTGAGTCATCCGGGGTGGTTCCTGCGTCGGAATGGAATGCGAAGGCCATGTCGATAGGGATATGGGCTTGTTCTTTTAAATAATTAACCCATCGGGGACGTGCGTAAATGTCGTCTTGATAATCATTGCGGAAAGTGCTTTTCGAATAGATACTATCCGGTATTCCCGCCCATTGTAGCCAATATCGGGCCGCCTCGGTAAACCGTGGATACCCACTTGTCTCTGCTTCTATCGGATAGGGACTTTCTAGCGGGCTACGTGCGATGTTCCCCATGCCGCCACCGATCTTGATTGCGTCTGCCGTGATAATCTTTCCCGATTTATTGCTTTGATTCGTTAATACGATTCTCTCATGGGCTTGTTCATGTGCCGTGAATTTGAAGTTTCCCAGATAGATCCAAGTCCCACCCCCCATTGTTTGATTGACGGCGATTGTGGTTTCCCCTCCGGCATGATGGATGGTATACAGTGCCTGCTCTGTGCTGTTCGGAAAAGATTGATAGGAGGCATAGACCGCGTAATTCCCCGATTCCGGAATTTCGGGAATCCACTCGATGAGACTTTCTTTTCCTTTCCTCTGTGTGACCGTCTGCCGATAGGTACCTTGCGTAAAAGGGTTCTCCCCATTCGTATAAGTAGCTTGAATATGCCCAAATCCGGCTTTCTCCCCATCCGACCAAGCTTTCTCTCCATCCAATTCCTTATACTCGGATCCCGGAGTAGAGCGATCATTGTCGATAATGATTTCGTGTATTTGAGTGTCCCTTTCCCGGGGGATAAGAATAGTCGCTCCTGCGTTTTCAAGCATCGGGGTCAGATAAGGAAGAACAAAACTCTGCGTAAATAAGTCCTCCACGGTGCCGAACATGCGAGCCCGTTGCCATTCCCAGCGATGGGCGGTCTGGGCGTAATATAAACCATGGCTTTGCCAAAGGGCGATATGACGGTTTTGTAATCCGTTTTTTATCTCATGAGGGCTGGATAGGCTACGGGTTAGCGGGTATTTGCTCTCTTTAATGGAGTATAGCCTCTTTTTGTTGGGACGTCCTTTTCTGTCGTATTCGGGAATCAGGCTCTCAATGTCTGTACCTCGGGTCAAGATGACGATCTTGGAGGCATTGGGGAATAGGGGAGCTATACTTGCGTAAAGCTCAGAAACGTTATATTCCCGAAAAGGGATGTCCTCCAAAGCTTCATTGGCGAAAAGCGTGACTTTCTTCTTCTGTATGAGGATGGAGTCAATCTTAATGGTGCGTGAAGACACATATTGCCTTGCGAAAGAGTTTAGCTTTTGATCCAATTGCTTTTTTAAGCTTTCACTATCCTGCCCTTCTGCCGGAAAGCTCCAGAGAAAAATGGATAGTAAGGATATGATGATCCTAACAGGATAGGAGAGTTTTTCTCGCATATTTTTATAAATATTATTGGCTGTCTTATTTCTACAAATTTACGGAAAATCTCCGTAATAACCTTATAAAAAGCCCAGATTGGCGCAATTAAAATTGAATATGAAGAAGGTAGGGGCAAATTGTGGATATTGGGAGAAGTCAAATCTATGTGAACGGCAGCAAGGAGAAGAACGGATTTGTCCCTATCATGGGACGGGTAGCGATTAACGGGACGATGGTGCGGTTCAGTTCAGTTGCGAGCGAACTATTCGTGTTCATGGTCAAGACGCCTATCTGGGGAATGATTATCCCTTCTTGAAGTGTCGGGTTTGCGATAGTATCTCAATGGGAAACGGTGGTAAAGTCAATGGGATAGAGGTGTTATCTCAATGACTTTACGGCCGTGTCCCATAGGCTTTTTTTGTATCCCGGATAAGTTGGTAGGGGATGGTTCAGGGCGCAAAGGGCGCATCTTTGCGAGGTTTGTAAAACTTTTATATTATAAAAAAATTAGCGTCTTACTTATTATATAGATGGAGTAATATATTTTTTTTGTAAAATGTTTTTGCGAACACGTAAAGATGCGCCCTAATGCGCCCTGTGATTTTTTTTGAAGATTTTCTTGATGTCTTAAAGTATAGATAGACAGTTGTTTATGTAATACTGTTCTCTTAGCCCTTTTTTAGTCTTTGGGGCGATATAATCGGCCTAAACTCACATTTACGTGGCCCAAAAGCACGTGTACAGAGCGATTTTCTCGTGATTCCATGAGCAGAAAGCCGTTTTTCCCGTGTGATTTCCTCTCGTCGCTAGGACCCTGTTTATCGTTTTTATACGTGTAAAAGCACTCGTGAGAGCCCTGTTTTCGGTACACGCGGTGACTCGTAAGTTAAAAAAGAGCATCACGTATTATTTAATGTACGCAATCCCCCTCGTGAAAAAAAGCCTAAAAAATAATGCCCGATAAA
>NZ_QTMG01000020.1:61203-98492 GCF_003635435.1 Parabacteroides sp. AF21-43 | reverse complement strand
ATTTTCCCCCTGATTTATCGGGTGAGCCTAGATAACACTCAAAGTTTTCCATAAAAGATCAATAAACAACGATCAAAACAAGCAAAAGAAAAAAACTGGCATCTGATTATAACAAAAAAGGGAGACTCTTTTAGAATCTCCCTCGTGATCGGGCTGGGATTCGAACCCAGGACCCACAGCTTAGAAGGCTGTTGCTCTATCCAGCTGAGCTACCTGACCATCCTTATTTTCGTGGTGCAAAGGTAAGGATTTTTCTTTTCCTTGCAAACTTTTAGTACACTTTTTTACATATTGAATTTAGAATGGATAACCAACGGCAAAATGCAAGGCGAAATTATCCTTGAAATTAGGACGGGTTATCGCCCAACGCCTAGACTTTTTCTCCTGAGGATTATAAGCCTTGAAGCCTGTATCTAAACGTAGTAGAAAGAAATCAAAGTCCAAACGAAGTCCCAAACCATAGGAAACAGCGATCTCCTTATAAAAACGAGAGAAATCAAAGTTTCCAGCCTTATAGCGTTCATCTGATACATTCCGGGTCCATATGTTTCCGGCATCTATGTAAGCCGCCAATTCAAACTTCCAAAAAAGTTTCGTTCGATATTCCAAGTTCAAATCCAAGCGGATATCCCCCGATTGAAGAGCGAAAGAAGTCGTGCTGTCAACTTCCATACTACCCGGACCTAACTCTCGTACAGACCATCCCCGGACACTATTCGCTCCCCCCGAGAAATAAGCACGCTCAAAAGGTAAATAGTTTGAGTTACCATAAGCCATCCCCACTCCCACTCCTATATGGAAAGCTAACTTGTTACGACTGTCAAGCACGATTCCTTTACTAAAATCGAAATCCAATTTCACATATTGCGCATATTCCGTACCAAACAACTCATAATAACCGTCATCATTTTTCTTCGCCCCCGTAAGATGCGAAAAGGCACTCAACAAATTCCCTGCGACCTCGACCGACGCACGTAGGGAATGCGTGTTTCTCAAACGATTCTGGGGAGAATAATTGCTGAAGGAATAAGTATATCCCGAACTCATGATAAAATGGTTCGTATAGTTATACAACACCATATAATCCGGCAAGCTATTGATAAAGTCCATATTCTTATCCGGCAAATACACATAATTCAAGTCTACAAGCTTAAAGGTATGGCGTGCCTGTGTATTGCCCCGATCTTGCCAAATATAACTCCAACCACCAGATAGAATCGCCCTCGTATACTCCGGACGTTTTTGCAGGTTGTAACTTATTTTCGCTTCAGTTGACGCACGTAGCCGCCTACGAAAATCCGAACTCAAGAACGGGAACAAGAAACGAGGAAACAGCAAGGACCCTTCCGCACCTAACTCCCAGTAATTACCAAAGCCATTCGCCTTATTTCCGGATAACGCCTCGTAAGCCCCTCTCACCCTCGCCGAAAACAGCTCCGATCCTCGGAAGATATTCCTATGCTGATAATTCAAGCTGGAGGCAAACCCATAATCACCCGCCGAGTTAGTGCCTTCCAAATCCACTCCCACCGTATTTATCTTCGCGGGAGAAGTAAGAATGTAACAATCCAACTTCATCGTATCCCGCTCCTCTACTTCCGTAAAACGTATATTTACATTCCTCAAAGCCCTTAGAGAAGCGAACGCTGAATAGGTCTGCTCTATATTCTTCTCACTAAATAATTGCCCCGGACGAATATAAGTACTCCTCCGGAGCACGCTCGGACGGATACTCTTCCCGTTCCGGCCATATACGATATTCACCCCTGCGCTGAGCATCGTATCTGTAGCCATGAAACTAGCGTCCTCTCCTACCCCCATCGGATTATAATCGGTTAAGACCGTTACATCCTTAATATAATACTGACGATGCGGCTGATCCTCTACCGACCCATTGGGCAACACCTTCCGATAAGGTTTCATGGACATATCAAGATCCACGACATTTTGGTTAAAAGAACTATCAGCGATATATCCTAAATAATCCCGATTAAAACCATAATACCCGTTCCAGCGAAGTAAGGTCGTAATACGCTCCCGCTCCTTGTCCAATATATCCCGGTCAAATAAAGTTCCTTCCTTAACTAATTGGTTATACTCTTCCTGTGAGGACCGGAACGCAGAAGCTAAGGGAGAGCGGCGAGGCGCTTTCAGATGTGCCAAACTATCAATTTTCGGATCGGGGAACTTCATCGTGTAATTGCGTATCCTATACGGATCGTTCGCCTTTATATGGTAAGTTACAACCGCTTTCTTATGGCGTGTCGTATCGATCGTCGTTGATACATCCGCATGGACATACCCTTTATTAATGTAAAAACGCTCTAGTTCCATGGCGGACTGTTCCACCAACATCGTATCCAGCACCACGGGAGGCTCACCAATCCTACGTAACTGTTTATTGATCCATTTCTTCTCATTCTTACCAGACCAATCATAGACAAACAACTGCCACTTCATCAGACCAAACACCTTGAAGTTTGGTTGCTGCCTAAGATAAGATTTTAAATCCGCAGACTTATAATCCTTGTTATCCGACACGATCTCCACCTTATCCAGCAAATATTCCCCATCCGGCACAAACTTGGTCGTACTACAAGAGGCTAGCAGTAGTACGATACAGATAAAATAGCATATACGTAGAGATCGATTCATCATTCCAAGCTTTTTACGATCGCGAATGTACTGGAATTTAAAGAATTTACCGTACTTTTGTTTTGTAAAAAGAACTAAGATGCTAAGCAAGACCAAAGTCAAATACATCCGTTCTCTGGAATTAAAGAAATTCCGGAATGAAAATAATGTTTTTGTAGCCGAAGGAAATAAATTGGTAGCCGATATGTTACCGGCCTTTGAATGTGAGTTATTAATAGCCAAGCCATCTTGGATGGCTACACAAGGCGATATTCCGGCCAAGGAGTTATTGGTAGCGGAAGAAGATGATATTCGTAAAGCCAGCTTCCTGAAAAATCCCCAAGATGTACTCGCGATCTTTAAACGCCCCAATTGGGATATAACGGAAATAACGCCGGAAAAGGAGCTTGTTCTCGCATTAGACGGAATCCAAGATCCGGGCAACTTAGGTACGATCATCCGGTTAGCGGACTGGTTCGGTATTTCCCATATCGTATGCAGCAAAGATACCGCCGATGTTTTCAGTCCAAAAACCGTACAAGCCACTATGGGTGCGCTCGCCCACGTAAAAATACATTACACCGATCTGGAAACGTTCTTACAGGCCCAATCTGCCCAAGCCATACCTTTATACGGCACCTTCCTTGGCGGAGAAAACTTATATGAGAAAACCTTATCCGGAAACGGTATCTTGATAATGGGTAATGAAGGAAATGGAATACGTCCCGCCATCGAGGCTTTTGTAAACGAAAAATTGTATATCCCGAACTATCCGGAAGGAAGAGACACCTCAGAGTCTCTCAATGTGGCTATCGCTACAGCCGTGGTCTGTGCCGAGTTTCGCAGACGCCAAGGGAATCCCGCTTAAACGATATATATGGACTGAACAACCCGGCGTAATCTTTTCGGTTAACGCCGGCCAAGATCCCATCACCTGCTTAAAACCAATCGCCGGTTCCGAGGAAAGAACCGGCACCAGCACTCCATCATAAAAAGCGGTTCCAGCTATCTCCTCATTCAACGGGTAAACACCATGAAACACACCATTATCATCCAGTTCGATATAATGCATACGATAAACCTGCTTACACCAAACGTAATGAGCGGCAATTCTTCTCATAAGTACAATAAACAAATAGAGAGATTACTTAATAGAATCCTTAGGTAATTCGGCAAGCTCCTTACCATAGTTATATTTCATCAAGCTTAAGCTATCTATATACACCTTATAATAAGTCGTATCCATATTATCCATACGGATATATCCAAACACACGCTTTACTTTCTTAGTTGGTATAGTCTTCAAGATCGTCTCGTGATATCCATCTTTCGTGATCTTACTATTCACCGTCAAGGTCGTATCACCTTGGTCCGCACTTAAACGTACCTCCGGCTCATAAGCCATTTTGTTATTCAATCCCCAGACACGCATGCCCAGCACGAAACTACTGCCCGAGGAATAATTCGTTTCCGGACGTATATCGAAAGTCACCCCATTAAATACAGAGGTAGGAGACAAGACCAGATAAGAACGGCGAGGCCAAATATCCACAGAATCCCGGTTCGATACCGGCGCAGCGTCCGCCTGCACATCCCCTAAGTTATTGATCCGTTTATTAAGATCGGCCAAGACCCGGTTGTAGACCTCCATATAAATATCCAAGTTACGGCCGTACCACACCAACGAGCTATCATACACCGCTTGTGTAATATCATGCTTACGGAATACAGACTCATACAAGGCAAGCTTCATGGTATCGGATTTATAAGTATTATAATCCACATTTACCATGGCCTCAGCCAGCAACATATCCGTCAAGACACCCTGCATCTTTTTCTCCGACAGAATACCATCCGGAACCTTACTACATGCCGCCAGCAACGTCGTGGCTAATAAAGCCATACCATATATCCGTAATTTTCTCCGCATTTATTTCTCTTCTTTCGAAAGGCTAGCCGACAAAGTATGCCGATAAAATATTAACAAAAGGAAAACTCCCACGCAAATCGCCGAGTCCGCCAAATTAAAGATCGGACGGAAGAAAACGAACTCCTGTCCACCCCAGATCGGAACCCAATCAGGGAATACGGTCTCTATCAATGGGAAATAGAACATATCCACCACCTTACCATGCAGCCAAGAGGCATAACCACCTCCCTCCGGCATAAAAGTAGCGAGTTGCCCGAAACTATGGTCGAAGATCACGCCATAGAATATCGAGTCGATTATATTTCCCACCGCCCCCGCGAAAACCAAAGATATACAGGCAATAAAACCGAATTTATAATTTTCTTTAACCAGCTTATACAAATAATATCCGATAAACAATACAGCCACGATACGGAATACGGAAAGGAATAATTTCCCAATCACCTCTATACCGAATGCCATACCCGGATTCTCGGTAAAATAGAGATAAAACCACGGAGTTATCTCTATACTCTCATGCAACTGCATGTGGGTCTTAATCCATATTTTCAGCGCTTGGTCAAGAAGAAGGAGCAGTATTATGATTAACACTGCTCCCCAACCTTTAGAATATCTCATTTACTTTGCACCTCCTTGTTTTGCTTCGATACTTAAAGTCGCATGAGGCACGGCACGTAGCCTTTCTTTCGGGATCAATTTACCAGTCTCCCGGCAAATACCGTAGGTCTTATTCTCGATACGGATCAAAGCGGCCTGCAAATTCTGGATGAATTTCATCTGGCGTTGCGCCAAACGGCCCGCCTCTTCCTTCGATAACGTAGAAGCACCTTCCTCCAGCACCTTGAATGTAGGAGACGTATCAGCCACGTCGTTACCGTCGGAATTCGTAACCCCTGATCGCAAAAGCTCGTAATCCCTCTTCGCGATTTCCAGTTTCTCTAATATAATAGCGCGGAACTCCTCGAGCTCAGCGTCTGAATATCTTGTCTTCTCTGCCATGGTTCTAAAAAAAATTTAGGTTCAACAATCGTTCAAATATCAATCAAAAAGAAGAATTAAGAATGAATATAAAATCATATTATTTCTTCTTTGCATGCAAAGATAATATAATTATCGATTTTCCTATATTTCATTCCTAATTCTTCCGCAAGAAATGCTATTCTATTTTTAAGCTTTCTCGATCTTTACGGACAATTTAAAGTCCTCGAAATCGAGTTCCGTAGCGTCGCTGATCGCATTATCCATGATTTCGATAGATTCCGCCAATACTTGGTTAGCGATATAATCCTTATAATCATGGATCGCCTCATCCATCTCCTCGCAAGAAAGAATGGATACATGGATCTTATCCGTTATATCGAAACCGCTGCTCTTACGCAAGTTTTGGATACGATTCACCAACTCACGGGCCAGCCCCTCCTTACGCAAATCCTCGGTTACGGTAATATCCAAAGCGACTGTCAAGCGACCTTCATTAGCGACCAACCAACCCGGGATATCCTCAGAGATGATCTCTACATCCGTACGCTCCAAAACGGCCTCCTGTCCATCTACCATCAAGGTAAACGTTCCGGCTTTCTCGAAAGCGTTGATATCTTCTTGGCTCATCGATTGAATCGTGGCGGCCAACGCCTTCATGATCTTTCCGTAGCGCGGGCCCAACTTCTTAAAGTCCGGTTTGATCTTCTTCACCAAGATACCTGCCGTATTATCCACGAACTTCAGCTCCTTCACGTTCACCTCGTTCAAGATCAGGTTCTTCACGGCCTCGATACTCTCTTGTTGATGAGCGTCTACAACCGGAATCATTACCGTATGCAACGGCTGGCGAACCTTGATATTCACCTTGCGGCGAAGAGCCAATACCATAGAAGAAACATCTTGAGCCATTTGCATACGCTCTTCCAAATTCTTGTCGATCTTAGACTCGTCGTAAACCGGGAAATCGGACAAGTGTACGGACTCAACGTTCTCACGTCCCGTAACAGCGACCAAGTCCAAGAATAACTGATCGGCATAGAACGGAGCGATCGGAGCCATCAACTTAGCCACTGTCTCCAAGCAAGTATATAAAGTCTGGTAAGCGGACAACTTATCCTCCGTCATACCACCACCCCAGAAACGGCGGCGGTTCAAACGCACATACCAGTTACTCAAGTTATCATTTACGAAATCAGAGATAGCACGTCCGGCACGAGTCGGCTCGTAAGCCTCCAAGTAGCCATCCACATCCTTCACCAAGCTGTTCAACAGAGAAAGGATCCAACGGTCAATCTCCGGACGCTTGCTCCATTCCACATCCGGATCGGAGTAGTCGAAGCCATCCACGTTCGCGTACAAAGCAAAGAATGAATACGTATTATATAATGTACCAAAGAACTTACGGCGAACTTCTTCGATACCATCGATATCAAACTTAATATTATCCCATGGTGAAGCGTTCGTGATCATGTACCAACGCAACGGGTCCGAACCATACTTCTCGATCGTAGAGAATGGATCAACAGCGTTGCCCAAGCGTTTAGACATCTTGTTTCCGTTCTTATCCAATACCAGACCGTTAGACACGACAGCCTTGTAAGCCACGCTATCAAAGATCATGGTGCCCAGAGCATGCAGGGTAAAGAACCAACCGCGTGTCTGGTCAACACCCTCAGCGATAAAGTCAGCCGGATAGATCTGACGATTATCGAACTCCTTCAAGTTCTCGAACGGATAGTGGATCTGGGCATAAGGCATAGCGCCGGAATCGAACCATACATCGATCAAGTCTGTCTCACGCTTCATCGGCTTGCCGGAAGCGGAAACCAAGATAATATCATCCACATACGGACGGTGCAAATCGATCTTCTCGTAGTTCTCCTTCGTATAATCTCCCGGAGCGAAGTCCTTATAAGGGTTAGACTCCATAAAGCCGGCCTTCACCGATTTCTCGATCTCGCCGAACAGCTCTACCACGGAACCGATACACTTCTCCTCGCTACCATCTTCCGTACGCCAGATCGGTAACGGAGTACCCCAATAACGACTGCGGCTCAAGTTCCAGTCTTGCAAGTTCTCCAGCCATTTGCCGAAACGTCCCGTACCCGTGCTCTGCGGTTTCCAGTTGATCGTATTGTTCAACTCGATCATGCGCTCACGGCAAGCGGTCGTGCGGATAAACCAGCTATCCAACGGATAATACAATACCGGTTTATCGGTACGCCAGCAATGCGGGTAATTGTGGACATGCTTCTCGATCTTGAACACCCGGTTCTGGGCCTTCAGCATCATGCAGATCTCAATATCCAATGTCTCATCTTTATCCGTCTTCGTATCATCGTAAGCGTTCTTCACGAATTTTCCTTGCCATGGATCATAATCAGAGGCGTTCATACAATTTTGTACAAACTCCGGAGCCAAGTCTTCCAGCTTATAGAACTTACCGGTCATATCCACCATAGGGCGCATATTTCCATCCTTATCCTGCATCATCAAAGGAGGAACCCCGAATGTTTTCGCCACACGGTTATCGTCCGCACCAAACGTCGGCGCGATATGTACGATACCCGTACCATCCTCTGTCGTAACGAAATCACCCGTGATCACACGGAATGCACCTTCACCCGGATTTACCCATGGGATCAATTGCTCATATTTCATACCGGCCAACTCGGAACCCTTCCACTCACCTACTACGCTGAAAGGAACCAGCTTGTCACCCGGTTTGTAATCAGACAAAGAAAGCTCAGCGGCTTTCGGATTGAAATAAGCAGACAATAAATCTTTCGCTATAACAGCAGTCATCGGGATACCCGTGTAAGGATTATAAGTCTGTACAGCCAGATAAGTAATATTCGGGCCTACGCAAAGCGCCGTATTGGAAGGCAACGTCCAAGGAGTCGTTGTCCATGCCAAGAAATAAGGATCGCCGAATTGTGCCATCTCCGGTTTCGGGTCCAATATATGGAACTGTGCCGTACAAGTCGTATCCTTCACGTCACGATAACAGCCTGGTTGGTTCAACTCGTGCGTGCTCAAGCCCGTACCCGCAGCGGGAGAATACGGTTGGATCGTATAGCCTTTATATAAAAGACCTTTCTTATAAAGCTCTTTCAATAGATACCACAAGGTCTCGATATAGCGGTTATCATACGTGATATACGGATTCTCCATATCCACCCAATAACCCATCTTCTGCGTCAGATCCTCCCACTCTTTCGTGAACTTCATCACGTCCTTACGGCAAGCGGCGTTATACTCAGCGACAGAAATCTTCTTACCGATATCTTCCTTCGTGATGCCCAAAGCCTTCTCCACGCCCAACTCGACAGGCAGACCGTGTGTATCCCAACCCGCCTTACGATTCACCAAGAATCCCTTCATGGTTTTATAGCGGCAGAAAATATCCTTAATCGAACGGGCGATAACATGGTGAATACCCGGCATACCGTTTGCGGATGGAGGACCCTCGTAGAATACGAATGTAGGATGTCCCTCTCTTGTTTCAAGACTCTTATGGAAGATGTCTCCATCCTTCCATTTCTTCAGCACCTCTTTATTTACGTTCGACAAGTCAAACTTAGAATATTCGGTAAATTTCTTACTCATATCGCGATGTATTTATCTTGCTTCTAAAAAATTGCCGCAAAGTTAGTGATTTCTTTCGAATTAGACAATATGGAATTTTCATTAATGAAAGCACAGGTTTCTTCTGCGTGAAACAAATTTTAGTTAAAGCAGAAAAGTAACAGTATCTGATAAAATCCTATTAGGAAACCTACCGGCTCTCTCCTACTTTTGCCCCTGAATTTAAATCTAACACCTACTAATAAAATGAACATTAAGAGTAAATTCGGTTATTTATGTTGCGCCTTCCTATTGACCACTAGTTTATGGGCACAAGACGTATTGATTTCCACGAGGAATACCTCATTATTGCTAGACGCACCTGTCGGCGGAGAGGTAAGATTCATCTACTATGGAGACAAGTTATCCACTTCCGATGCGGCTACCTTGCTCGAGACCGAGCAGAAAACATTTTCCGCTTATCCGGTCTACGGCTTGAATTGCCCCTCCGAAAGCGCATTGTCCGTTACCCATGGCGACGGGAATATGACCCTTCAACTGGAAGTCATAAAAGTAGATACACGAAAAGAGCAAACGGCAGATATCACAACGATCCGATTAAAAGATAAAGTGTATCCTTTTTATATGAATCTCTGTTACAGAACCTATCCGGACGCCGATATCATCGAGACTTGGACAGAGATCACGCATGAGGAGAAAAAAGCGATCACCCTCAATCGTTTCGCTTCCGCTTATCTGCCGATCCGGAAAGGAGACGTATGGGTTTCCCACTTATACGGCTCATGGGCAAACGAGGCTCAATTGGCACAAGAACCGTTACGACCGGGCATCAAGATGATAAAAAACAAGGATGGTATCCGCAACTCCCATACCGCCCACGCCGAAGTGATGATCTCCCTAGACGGAAAACCAAAGGAAAACACCGGTTCCGTTATTGGCGCCGCCCTATGCTATAGCGGTAACTACAAATTATTCTTCGATACGGATGATAGCGACTATCACCATTTCTTCGCGGGAATAAACGAGGAGAACTCGGCTTACACCCTCAAAGCCAAAGAAAGTTTCCGTACACCGGAATTGGCGCTGACTTACAGTAAGGACGGCTTAAGCGGAAGCAGCCGAAATTTCCACGCATGGGCACGCAAACATAAGATAGCGAATGGAGCGACCGCCCGGAAAATCTTACTAAACAGTTGGGAAGGTGTATATTTCGATATCAATCAAGAAGGTATGGACCAAATGATGAGTGATATCCAGTCTATGGGCGGCGAGTTGTTCGTCATGGACGACGGCTGGTTTGGCGATAAATATCCTCGTAATAAAGATAACTCGTCCTTAGGGGATTGGATGGTTGATGCCCGAAAACTACCAAGAGGCATCGAGGGCCTGATCGCCGACGCCAACAAGCATGGTATTAAATTCGGTATCTGGATCGAGCCGGAAATGGCCAACACGACAAGCGAATTGTACGAGAAGCATCCGGAATGGGTATTGAAAGCTCCAAACAGGGAAATCGTCCTGGGGCGTGGCGGTACACAGGTCGTTCTTGATCTCTCCAATCCCGAGGTGCAAGACTTCATATTCGGTATCGTCGACAACTTGATGACAACATACCCGGAGATCGATTATATCAAATGGGACGCCAATATGAGCATCCTGAACCATGGCTCCCAATATCTGCCTTCGGATCAGCAAAGCCATATGTATATCGAATATCACGAAGGATTCAAGAAAGTCTGTGAGCGTATCCGAGCCAAATACCCGGATTTAACCCTACAGGCTTGCGCCAGCGGTGGAGGCCGGGCAAATTACGGTGTCATGCCTTACTTCGATGAGTTTTGGGTAAGCGACAATACCGATGCCTTACAGCGTATCTATATGCAATGGGGTACTTCTTATTTTTTCCCGGCTATCGCCATGGCCTCACACATCAGCGCCGCCCCCAACCATCAAACATTCCGGGTCATTCCCCTAAAATATCGGATCGACGTAGCGATGAGCGGCCGTTTGGGCATGGAGATCCAACCCAAGAATATGACAGAAGAAGAGAAAACACTTTGCCGCAAGGCGATCGCCGATTATAAGACGATCCGTCCCGTCGTGCAATTCGGCGATATCTACCGTCTGGTTTCTCCGTACGATCGTTTGGGAGTAGCTTCCTTGATGTACACTTCACCGGAGAAAGACAAAGCCGTATTTTATTGGTGGAAGACCGAGCATTTTGTCAACCAACATTTACCCCGTGTAAAGATGAACGGATTATCCCCAGACAAGAAATACAGAGTCTGCGAACTGAACCGGATCGACAACGAGCCTCTGGCCTTCGAGGGTAAAGCTTTCACCGGAGAATATCTCATGGCGAACGGACTGGAAATCCCTTATAATCACATTGTCGATTATCACAAACAGAATGATTACTCGAGCCGGGTGCTTTATTTGGAGGAAGTTAAATGATGAATAAATCATTCTCCTTCCAAGGCGATCAATAAGGCGATCACCTCCGAATAATTAGCGGTTCCAGTAGGTATCTTATTGCCTTTCAGGAAAAGATTATAGACCACGTCTTGTGCCTCGCCGATCAACGGGCTGTATAAGGATTGCCAATAGGCGACTTTCTCGTTATACAAGTCCTTGATCTCGGGGCGTAATCTTTTCTTCCATGCCTCAAAAGCGTCCTTATCCAAAGCCACATATGCGTTACTCAGCGCATAAGGCAGCAAAGAGAAGTAACCAGAGAACCGGATTTCCGGCACGGAAGAACCCGTGCATATTAAATAACTGTATAGATTAGCCTCGGCCTCGTTGGATATACTAAGCACATGAGCCATCTCATGGGCGTAGGTGGCGGGATATTGCACGGGCAAGAGCTGGCCGTTCAAATTGAACTCCGTAAAAAACGGCCCCATATATCCCATCACCCCTACTCCACTCATCAACCGGGAGAACAGCATCGTTTTAGGATGAAGATAGGTTCCGGGAGTGGTAAGCCCGAAACGAGTAGGCAATTCCCGATATCCTTCCTGCACCGCCTCTTTCACGACCTCCCGATCGATCGTCTCTATCGGAACCCATGAGGCGTTCAGGGAATCCGTGTAGGCATCCAAGAAGGATTGGAAATGTTCCGAGGAAAAAGGCACATAAGTGGTTCGCGTACGAGTGAAAAAATCTTCCCGGAAATAATTCAATCCCCAAGCGATATAGAACCAGACATACACCCATGCCAGATATTCCACGACATGCCTTATTGTCCTCCCGATCCTCCGCCTCCTTATAATCGCATACGACAGATACCCTAATAACCCGGCGATGCTACCATAAATAAAACAATCCCCTACGGAAAAAGGGAACAAGCAGGAGAAACGAGATAGCATACCCGATACCCATGGATAAATCGAACGGGAATACCATTCGCCTAATCTGGGATTTCCCATCACGATCCATATTGCGACAAGAAAAATCGCCAATATAATCCAACGAACACGTATCTTTTTTAGATATTCAAGTTTAATCATAGGAGGCAAATATATCATATCCTTTTCAGTCCACACAGTTTTATTATTAAAAAAGAACTAACGCTCCACAACTACAGAACATACAGACAACACAAAGCATATAAACTAACACTTGCATCCTGTTATTTCCATTTATCTTTAAGGAAAGATGCAAAAAACGTCTTCGTCCATATAATATAGCTTGGTCAAATACTAAACCGGAACATTGCAATACATCCAACAATTTTTCCGGCCCATCGGCAACATAGCAATCTGCCGCTTCTCCTTTCAAGTGTTGGCTGGTAACGACCCCGCCAGCAAGACGATTTACCTTCTCATTCCGATATCCACTCAATATAGCAATCGGTGCCCCATACAATAGACGTAATGGTTCCAATAAACCAACTGCCAAATTTTGAAGGGCTAGACATGCACAAGGAGGAGGCTGATTATTTATCGCATTGTCCACGGCAATACCACTATAAGTAAACTCATCCAAACAAAAATGCTCTGTTAACCTTTTATCATGTCTTTCCATAATTTTCAATTTTCAATTATTAATTTTCAATTTATAAGAGTAGTCCACTCCAAAAAGGGCCCCGGCAAACGTACTGATCTCACCGAAAGCCACCAGTACACTGTTATCGATCAATCCTTGCGGATCAATCCAGAATCCGCTGAAGAGAAGTGTGATCCCGCTCATTGAGAGCAGGATCGCAACAATTAATTGAATCGTCAAACGCCTCATAGCTCTTAGATTTCATCCGGACTTTCACTATCACTCCCGTTTCCACCCGTATCTTCTTCATTTGGAAGCACAGTCTTCTCAAAACTTGTCCGGCTCTTGGCTACGCGTAGCGCCTTGCCCGGGTAGAACCGTACTTTCGGCTCCCGAATCAAGTTCGTTGAAAACGTCTTCTCATCCGGTACCCCCGACGATCCGAAACAAAAGCGGAAAAGTCCCAGCTCACCTACACTGACACGCCTGCCATGCTGTAAATGACGGACCAACACCACATTCATACGATCCAGAACCGCCTTCACGCTAGCGCTACCTACACCAGAGCTATCTGCCACCTCCTCCGCAAATTCATCAAAAGTAACCAGATCTCCATACACCATTTGAGCGTATACCTTTTCAGGAATAGATTCGTGATCCTCACCTAGATTCTTTCTCATTACTAATTTAAATTTCAATGCCATAACTATACGTTTTTAATGAATAAATGAATGTAACCATGCTTCGAACACATGACAAAGGTATAATAGCCACAAAGCCTGACTTCGATGACGCAAAACAGTTAACGACCTAGCAGCCAACACACACATTCCCAAATCAACGAAAAACACACCAAATTTCATCGACTTCAATCCACGTACATTTAACATTTATCAATAAAGAATCACATCTCATCCGTTATTTCCCTCTTCCCCGCCAGTTCCAAAATATCACTTGGTAATATATTCAATGCGCTCAAACGGCTAGCCAAGGATTTCGGCAAGACCTCCGAATTAGGATCCGATAAACTCCGGACGGAAAACGCCATACATAAACAAGCCGCCAAATGAGAATAAGGCAAACGCCCATCCCGATCCGTAAACTCCACCAGCTTCGCCATCCGCAAAAACAAGTCCGGTCGATGCAACTCATAACGGGCATTCTTCCACGGCGTATGCCTTGTCAAATACCACACCATCAAGTTCTCCCCTCGCTCCCCATCCAAATAACCATCCACCAATCTCCGATATCCCATCGGCAACTCTTCATAATGCCCAAAAGCCAGCTTACAAAACCCCAGCAAATGCCTTTCTCTATCTTCCGCCGACAATCCGGCCAGACGCACACTAAACAACTCAACGGTAGGCCAACCCCGAAATTCGCCTAATAGTCCCTTCAAATCTTTCATAAGATTTTTCATTTCCACGATCACAGGGGGAATATTTATCCCTGCGCCGCAGAAGGCCGAATCCCACATTTATATATGGATCATCAAGGCATACATAAAAACAGAACCGGCCTCCTTACCTCCCCGAAGGGAGAAAGAAGACCGGTACAAAATCTTTATTCTATATCGATTCTACAGTCTATTCTATCATCTACACATTCATCATCGCACCTTTGTGGTTCTCATTTCTTGCAAACACTTCCATGGAAGTTCCTCTTTCTTTTTTGGCGTTATACCGATAAGCATATCGGCGATATGTACTCCCATGATTGACACCATGGGAGTTGAAGACATAGAAGAGGAGATATCTTAAAAATCGACTCCACATAAACAAAAGTAAACCGCCAATAGTGCTTTCCTAATTAATTTATGGCAATCACGCAACACCTTTGTTGGTACTCTAATTAGAGCATGCACCAATGTATAGGCTCTTTTGTAGCACCTACCTAATTTTATGTTAAAAACATTGAATTTAACCATTAGTACATACCAACTCTATATTCTGGGGTATGAGATTAACAAAGTCCTTACAATCATTAAAAATATTTTTAAAATATTCACCAAGGAAATCCCAAGCTCACTTCCCCCGCTGCCTCACAGTACTGATTACACCATGATATGCAGCTGCCATTTCTACACCTTCGTCACGACCAAAGTGTAACATACTGTTACATTGCATAGTAAGTGATCATCAGACTCTTTCTTCAAGAATAAGATTCTCTTCATTATAATCACGTTCCTTTCTAAAGAAGAAATCCAAACTGTCCGTAAAGACCAAGGCTCTCTTTTCACCTCCTTGATCATACGCTTTAACATATTAGCCCGGACATGTGACAGGCACAGTTGATGTTCAGCCTCCTTAAATGTACGGATTTCAACCCATCTCCTATGAAAACATCTTAACCATTTTTCAAACAGGTTATACGGTACCTTATTTCTAAAACAGAAGGATCGGATGGAATCCTTGTTCGTGACCGCTTCGGATTTGTAGCGGAGGAAAAAAATTTCAGAATTGTTATTGCTCTACATATTAATTGGGTTTTAATTACAGCAACAAAGATCTATATTTCTGTTGAATGATGCTATACGTCATTTTTGGACGCTAACCTTAATTTAGATTAATCCCTTCTATATACATCTCGTGTATATACCTTATTTTTCACATCATCCAATTCCACATCATATCGATTGGCTATAATAGCCGCACTACGTTTTTTAAAGAGATCCAAATCATTAACAACTTCTGACCCAAAAAATGTAGTATTATCCGACAAGGCTGGTTCATAAACAATCACAGTAGCTCCTTTTGCTTTCACTCGTTTCATTATTCCTTGAATAGAAGATTGTCTAAAATTATCAGAATTAGACTTCATCGTCAATCGATAAACACCGATCGTAACAGGATGTTCCCGTACACTACTCCATTCATTCTCTTCCCCGTAAGCATAATAACCCGCCATACGAAGTACTTGATCTGCTATAAAGTCTTTCCTAGTCCGGTTACTCTCCACAATCGCTTCTATCAAATTTTCGGGTACATCCGCATAATTAGCGAGTAATTGTTTTGTATCTTTCGGCAGACAATACCCCCCATAGCCAAAAGAAGGATTATTATAGTGATTACCGATACGAGGATCCAAACACACACCATTTATGATCGATTGAGTATCCAACCCCTTCATTTCCGCATACGTATCCAACTCATTAAAATAAGAAACACGTAGTGCAAGATATGTATTTGCGAATAGTTTTACGGCCTCAGCTTCTGTCAACCCCATAAATAAGGTATCTATATTTTCTTTTATAGCACCTTCTTGCAACAGTTCAGCAAAAATATGAGCGGCATCTACCAATTCCGGATCAGACAAATCCGTACCCACGATGATCCGGCTAGGATACAAATTATCATACAAAGCCTTAGACTCTCTCAAGAACTCCGGACTAAAAAGAATACGCTTTGTATGAAACCGCTCACGTACGGAAATCGTATAACCAACAGGTATCGTACTTTTAATGACCATAAAAGCATTTGGATTAAAACGAAGCACCTGCTCTATCACAGCCTCAACAGCGGACGTATCAAAGAAATTTCGCTGGCTATCATAATTTGTCGGAGCCGCTATCACCACAAAATCAGCGTCCTTATAAGCCATCTCCGCATCTAGCGTAGCTTTCAAATTCAATTTATGACTAGCCAAATACTCTTCTATGTAATCATCTTGAATCGGTGATTTTTTATTATTGATCAAATCTACCTTCTCAGGAACTATGTCTATGGCTACCACCTCATGATGCTGTGATAACAAAGTGGCAATTGATAAACCAACGTAACCGGTACCGGCTACGGCTATTTTGTATTGTTTGTTGACTATATAGCTCATTTTATAATTATTTTTCAACGATTTCCATACATTTCTACATAGTAATCTTGGTATTCACCATTAATAATATTTTCACACCATTCATGCTTCTCCAAGTACCATCTCACAGTCCTCTCGATACCCTCCTCGAATTGCAAGCTAGGCTCCCAGCCGAGTTCCTTTTGCAACTTTGTTGAGTCGATGGCATAGCGTACGTCATGGCCTAAACGGTCAGTCACGTAGGTGATAAGATCCATATCCTCACCCTCTTTACGTCCTAACAGACTATCCACCGTATTGATCACCACCTTGATGATATCGATATTCTTCCACTCGTTGAAGCCACCGATATTGTAGGTCTCGGCGATCTTTCCGTTGTGGAAAATCAAGTCTATCGCACGGGCATGATCCTCCACGAACAGCCAGTCGCGCACGTTCTCGCCCTTGCCATAGACCGGTAGCGGCTTGCGGTGACGGATGTTGTTGATGAATAGGGGTATCAGTTTCTCCGGGAATTGATAGGGGCCATAGTTGTTTGAGCAATTTGTCACGATGGTCGGCATGCCGTAAGTATCGTGATAGGCACGTACAAAATGGTCTGAACTTGCCTTACTCGCTGAATAGGGCGAATGAGGATTGTATTTCGTTGTCTCATAGAAGAAATCATCTCCGTATGCCAAGTGATGCTCACCGGAGGAAGCCGCTGTCATGAACGGGGGCTCGATTCCTTCCGGATGGTTCATCGTCAACGCTCCATACACCTCATCGGTAGAGATATGATAGAAGCGTTTACCCTCATACTTCTCCGGCAGGCTTTCCCAATACAACTTAGCGGCTTGGAGCAAAGCCAAAGTACCCATCACATTGGTCCGGGCGAATGTAAACGGATCCTTGATACTTCGGTCTACATGGCTCTCGGCCGCCAAATGGATGATACCATCGATCTGCTCATCCCGCATCAATTGATAGAACGCCTCAAAGTCGCAAATGTCCATCCTCACAAACTTATAGTTTGGTTTGTCCTCCACATCCTTTAGGTTTGCCAAGTTGCCGGCGTAGGTCAGCTTGTCCAAATTAATGATGTTATATCCCGGATATTTGTTTACAAACAGACGTACAACGTGAGAGCCGATGAAGCCCGCACCACCGGTGATTACTATATTTCGTTTTGCCATGATTCTTAACAGTTGTTTTTTAAATTAGTGATACATCGTTTTAAGGATTCCGTCCAATAAGGAACTCGAACGCCGAATGTTTCTTTGATTTTTGTTTTGTCCAATACCAAATAGGACGGACGTTTTACGGGGCTGGGGAACTCGTCGCTATGACAAGGCCGGATATCACAAGCGGTCGTGCCATTGTATTCGGCGATCATCTTCGTGAAGTCGAACCAAGAGCAGACCCCCTCGTTGGAGTAATGATAGATGCCGCTCTTGCCATAAATAGCGCAAGCTATGTCCGTCGCATAATCACGCAAGACTGCCGCTATGGCTTTCGCCAAATCGTAAGCGTATGTCGGTGTACCAGCCTGATCGAATACCACCTTCAGTTGGGGCCGAGTAGCCGTAAGGTGCATCATCGTTTTGCAAAAGTTTTTCCCGAACTCACTGTACAACCAAGCGGTACGAATTATCACATGCTTGCAACCTACAGTCATGATCTTCTGCTCACCCCGCAATTTTGTCATACCATACACACCGGTTGGCGTACCCTGTTGATCCTCTTGGCAGGGCACATTGTAAGGCTCTTTGCCAAACACATAATCCGTAGAGATCTGCACCAACAAACCATTGACCGCCTTCATCGCCTTGGCCAAATTTTCCGGGGCCTCGGCATTCAGCCTCTCGGCCAACGCCTCATTACTCTCCGCCGCATCTACGTTGGTATAGGCGGCGCAATTCACGATAACGTCGATGCGCCGCTCCGCAACCAGTACCCTCACCGCTTCCAAATCCGTAATATCCAAAAAGACAGTCTCTACTCCTTCCACTTGATTCACATCCGTGAATACATAGTGGTCATCACTTTCCCGGGTGATGATACGTATCTCGTTTCCCAACTGCCCGTTGGCTCCTGTCACCAATATATTCATCTTATTCAAATTCAAGGTATAAATTTACATGATAATCAAACGGTGAGTCAAAATCCTCCAAGCATGGATGCTTTATATCCTTCTCCGAGAGAAGGGCCTTATCCATTGGTATCCGCCAATCTATGCCCAGACTCTCATCCTTTATACAGATGCCCCCATCCGCTTGCGGAGCATAGAAATTATCGCATTTGTATTGGAAAACAGCTATCTCACTCAATACCGCGAATCCATGAGCGAACCCTCTGGGCACGAAAAACTGGCGATGGTTATCCTCACTCAATTCAACGGCTACATGCTTACCATAAGTTGGACTTCCTTTGCGAATATCCACGGCTACGTCAAGGACACATCCTTTCACGCAACGCACCAATTTGCTCTGCGTAAAAGGGGGCCTCTGAAAATGCAAGCCGCGCATCACTCCGTATGAGGACATACTCTCATTATCCTGTACGAAATTTATCTTACGAACCTTCTCCTCGAACTCTCGCTGCGAGAAACTCTCGAAGAAGTATCCCCGAGCGTCATCAAACACCTTCGGCTCAATGATCACCACGCCCTCTATATCTGTCTTTATTACCTCCATCTTAACCTAAATTCGGATCTCCTGTCTCCTTTAATTCCTCAATTACCTTTAGTAGATATTGCCCATATTGGTTCTTAAGCATGGGTTGCGCCAGCTCTCGCATACGCTCCTCGGTTATCCATCCCTGACGGTATGCAATACCCTCCAAGCAGGCCACTTTCACCCCCTGACGCTTCTCCAATACCTCGATATACGTAGATGCCTCGCTCAGGGAGTCGTGCGTACCGGTATCCAGCCAAGCGAAGCCTCGGCCTAAAGTCTGGACTTTCAGCGCTCCATCCTCCAAGAATCGTTGGTTGACCGTAGTGATCTCATACTCTCCACGTGCGGACGGTTGAATGCTACCCGCTACATCAACAACCTTGTTCGGGTAGAAATACAATCCGACCACGGCGTAGTTGCTCTTGGGACACTCCGGCTTCTCTTCGATACTCAGGCAACTGCCGGCCTGGTCGAACTCGGCCACGCCATAACGCTCCGGATCACTCACCCAATAGCCAAAAACAGTAGCCCTATTCTCTTCCTCCGCAGTACGAACCGCCTCCTTTAGCATCAAGGTAAATCCATTACCATGGAAGATATTATCACCTAGCACCAAGCAAATGCTGTCATCACCGATGAATTCTGCTCCAATGGTAAATGCCTGTGCCAATCCATCCGGAGAGGGCTGTTCTGCATACTCGAAACGCACCCCATAATCAGAGCCATCCCCAAGCAGACGCTTGAATCCCGGCAAATCATAGGGCGTTGATATAATCAAGATATCCCGGATGCCCGCCAGCATTAACACACTGATAGGATAATACACCATCGGCTTATCAAAAATAGGGAGCAACTGCTTGCTCACTCCCTTAGTGATTGGGTAGAATCGGGTACCCGAGCCACCGGCTAAAACAATTCCTTTCATAATTATGAATTTTCAATTATTAGTATTTAACTCAGAATACCTCACAAATAAAGATCCGGTAAAACAGGACAAATACATTTACAAAGAAAAATCATTCCAACACTTTCCCTAAAAGTCCAATTCCTTTATTTTCCATAAATCCCCCAACATCAAATCAGCTTCAATAGGGGAAATATCCTCAAATCCACTACCATTAGTAAATGTCATTTCACCAAAATAAATTTTCCCATCAACATTATATAGATCTACTCGAACATGAGAAAAGCCTCGAGATAATTTTTTTACTATTTCAATCATTATATCGAAATTTTTCGGCTTATCTACTACACCTTTAAAATTACCATATGATCGTTGATTCCACGCTTGAATATTCCATTTCAAATCATAAACATTTCTAGTATGATTTGTAAATCTATCCATATCAACCCAACAATAGTAAGGCACTCCATCAAAACATAAAAACTTATAGTCAACCAAATCAGAGCCTCTAGAATCTATAAATTCTTCTGCGATAATTTTAGGCGAAATATCCTTATAATGCATTTCACAGTACCTACAACTATAATCCGTCTCTAAAGAGAATTTCAATTTCCTTTTCAACTCTATTTTTTTAGCAAGTGTTATCGCTTTTTTATTGCGAATAATCACCGCATCTCCAGAACCATGATTAGTTTTAAGAACAAATTGATTAGGTAATATATCGAGATTTACATCGTCATATTTATCCCATACCGCTAGTAATGGGACCAAATACTCACTTCCAACTTTATCTGCGACCCAATCTCTCACTTTATACTTATCTGAACACAATGTTTTTCGAGGATCTTTATCGAATAATTTCGCCCACTGCATTTTTTCAGTATAAGTTTTTAGGTTTTCCCAATCCAGTTCTTTACCTTGCCTATTTTTATAAAGACACGCATCATAAGCTTTAAGTTCCTCATCAGACATTCTCGAAACAGCCAAAGACATTTTTTTGTTTCTTAAAAAATCTTTATAATATTCAATATAAGCAATCGATTGGTATATCAAAGGCAATTTAGCTTGAATAAAATGTTTCATAATATATATAATAAGCGACTAATATCTTACTACAAATTTTCTCAACAAAACCATCAACCGTGTTCTACTTTTTAACATAAGTAAAAACACACCAACAGCATAAATAAACATACCTACCAGAAGTTGAAGTATTAATGTAACAATATTTATATTCATTACATTTCCTATTTGAAAAACAAAAACAAACATTACTATCCCAATTAGTATAGGCGGAATCGTATTTAACAAATATTTTTTAATGAAAATTTTTTTTCTAACAAAATACGATTGATATATACAAACAATAATTTCAGCAAAAATAGTTCCTATAACAGCTCCTCTTGCAGCCATATATGGTATCAAAATTATATTCACAATCAAATTAACAGCAGCACCTAAAAACAAGGAAACAACAAATATTTTATCCTCTTTATAAGGTATTAAATATTGAGTTCTTATCACATTGGCAAAAGCCATAAACGGGACTGTCACAGCCAATCCCATTATAAGAATTCCACATTCTTCAAATTCATAACCAAAAAAGATGGGGGCTAACACAAATGAAATACCTGCCAATCCAAAAGAGATAGCTATTGCTAATAACATAACAGCTTCCATCGACATGTCAATTAACTTAAAAACCTCTCCTTTATCCTTACTCGTCACCATATTTGCAATTCGAGGCATAAGAACTACACCAAATGCCATTATCAAACTCATTGGCACATTAATTATTTTTTCAGCATTTTCATAAAACCCGACTTGAACATTCGAAGAAATGGATCCTAGCATAATTTTATCCATATACTTATAAAGACTCAATGCCAATATCGGCAAAAACAATACAAATAGGGGTCGAATATGTTGTTTCATATTAGCCCAAGAAGGCCTCCTCCATGAGACATATTGCTTTAAAGCAAACCAAACTACTGACTGCCCGACAAAAACAGAAAGGGCTAATATTAGCGCATAAATCCAAAGATCAGTTTGTGTCTTAACAAAAACTAAAACTAAAAATACAGACAAAATTTTCACAAGAGTATTTCTTCCTACTGTCAGCTTAAACTTCTCTATTCCAAAGAAAAACCAATTAATATCAAAGACTGCAGCAAAAACATAAATGCTCTGAATAAGAAATATGACCAGATTATCCTCTACAAAAAAAAACAAAAGCACTAAATAAACAAATATTACAATTATTGAAAAAATAATGTGAATTGATAGAATTTCAGAAAAGTTCCTATTCAATTCTTCTTTATTATTTCGAACCATAGCAATCGTTCGACTTCCATAATTTTTAATTCCAAGATTTGCAAACAAAACAAAATAGTTAGCAACTGCATATGTATAAGAGAAAAGTCCTATATTCTCAGCACCTAAAACTCTTGATACATAGGGGATCGTAAATAGAGGAATGAAAACTATCAACAATTCATACAAGAACTGATATACTATATTTCTCCTTAAACTTGGCAAATTTTTACAATTTACATTTTTAAACACCTCACAATCTAATTCTTTTATAAACAAAAAAAGCCATTAAAAAGCTTATGCCTTGAACGGGCTGTGTAAAATAGAATCTAACAAATGAGAAAATCAACTTTTGCAACAATAATAAATAAATTAGCGTATATTTATCATCTGTACCATTTTTCGCTTTTTTATAAAAATGCATAACAAAAAAACCAAACAATACCCCCCCAACAAAAACACCAAACATCCCACCATCTAAGTAAAATTGAAAAAAAGTAGTTACAAATGCATTCATTCTAGCACTCCCAAGTAACACCACATTTTCTAAGTTCATAAATGAAAGATCACGTATAGTAGTTAACCATATTGGATATTTCCAACCCGCAAGCGTTAAAATAAACATAAAAGGATAAAAAACACCATAAAACGAAGCCATACCATACCCATAAACATTAAAAAAAGAAGCATTCAATTCATTTATTCTATATTCTAAATGAGCAATTGGAACAACGAAATATTGATACATTTGAAAGAAAAAATCAACATTTTCACCTTTCCTTGATATCGTTGTAAAAATCAATGATATAATACAAGACAAAACAACCAGTACAATTTTTCTCCTATTTTCTTTTTTCAATTTTATCTTTACACCCTTCCACTTATATAAATATATAACATAAATAGCCATCCATAGAATAACAGATCGACCTCCAGAAGTAAGAACCCAAGCAATAATCATCAGAATAGTTGAAACAATAAAAATCTTATTTCTATTACCTTTAAACCATTCTATTGGGAGTATCGCTATAGCTAAATAGACAGTAGGTGTCGCTATAAAATTTTGTATAGCAACCATATAATTTGATTGTCTCAACAAATTTAGATCTGAAGAAGTAAACAACTCTCGAATTGCAGATAGGGTTAGGCCTGATTGCAATAATCCAATAACAATAACCGCTTGATAAGCTAAATATACAAATGTTATAGAGTATAGAACAATTACAATTTTAAAATTCAATACATATGAATATTTTACATCGCTTTCAAATTTTCTAAAAAAAATATTTTTTCTCCCAAACCATTTCTTTAAATCAACAGATACAAACCCAACAAAAAAAGAGAATAATCCTATAAATAACAACAAATACGTATCACTATTTGGTACAGGAACGCCAAACAACCCTAATCTTGAAAAAGCCAGCAACAGCATCCAAATCAAAAAAAATACAGTACTAGGATTATATAATTTACCATAAACAAACTTACTAAAACAAGCAGCAAAAACACACAACAAAAACGGTGCTATCATAAAACAAATATAAATTAAATTTTATTCAAATAACGATCTAATTTATCCACAAATAACACAGGCGAATATCTCCCATCATACCCATAATCCACCTTATCTACACATTTTAAAAAATCACTTAATAAAACAGATCCACAACTTAGCAAATAAATATTTTGTTCTCTATAAAATGGAGAACAAAGTATTTTCTCATTATCTGTTACTAATTTCCTATTATAACAAATTGCCTCTAAAGTACGCAACGTAATTCCTGCATTATTTTTATCCATTATTTCCACAATAAACTCAGAACTTAAAATCTCTTTCAACACTGATTTATATGGCAGCCAAGTATTATAAACAATTCCCTTCCTTCTTTTTTGCTTTTTCCTAGGTACTCCTGATATATAAAAAATTGGATTACATCCACAAAGTTCCAATTTATCATAAATACGGATCAATTTTTCCAGCCGATCTTTTGCAACCCCCACAAAAAAACATTTACGCTTTATCATTTCAACATCACCCACATCTACCATTGAATAAACAGTAGGATAATAAGAAAATCCAAATAACTTTGCCTCCTTTTCATCATATGTGTATATCAAATCAAAATTCTTCAACATAGGCTCAATAATACGTCTCATTCTATAAAATGAATTTATTAAGACAAGAACCATAGTCACATTAGATTTCCTCTTCAACTTCTCAAGAAAATTATTTCTATAATTACACAATGAAGGATCTGTAAACAGAATCACATATTCATTCGATTGATCAAAATCATAATGATCTAAAGAATAATATTTCTCCCAAAATAGTTTTAATGGCAATTCTATTTTCATATTCAATTTAAAGCTAAAATGAATACGAAAAAGCAGATCAATCAACACATTATTAACAAACAATGGTTTATTAATAAAATCCACATTATCGAGTTTTTCTAAATCTCTCCACATCAATCTACCATAATCCCGATTTGGATATACCAACAAATATTTTCGCATTACTCTTATTTATCTAAAAAGATGATTTTTCTGATAATCCAATAACTTGCTTATAGTTGATTTCATTCTCAGTGAGCTCAAGACAAAAAACACCAAGGCTTCCTTTGATTTCTTTATATAAAAACTATTTCTATAATATTCCATAGCCACTTTTTGATTAAAAAGAACCACTTCGTTTCCTAATCTAAACAAATATTTAGCATAAGTAGTCGGATTTTTATGTATATCCTTTTTATATTTATTATATAATGATTCCCATGCATTTTTATTGGCCAAACTACTTTTTGATATACTATCTTTTTGTACAAAAGAGTCCACTAAACTTTCCCTCAAGTAACCTATGGAATAAATTCGAGCAGCTTGTAACGCAAAATCCCAGTCTTGAAAACGCTTTAATGTAACATCAAAACGTATTTTTTCAAAACATTCTCGCTTACATATAATCGTTTGAGTACCAACTCTATTTAAATAAAGAAGTTGATCAAAATAATCTTTATTATCATCCATATCTACATTTGGATAATAATATTTCCTATTGGGATCCTCCAACATAATCCGAGTCATGCCACAAAAGGAGAAATCCAAATTTCTATCAATCATAAATTGGTATTGCTTCTCCAATTTATCAAGATGCCATTTATCATCACTATCTTGAAAGGAGATAAACTCTCCTCTTGCAGATAATGCTCCTATATTTCTCGCATTACAGGCCCCAGATCTTTGCTCTAATCGCAAATAACGAATTCTATCATCTGCGATCTGAGTAACAACATCTTGGGTTCCATCCGTAGAAGCATCATCAACAATAATCAACTCAATATCTCGATATGTCTGGTTTAATACACTATCCACTGCCATACGTATTGTCTGAGCACGATTATATGTAGGTATAACAACTGATATCATTCCACTTATGTTTAAAATATTCAATTTTTGTACACATTTTCCCTACGAAGAACAGATTTTAATGTCATAATAATAATTCTACAATCTAAAAGAAATGAAACATGTTCCGCATAGTAAACATCATTTCTATACCGTTCCTCTAGTGTAGCACTGTTCCGTTTTAAGGCTTGATTATATCCAGTAATACCCGGTCTAACACCAAATTTTTTTCTTATAAAATCCGTATAAGTATTTTCATTACCCATCGGGCTAGGTCTTGGACCAACAAAACTCATATCCCCCAAAAGTACGTTAAATATTTGAGGAAGTTCATCGATACTTGTTTTTCTCAAAAATCCACCGATCTTGGTTAATCGAACATCTTTTTCAGAATTAAAAGTAGTACCATCAGCATTCCTTACATCAGGAGCATTCATTTTCATACTCCTAAACTTAAACATTTTAAATTTTTTCATATTACATCCATAGCGTTCTGCATTATAAAAAACATCACCATGATCTTCTAATTTTATAAACAAAGCCACCGGGATTATTAATATCAAAATAAAAGGAATCAACATCAAAGATATTATAATATCTATAAGACGCTTAATTACATTTTTATACATCTAATCTATTCGATTTTTCAATTCATACAAAGCTTCTTTCATTGTTTTAGGCTTAAAGCCTAAAAAACTAACATAGCGATGAGTATCCATAAAAGAGGAGTCAATATTTTCATCTATATCCTCTTGATAATCTATTGAATTAGTATTTTCAAATACTGAATTTACCGTATTTGCAATTGACAAATTTGTATAAGCCTCTTGCATACCAACATTCAAAATGATTGATTCCTCTTTCTGCTTGATTGCACACAAAACAAAAGTCTCAGCCAAATCATCAACATAAATAAATTGACGTTTAGCTACACTCTTACCTTTCACTATCAATTGTTTTCCTTGATATGCAAATTCGATGAAATTATTCATCATGCCTTTACGCTTTTCCTCTAATCCCAAAACTTGAGCAATTCTCAAAATAGTATATCGGAATTTAAACTTACGGGTATAAAAAGCACAGAGATATTCACAAGATGCCTTTGATATCCCATAAAGAGTTTTAGGAGAAAGACTGATATCCTCTTGCCACGGTATTTTTGTTGTATCTGAATAAACTGCAATAGAAGAAGCAAAAACCAGATGCTTAATATTCAATTCATTCATTGCCAATAAAATATTTTCAGTAACAATCTCATTCACATGATAATCGGAAATCAAGCCTTGTGTACCTCTTGTAGCCGCTAAATGAATAATCACATCTACATTCTTCAATACTTTATTTAATGAATCTACTGAATAATCGGTCTTTACCCATCTTACTTTATTATAGAGTGTTCTATCATTTTGAACTCTTGACAACGCAAGAATATCTATCTCATCATAATCAGCAAGTTTTTCCAATACTTTTGAGCCTATAAATCCACCTGCTCCCGTAATAGCAATTCTCATTACCAAAAACTCCTTTATAGACTATGGATAAAATACCCCACCTTGTCAAAACGTCCATTTACCGGACGTATATTATCACCTGTCGCATAATAGAAAAAACTGTCCTCCGAATCTTTGGGTATCAAGAAAGCAGATTGATCCATTATTGTTTTTGGCTTTTGGCAAAAGAAAACCAACTCCATCGGTTTAATATCCGAATTCAAACATTTTAGTTCTGAAATATCATCATATAGCAGATGCTCAAATACTAACTTCATCAAATTAACCCCTGTAGATCTAGCCAATAAATTCCACATATGACATCCATCCAAACGTGGTGTCATTTCTATGATGTACGGATGACCGTTCATTACTTTCATCTGGAAATAAACCGGACCATTCAATATTCCAATCCGATTACAAGCATCTTCTACGATTCTTTTTATTTTAGAATTAGCTGTATTACAAACGGCTTTACTTGGAACAATATGTTTATGTATCAACCCGGTATATTCCGGCCAAGTATCCCGATCCGAAACAATTAAGAATCGCATTACTCCGTTGACCATATAACCGTTAACTGAAACCTCTGGCCCTTCGATGTACTTTTCAACAATAACTTTTCCCTCTCTAGAATATTTAACCACATCTTGAAAATGAGACTCAAATTCAGATTGTGAACGAATTAAAAAAATACCTCTTTGCCCTTGCGCATCTGATGGTTTTAAAATAGCAGGATATTGAATTGCTATTTTATCTATAGAATCTAACACTTGAAAAGGTATATTTCCTTCACATTCCAATGTTAGTCTCTCACGCATCAAGTTCTTATGATTACAAACATTCGCTGCATAAGAAGAAACAAAATGAGGTAATCCAAGTCTCTCACTCAATCGACATGCTACAGGCATCGCTAAGTCTGATCCTGTTGAATAGACCACATCAATTTTATTATCAACTATAAAAGTTGCTAATTTCTCCTCATCTAATATATTAATCAAATTAAAATGATCTGATAAATCCGCAGCAGGTCCATCTTTAGCCATTGCACATGTGAATGTCTCACATCCCATTTTTTTTAATTGGCTAACTGCATCCATTTGTACTGCCGCAACTCCCAATATTAGAACTTTCTTTCCCATCATTTTTATTAGTAGATCTCATTTTAAACATTCCTTCACACACTCAATCACATAATCCACATCTTCATCAGACAAGCAGGTATGAAGCGGCAATGTCACAACATTTTTAAATTGCTTATAAGCATTTGGATAGTCCTCTATCTTGAACCCCAATTTCTTATAGCCTGTGTGCATAGGAAGCGGTTTATAATGTACATTGGTCGCAACTCCTAATCCGGCCATTTTCTCTATAAATTTGTTCCGTTGTTCGGCATCTTTGTCATTCAGATTTATAATATATAAATGTCCAGAAGAGACAATATCTGAAGTATAATGCGTTACCACCGTAATAGGTAGCCCCTTCAATCCTTTATTATAACGGTCTATAATTTCTTTTCGACGGGACAAAATCTCATCATACCTTTTTATTTGTCCTAGACCTATGCCCGCACAGACATCTGTCATATTACATTTATACCATGGCCCAATAATATCATACTCCCACGCTCCCAACTTCGTTTTTGCCAAAGCGTCTTTACTCTGACCATGAAGACTCAATAACATATATTGGTGATATAACTCATCATTATCTATCCCTTCAATATCTCTCCAAACAACCGCACCGCCTTCCGCTGTTGTTAGGTTTTTCACCGCATGAAATGAGAAATTCGTAAAATCGGCGACAGAACCTATTGGGAATTTTTTATATGAGGCTCCAAAAGAATGAGCACCATCAGCCATAACAATCACTCGATTCAAGGCTTTTTGAATCGGGTTATCATTTGGATGGAATAAATTCTTTTTCCGTTCTACTATATCGAAAATCGTATCATAGCCACAAGGAATACCAAACAAATCCACCGGGATTATAGCTTTTGTTCTCTCGGTTATCGCCGCTTCTAATTTCTCATAATCCATCGTGAACTTTCCATGCTCACAATCTATCATGACCAATCTTGCCCCCACATGCTCTACCACACTTGCGGTAGCTGTATAAGTATAGGCTGGAACAATAACCTCATCACCGATTCCTATACCTAATATACGCAAAGTTATCTCAGCACATGCCGTATTTGAATTCAAACAAACAGCTTTTGAGGTATGACAACGTTCTGCTACCAGCTGTTCTAATTTTTTAGTTTTAGGTCCGGTAGTTATCCAACCGGACTTCAAAGCATCAACAACTTCACTGATCTCTGCCTCTGTTATATCAGGGGGACTAAATAATACGTGTCTCATGACTCTTTATAAATTTCCTTATTATTTCTTTTTCTTATTCTCCGCCTCAAAACCATACCCATAGCCGTATCCATAACCATAATGTTTACCATAGCCATAACCGTATTTCTTACCATAACCGTAACCATAGGTGTTCTTACGTTTGCTCAGGTCGATTCCATTGATCACTACCGCCAACTTGTCAAATTTATGCTCGTCCCTAAGAACATTAATGTAGCAGAAAGCGGCTTTCGGGGTCACGTCCGCACGGCAGACATAAACACACATGTCGGCCACACGGCTTATTATGGCCGTATCAGTTACCATACCGATCGGGGCTGTATCCAGCAACACGTAGTCATAACGGGATTTCAATTGCTCTATCGCCTTCTCCAAGGTATCACGGGCTACCAGTTCCGTCGGGTTCGGGGGAATCGTTCCTCCTAAAAGGATATCCAGGTTCGGACTGATGCCGGAAGGCTGCACAAGATCAAAAAGATCCTTATCCTCCGGATCCATCAGATAATTAGATATTCCTTCCTGCCTTTTCGATAAATCGAAGACCTTATTCAAGCCCGGCTTACGGATGTCCATACCAACCACTACCACCTTCTTTCCCAAATAAGCCAAGCTGACAGCGAGATTTCCAGTCACGAAAGACTTACCTTCTCCGGGCTGCGTAGAAGAGAAAAGTATGACCTTTTGATCTTTCCGGAGCATAAAGAGCAGATTGGTCCGCAAACCTCGGAAGGTCTCCTCCATCATGTCGTTCTTATTCTCGCGCACCACGATCGCTCCCTTATCGGAGGATTTATGACCACACAAGGGCAATTCGCCCAAAATCGGAACATTCGTCAATTGCTCCACATCGCCACGATTCTCGATCTTATATTTCAATAATTCCACGACAAAGATGATTCCCACCGGAATAAACAGGCCCACCACAAACGCAGCCAATAAAAACACGAGCTTCTTGGGAGCCACAGGATCCTTCCCGGGTAATGGTTCCTCTACAATACGACCATTATTAGCCGTGGCTGCCAATGTGATCGCATTTTCCTCCCGCTTCTGCAACAGCATGATATATAAAGTCGCCTTGATTTCTTGCTGGCGAGAAATAGTCATGAACTCTTTCTCTTGCTTTGGAGCATCACTAATCCGGCTCTCAAATTTACTAGCCTGACGCTCAATATCTTTCTGGGCGATTTGTAGTCCTCGCAAGACACTATTCACGGTTGTCTCGACATTACGTCTCATCGCCTCAACGCCGGTGTTCATGTTTATCACCGCCGGGTTATTTTCCGAAGAGGTACGTAATAAACGTTTACGCTCGATGATCATCGTGTTATATTGTTCAATCACCCTAGTGAGGTTTTGATCCTGTAACCCTACGTTTGCAGGAATTATCTCTTCCTTGTTGACCGGATCGTTGATATAGGTACGCAGAAATTGAACCAAGCTGATCTGTGTAGCGTTCTCCGTACGTTGCTGCTCATACTTGGAACTCTCTTGTAAGGCTAGACGGGCATCACTTGTCAAATCCGTCAGACCGGATCGTTGCTTGAAATCCGCCAACTCGCTCTCCGCCGTACCCAGCTCATGGTTAATTATACCGATACGCTCCTCTATGAACTCAGCGGTTTTCTGAGCTACCTCATTCTTCTCATCGTTCGCGTCTTGATTATAGAACGCAACCAAACGATTCACGAAATCCACGCCTCGCTCCTTTACTGTATTGTTCACGCTGATCTTCGCTATCGTCGTGGTCTGGGAAGAGGCGGTCACGCTCAAGTCTTTCATATAATCCTCGGCGGTCTCCGTCGGCGTATTTATGGTAACACGTAAAGCGATTTCCTCTTCTTCCATATACAAGGTATCGCCTCGCGTAAAGCTTAAAACACCCACAGGTGTTGGTAACACCGCCGGCAATTGATCAAATGCCTGTTCTATCTCTTGCTCTTCCTTATCTTGCACATATTCAGCCTTAACAGACAATTTTCCTGTTTTTGTAAATGTAAGATCCAGCTTAATCGGCTCCTCCAATTTATCGGCCTCTTCCGGTGTCATATAAATCCGCACCGGACTATTCTTATAAAGAGGCATCGCATAACCGAACGCTCGCTTTTCCGCTACACGAACATATAAATTCAGGTCGTTCACGACTTTTTTTATCAATGTACGGGATTTCAATATCTCCACCTCGTTATCAAAATTATTTGTCATGGAAAACATTCCCAAATCTTGAATGGCCGCCAACGGATTGTTGCCCGAACCGCTTCGCTTATCCTCCTCCTTTATCAACACGGAACTGGAAATGTTATATACAGGCGTTTGATAACGAAGAAACAGGTAAGTAGCGATGCAACATATCAATATACTAGCAACAAACCAACGCCAATAAAAAAGGTATTTGAATAAAAGAGCGACCAAATCAATCTCTTGTTCCTCGTTCTCTATCCCAGTGTTATTAATTATCCGTTCGTCTATCATCTCTCTTAATTTTCAATTCTCAATTTTCAATTTTCAATTACTTAAGTATGTTTACCAACAGGCCGGCAATAGATACCAGAATCGAGAGTGAGCTTACCCAAAGGGTCGTGCTGTTACCGATATCGGAGTTCTTAGCCTTCGTCTTGTTCGGGGTCACGTAAATAATATCGTTTTGCTTCAGGTAATAATACGGGGAAGTCACGACTTCGGCATTATTCAAATTCAAGTTAATGATCTCACGCTTACCGTTCACGTCCTCACGGATCAGCTTGACGTTATCACGGACACCGTAAATCGTCATATCGCCTGCCATCGCCAAAGCCTCCAGAACGTTCACCTTCTCGTTGCCGATCGTGAAGCTACCCGGACGGGCCACCTCACCCAACACGGAGATCTTGTAATTAGCCATACGGACCGTAACGATCGGGGATTCCTTCAAATAAGGTTTCAAACGCTCACGAATCAAGTCCTCCGCCTCGTTCTTGGTGAGACCACCCACTTCCAAGCGACCGATAACAGGGAAATCGATCTCTCCTTTATTATTCACCAAGTATTGCTGCATGGTCGGTTGTGTGGTCGTACTGATATTTGTCAAAGCCGCATTGATTGGAGTCTGTACCGTCAAGTTGAATGGAGTCGCAGCCTTCGGGTCTGTCGTATTGACCGTGATGCTCAACAAGTCTTTTGGCATGATCTTGGCGTCATACAACGGAAGGGTCTCCTCAAAATCGTTCACTGCCTCTGGGTTTTGGAGGTATGGTACGTTCTTGTAAGAAGTACAACTCGCTACCAATAGAGGTAGAGCTAATAAAAGTAGTAATCTTTTGATTTTCATATTATTTTGTTATCTTTTTTTTTATTTCTTAGAACACAGAATGATATGGATTTAGCGAAACAAACGAGAGAAAAGGCCTTTCGGTTTCTCCGGTTCGTATTCCGACTCGTATTTCCGCATTAAATCCTCATAGGAAAGTCTTTTACTCACCATCTCGTAAATCATACCCCAGTCCGGGAGACCACCAAGATTACGGTCATCAATAAAAATATCGGCCTTCAGCTTACGGGAGAAATGGTTATTCAGGCTTTTCTCTTCCTCCGGGTAATCTCGGTTCACGGCGTAAAACTCCAAGCCCCGCTCTCGGCAAAAGGTGACAGCCTCATCCAAAAGCTTACCCTCTCGCACACTCCATAAGATCAGCTTGTGGTGTTCTGTTTGTAACTTTCTCAATGTCTCGAAAGCGAAAGGGATCTCCTTCCCTATCGCCGGATATTTATGCTCAACGATTGTTCCGTCAAAATCTACTGCGATAATCATTTATAATTCAGATTTATAACTACCAACTAAATTGCTAATTCACTCCGTCCAATCTCGTGAATTGAGAGTTTTGGCTCTTGAACTCGGGGACGAAGGATTTCATCTCTCTCACCATAGGAAGAATATGTACATGAAGGGATAATTCAGCTAATAGATCAATGTGCTCTACCACATCCTTGTAGGCGTACTCCCGGACTGCTGCCACACGAATCTTCTCATGAGGGGTTTCCTTCGTATTCTCCTTGTTGCTCAATAGTTCCTCATATAATTTCTCACCGGGACGAAGACCTGTGTATTTAATCTCTATGTCTTTATCCACCTGCAAACCAGAAAGCTCGATCATACGCTTCGCTAAGTCAGCGATCTTGACCGGCTCACCCATATCAAAGATGAATATCTCGCCGCCCTTGCCCATCGTACCGGCTTCCAACACCAAACGGCAGGCTTCGGGGATTGTCATGAAGTAGCGGATGATATCGGGATGGGTTACCGTAACTGGGCCTCCTTTGGCGATCTGATCGCGAAAACGAGGTATCACGGAACCATTACTTCCTAATACATTACCGAAACGGGTCGTGATAAATTTAGTGTTTCCCGCTAGAGCCCCCTTACTGATCGCCACACTCAAGCTCTGCACATATATCTCAGCGAGGCGCTTGCTACATCCCATGATATTCGTTGGATTAACGGCCTTATCCGTACTGATCATCACGAATTTCTCTACACCATAGCTTACGGCGGCATCCGCTATCACTCGGGTACCAAACACGTTGGTACGAACAGCCTCGCAAGGGTTCTCTTCCATCAAGGGGACGTGCTTATAAGCTGCCGCATGGAATACTACCTGGGGATGCCAATTGCGAAATACGTAATCTACACGGTCCGGATTCCGGACATCGCCTATGATAGGTACAAAATCCAGTTCCTTATACTTCTCCTCCAATTCCAGGCGTAAGTCATGCATCGGAGTCTCGGCGGCATCAAGGCAGATCAGTTTCTTGATCGGGAAATGCGCCAGCTGGCGGCAGATCTCGCTACCAATGCTACCGGCCGCTCCCGTAACAAGGATCGTCTTATCTTTCAATAAGAGACCGATCTCGCCCAGATTTATACTGATCTCCTCACGACCCAGCAAGTCCTCAATACGGATCTCACGGACTGAACGCTTCATTCCGCCCTCATGGACCTCCTCCATATCAGGAACCACGAGAGGCTTCAAGGAGGCCTGCTCGCAATAATGAATCAAACGATCACGTTCTCGTCGGACGGTCTTTATATTCGGGAAAAGGATACCATCCAAGTTATTTCTGGGGATCAGACACAACAAGTCATCAATGTCCTCGATCTGGTAAACGGGAAGTTCCGCTATGCGAAGGTTCTTTTTAGCGCTACCAAACGTCAAGAAGCCGATGATGCTATAATTTTGCATGAATACTTGCCGGTTGGGTGATGTGGCTATCATCACGCTATCCTCATCCATACCGAACACCAGTACACGCTTGCGCTTTTTTCCAAGTTGGGACAACACGCTATTATATACATTAATCACGAATACACGTAAGGTGATCAGCAGAACAATCGTCAACATACAATCGGTTATCCCTCCCACCCAATATATAGAGGAATTGAAATCCGCCTTCAAAAGATGAAGCAGTATGAACATGAGGATGGATTTTGTGATGGCGACACCACCAATCCTCCATAGTCCACGTAGCGTGGAATGACGGATCACCCCGTGATAAACCTTGAACGTAAGAAAAGAAAGGATACTGGCCACAAAGGAAGCTATTCCTACCTTTAATACACTAATCCCGCTTATGTATACATGCATGATGGACAATAATCCCAGCACTCCTATCAAAGATACACATAGGGAAATGAAAAGATCCGCACAAAAAATGATCCAGCGGTTGATATACCGCAAATTTACCAGACGCCCCAGCGCTAAACGCCAGCGATTATAACGATATTTCACCTTTTCCATATTTGTTTTATTCATATCTATCTAACTATAATAATAAGCGACCGAACCTCTCAAGTGGTTGGAGTGGTATAAGCTAAAGCAAGAGTCTAGTCTATCGGTTAAAGAAAAAGGGACTCTCCTCGCTACTAGAGATAGCTGACCTCTTGATCGATATCGGCCGCCTAATTCTCATTTTCTAATTGCGACCTAGCGATAATATATTCTTGATTAGAGGCCCTCTTGAACCTCAGAAGTATCTTTAATCAATCTCCATGTCACGATCCATGGACGTGGTTTTTACTTCCGGCATCGGAAAATACCTCACCTCTTCCTTATGCCACTCCTTGTAACCGTCAAGCGTACGAGTAGGGACGGATAACCGACCGTAGTCATTGCCTTCGCAATGGAAAAGATGGTTACGTGTATAGGAACGTAACTCGCCATCTGTCCAAGAGACCATCACGATTGGAAACGGGTACGTGGTGAGGCTTAACGGGGTCACTAAGGTACGGGAAGATATTTGGCGTAACAGGTAAGCTGATTTCTCGAACGCCACCCAATACGGACCCGTACAGTAAAGATGGATGAAGGCACGATTATCCGACTCTCGCTTAAGAATCTCTTTCAAATGGTTTCCTAACAACGAGATAAGGCGTACTCCGGATCTATCCTCTTTTTTACCGTAGTGCGTATCCATCTATGTGTATCATAATAGCTCTAGCAGGTCACGGGTGATATTTACTTTGGCACATCCCAGTAGATCTACACGGATCACAAAGTTAAGATTGCCATCCTCCACTTCCAGCACGTTACCTTCTAGACCATGCAACTTACCGCCGTTAATACGTACCCTCGCTCCAAGAGGCAGCGGACGGGGATCGATAATGACAGGCTCTTCGGAATCGTCCAGCATCCTACGGAGTTTCACCATCTGCTCATCCGGAATGAAGGCTACGGGGCGTATGCCTCCAGATCGTTCGCCAGCTATGTTTACCATGAAACGTTTGATATAAGGAAGATGCACGATCTCCTTCCTACGCAAGACATCGGTGCAACGGATGAATACAATGGAACGGAAGACGATCCGGTCTACTTGCTTACGCTTGCCGCTTGGCAGAAGACACATCTCTTTTTGGGAGGCTATATAAACCTCATAGTCCTTCTCGCCTTCCGGCTGACTGGCTATGCGCTTTTCCAGCTTGTCACGGCATAGTTTCTCGGACTTGTTGTTGACGATAGCGATGTACCAATGTTTCTGATCAGATTTTCGCCGTAACGGGTTTTCAGGAATGGTTCTTTCAACGCCTACGGCGTCGATACCCTCATGAGGTACCGAATTTACAACCGTTTTTACAACATTCGCTCGCATTTCGTTGATTGCTTAAAAGAGATAGTTTGATATATGCACCATAACCCTTTTTCGCCATGTGAGAAATTAGGCTACTTAGTGAGTAGCGCAAAAGGTGGGAGAATGGTTATTACTCAG
>NZ_QTMG01000020.1:0-61193 GCF_003635435.1 Parabacteroides sp. AF21-43 | reverse complement strand
TAGGCTACTTAGTGAGTAGCGCAAAAGGTGGGAGAATGGTTATTACTCAGTTGTAGAGACGGAGCATGCTCCGTCTCCCACCGTCTGACAGTAATTTAAAACATCTTTTAGAGGGGATGAGACGAGGTATACCCATCTCTACAAGAATGTATGTTCGATTTTAGGGGGGGACGTGATGATTTCGGAAATACGAGGCCATTTCGTCTCTATTGCCATGTCTATACATCAGAAATAAGAACGAAGATTTAACGAGAATCCAACTGGAAACACAAACAAACCCTAATGATTGCTTGTTTTTTGTTATTTTTTACTACATTTGCGGCGTGAAACAAACGCTACTCACTAAGTAGCCTCATCCCACTTTCGACACATAATTATAGACACAACCAAAGCAAGTGCTATTCACCTCTGTCATTTTTTCTAAAGAGAAACTTCTCAGATAAATCTGGGTGGTCTTGATAGACTTATGCCCCAATAATTCACTGATCATTTCTATAGGGACATTTTGCTCTTTCAATGCCATGGCAAAGGAATGGCGGATCGTATAAGAAGTAACATCCGATGCTATTCCAGCGGCCTTTTTCAACGCCTTCAAATTTCGATTGAATCGGGATAGGGCCGCATTGTATTCGAGATATGCCTCATAGCCCGTCTTCGTTCCACTCAAAAAAGGGAATAAATAGCCTGAGGCCGGCTTCTTGTCACCCATTAATTCCTTGCGCATCAATTCTGCCGTATCCAAGATTTCCAGTCTCATCGGTGTGCCTGTCTTCTGCCGATTATAGTCCAATATCCCGTTTTTGATATTCCTTTCTTTTAGGTGGGCGAAGTCCACGAACGACATTCCTGCATACTGAAACAACAAACAAACGACCAGTTGTGTCTCCCTTAGCACCTCACTCTCTACCTTCACCGTCATCAACTTATGTTGGTTCTCTAAGGATAGGGATTTCTTGCGCTTACTCTCCACTCCCGTAAAAACTCCTTGGAACAAACCGGGGATATATTCCGCATCACCATTCTCCACCGCCTTGTTATAAATACAACGCAAACGGCGGATATACGTGGAGACCGTATTACGCATGCAATCGTTTTCCAACAAATAAGCCTCATATCGGTGAAGATTGGCCTTATTGATATCCGAATAGGAAATGTTCTCTGTTCCACTATACTTTATAAAGGAGTTCAACGCATCCTGATAACTTTTGGCGGAGGAATAACGCTTTTCCTCTCGTAACTGGGACATATACCTTCTCACCCCTTCCACGAATCCTTTCTCATCCATATCTCTCTGTTTTTTAATAATATTTGAAATGAATAGACAAATGTAACCATACTATCTGAATGCAAAAAGAATTACCGAAACACTATCATAATGTTAACTTCTTAAACATATTTCAAACACAGACTTTTTCAAAACAGTTACTTTTAAACCGATTATTATGGAATTTAGTACCCAAAACAGCACATTTTTTAGGATATATCCTAAACTTGTATGTATTTAGTCGGCTTATAATTTCTATTTCCCGTCAGATAACCGACATCTACCCGGCATCTAGTTCGGATTATCCGGCACTTGCTCTAATTTAGCTGGGATCTACTCCTAATCTCAATCTTTTGTACACTGAAAAACGAGACTATATAGAGCCTTTGCGCTCTAGAACGGCAAAAAAGTCGACTGATTTTCAAATATCATTCAGGAGGCATTTATTAGTTTTCTGAAACAAGAGATATAATAATTCGGCGGATATTGATAAAAAGAAGGCAAACTGCAAGTATTTTCCTTCATACACATTCTATTCGTCAGGGCTTAACTACCAGAGAATCGCATATAATACACACACACCCTATCCTATCTCAAATACAAGAAGCAGAAGGAGAGAGAAATGACAAATTGACATAATTAAGCCGTATTAATGACTTCTATCGATTGAATACACAATATTAAATTAGCAGAGACTTGCTTGCAGGTGTCGTTTTTTTTCACGAATATTGCAAACCAAACAACCAAATAAACATATTCAGTTTACTAAAGTTAATCTTAAAGAAAGGAGAGCCTATGAAACAGGAGCCATCATGAACCATATCTAGCAAGGAAACTGGCTGGAAGATATGGCTATATAATCCAGCCAAACAAGTTTCTAAACGCCTTTAAATCAATTAATACTAACACTAAAACATTACAAATGTATGAATGAAATTTGTAAGGGGAATCCTAACCCCCGATTAAACACAAAAACTAAATTGGGCAGAGTCATGAAGTTAACCTCAATCCCGCTATTTATTTTTACCACAGGGGTATACGCTTCCGTACACTCCCCAAACATGCGCATTAAAAGCGACATCATGATTATAGAGAAACCATCAATCGTATCCACCCCGCAACAAAACACCCGTCAGATCACCGGAACCGTGATTGATGCTACCGGTATGCCGATAATTGGCGCCAATGTGATGGTAAAAGGGACAACAAACGGGACAATAACGGATATAGATGGAAAATTCACGTTGGAAGTAGCCAAAGACGCTATTTTGCAAGTGTCCTATATCGGTTATATGAACCAGGAGATTCCGGTAGGCAATAAATCGGTTTTAAGCATCTCCTTGCAAGAGGACACACAAAAGTTGGATGAGGTGGTAGTGATTGGCTACGGTACGATGAAGAAAAGTGATATCACGGGGGCTATCTCGTCCGTGAGCGAGGAGAAAATCGCTCGCCAAGCAGTGGCCAATGTTTCTACCGCATTGCAAGGCTTGGCTACCGGTGTATCCGTCACTTCCAGTTCCGGATCTCCGGGTTCCGCCGCCACGATCCGTATCAGAGGTGTCGGTACGGTAAACGACGCGGAGCCATTGTTCGTCGTGGATGGGATGCCCGTGACGGATATAAACTACCTGAACACATCGGATATACAGTCTATGGAGGTGCTTAAAGACGCTTCCGCTTCCGCTATCTACGGTTCCCGTGGCGCGAACGGCGTAATCCTTATCACTACGAAAAAAGGCGCCGCTGGAAAAACCACCGTTACGCTCGACGCATATTGGGGTATGAACAAAATATTGAATAATCTCGATTTGATGTCAGGTCCGGAATGGTACGACTATCAGGAGCAGTTGAACACAGTGAGGAGCGTTCCCATCAACTTGGCCCTTGTCAATCGTAATGTTTCCACCAATTGGATGGACGAGATTACGCATACGGCCTTTATGCATAACTACAGTGTCGGCATAAGCGGTGGTAAAGAGAACGACTATAAATTCAATCTGGGCTTGAACTATATCAACCAAGATGGAACGATCAAGAAATCCAACTACGAACGGTTCAGTGTCCGTCAAAGCACGGAAAAAACGGTGCTCAAAGATCATTTGGTAGTGGGTACCAACGCATCGATCGCGAGATCTACCGACGCAAGTATTAGTGAGCGCAACAGTAGTAATGTGTACGACTCCGACTATGGTGTCGTAAGTAACGCAATCCGTTTGGATCCGGTAACTCCCGCCCAAAACGCAGACGGTTCATATGGTTACTCTCCTTATATTGACTACTATAACCCATTGGCAAGTATCATGTATCGGGATAATCAACGGGAGAAACTTGCTTTCATCGGCAATATGTATGGGGAATGGCAGATTATAAAAGGATTGAAGTTCAAGAGTAGCTTCGGAGCGGAAATCAGAAGGGTAGACAATAAAACCTTCTCGCCTGTCTATGAGGTATCCTCAAGCCAAAGAAATTTAGAGAGTAGTTTATCGAAGTCGCAGACCAAAGGGCATTACTATACGTTCGAGAATACCCTTTCGTATGAGAAAACGTTTGCCGAGAAGCACTCCATATCCGCTCTCGTAGGTTATACCAACGAATGGGGTAAGCAGGAAACCTTGAGCGTAAATGCGAGAGATCTTATCGGAGAGTCGGATAACCTGCATTATATAGACGCTACGCTGGACAAGAACAAGACCACGGCCAGCAATAGCGCTACGGAATATGGTTTGATGTCTTATCTGGGCCGCCTACACTACGATTACAATAACAAATACCTTATTACAGCCACTTTCCGGCGAGACGGCTCCTCTAAATTCTCTTCCAAGAATCGCTGGGGTAACTTCCCCTCGTTCGCTCTAGGTTGGAGAATCGACAACGAACCGTTCTTCCAGAAATTGAACGCCGAATGGGTTTCCTCCTTGAAACTCCGCGGGGGCTGGGGACAGATCGGAAATCAGAATATCACCAATTATGTGGATCGTAGTTTGCTGTCATTGAGTACGCAATACGGCGCTTTATTCGGAGCGAGAGAGAATGAGACCTTGTATCAAGGTATTGCCGTGAGCAGATTGGGCAATCCGGATATTAAATGGGAGACCACGGAATCTCTGAATATCGGTCTTGACGCAAGCTTCTTTAACACCCGCATGGTCTTCAGCTTCGAGTATTATTACAAGACAACGAAGGACATGCTGCTGGCCGCTCCTATGCCTATCTATATGGGATATGCCAGCAACACCTACACCAATATCGGCGAGGCGAACAACCGCGGTATCGAGATGAATCTCGAGTGGAGAGACAAGACCGAAAGTGGTTTCGAATACAACGTGGGAGTAAATATGTCGACCATCCGTAACCGCATGACGAAATTGAATGGTGGCACACCAATCTCCGATGGACCATTCCGAAACGGAAGCATGTACCTCACCTATACGAATGAAGGTATGCCTATCGGCGCATTCTGGGGCTATAAGACAGACGGGCTTATCCAAACACAGGAACAGTTGAATGCCGTTAAGCGGGCGGATTTCCAACCTAATGCCGAATTGGGCGATGTATTGTTCGTAGACACGAACGGCGATGGTAAATTAGACTCGAGTGATAGATGCATGATCGGTAATCCTATTCCGGATATCATATACGGTATCAACATGGGTATGGCGTGGAAAGGTTTCGACCTCAATTTGCAGTTTGGTGGAACAATCGGTAATCAAATATTTAATGCGATGCGTTATTACACCTACTTCCCGAACGATATAACGAACAAGGATAGAGCGTTAATGAACTATTGGACGCCAAATAATACAAATACGGACATCCCTCGCCTGACGGCTACGGACGTAAACGACAATGACCGCTTCTCGGACATGTACGTAGAAAACGGGACTTATTTCCGCTTGAGAAACGCCCAGCTAGGTTATACCCTGCCCGCTTCTCTCACGCAGAGGATAAAACTACAAAAAGTACGTTTTTATGTAAGCGGCCAGAACTTGTTTACGATATCCAGTTACTCGGGTATGGATCCGGAAGTGGGTCAGTCCAGCTCTTTGTCTAGAGGTATAGATTACGGTATCTATCCTCAGAACATTTCATTCACCGGAGGTATTAATGTTACTTTTTAAAATTTATAATGTCATGTTTAAAAACAAATATATCATAGGAATCGTACTAGCGATTTTAACAGGATTCAGCAGTTGCGCAGATTTGGATTTAGCTCCGTTAGGAAGTCCGGAGGCTGGAGAGATATCAGAGGAAAGACAAGCTTTCTTGCGTCTGACCGCTGTCTATTCCGTCATGAAGGACTTCCGTTACACATGGTCAATGCAATGTTTCGGCGACGTGTTGTCGAATGACGCGACCTACAGCGGTTCTTCGAACGACGCACAAACCTTCACGTTGCTGGAGAATTATCAGTATCAAGCGGATCATACCGAGATCTTGAACAAATATCGGTATTCTTACCAATGTATTAATAAGGCCAATTTGTTTATACGGGATATGGAAATGGCAGACGATGCCCTATTCTCGAAATATAACAGGGAACAGATGATCGGTGAGGCCAAGTTTATTCGCGCCTATACTTATTTCGAGCTTGTGAAAACCTTTGGTGGTGTTCCTTGCTATACGGGAGTCTTGGATCTCGATCATGAGAGACTCGGACGTGCGTCTGTCGAAGAGATATACTCGGTTATCGAGCAAGACCTAAACGATGCGGTTAGCGTATTACCTAAGAAAAGTGAGGTGGCTAACTACGAGTCAAGCTATGCGGGAAGGATTACCAAAGGCGCGGCCATCGCCATGCAAACACGTATTTATCTGTATGAGAAAAAATACGATGAGGTAAAAAAGGCATTCGAGAAATTCCAGAATGAGTGCGGGGGTGAGTATAGCTTGGTCGCTCCGGAGGATTACGCTTGGCAGTTCTCACTGGACGGCGAGCACTGCTCTTCTTCAATCCTTGAAGTAAATATGTATACCTCCACAACCCAAAGCGGGTATGGCGTTAATAACGGCAACCGTCACGTGCTGATGTCTATGCCCCGAAACATGACGATCGGCTTCGGTTGCGCACAACCTACACAGGCCTTGGCAGACGCTTATGATGCCGAGGGGGATATCATACGAAAGAAGACCACTCTCCTTTCCACGGAAGAGGCCATAGAGATCGAGACCGCAGCCAAAGGCGATGTGGCACCCGTTACGGACGACCGAACCGGTTGGTACAATCGCAAACTATATCTCGCGCCCGGGCAAAGAGAGGAGAATAGGGGAAATAATCAACCCACGAACCTCAGGCTTATCCGCCTTGCGGAGGTATATTTGAACTATGCCGAGGCTTGTTATTTCAGCGGCGATATCGCTAATGCGCAAAAGTATCTGAATGAGGTAAGAAGTCATGTCAACTTGGCTCCTAAGAACCATACAGGAAGCCAATTGTTTGAAGACATCATGAATGAGCGTCATCTGGAGTTCGGAATGGAAGGTTTCCGGTTCTTTGACGTGGTACGTGTAGGATGGGGCGAGAAAGTCTTTAACGGAACCAAGAAGGCGGAATTTGGAGCTAAGACTCCTTTCAGCACCGGTGCGGAAGTATTGCCTATACCTCAAACCGAGATTGATATTAGTGACGGTTTAATAACTAATTAATAAGGAAATAACAATTCGCAAAAATCATAATAGCATGAAAAGGAATTTAGTATTGCTCGGAATCTGTCTCTTGGCCGTATCGTTCGTTGGAGAGGCCTTTGGACAGAAGAAAAAACCTCGTATCGGTATTGCCGGTATACAGATAGAAAACAGCGTGTTCGTCCCGAATAGGCAGCCGCTCGTAGGACACCCCGTAAGAATGCCGGACTATCTCAGCCCAGACTCCGCAATGGGACAGGCGGCCACTTGGCTTCCCACGCAGATTGGCTATGGCGGTGGAAGAGGCCCCGTGACAAAAGAATCGTACGACGCGTTTGTGGAAAAAACATTGGAGATGATCAAGGCCAATATGCCATATGACGCTTTCTGGTTTTATAACCACGGAGCTTGTAGCGTGGAAGGCGTAGCCGATCCCGAGGGCGAATTCATGGAGAAGGTGCGTAGCTTGATCGGAAACGATGTCTTGACTACCACCACGATGGATCTTCACGGAAATACGTCTTGGTTGGTAGCTCTCAACTCCGATTTGATTACGACTTATCGTCAAGCACCGCATGCGGATTCTCGTGAATCACATCGGCGAGGGGTTGTCAATTTGTTGGAACGTCTTGAATCAGGGAAAGGGCGTCCGGCATACAAGGCATGGGTTGCTGTTCCTGTCCTAGTTTCCGGCGAATGGTCGAGTACCCGTGTCGAGCCTGCGAAATCGCTGTACGCATTGGTTCCCGAGGTTGAAGCCATGCCCGGAGTGATAGACGCAGGGATCTGGATCGGTTATGTTTGGGGAGACAACCCACGGAACCAAGGAACCGTGATGGTTTACGGTGACGATGAGGAACAGGTAAAAGCCGGGGCGAAGAAACTCGCCCAGAAATTCTGGGATGTCCGTAAGCAGTTCTCGCTGGAAGCTCCGGGATATTCGCTCGAGAAATGTATCGATTTGGCAATAGCAAGCAAAAAGAAGCCTTTCTTTATCAGTGATATGGGAGATAATCCCGGCGGAGGCGGCTCAGGCGAGGTCACTTGGACTTTGGCGAGACTCTTGAAGCGTCCGGAATTCCAGACTGATAAGGGAAAGAGCGTTCTTTATTGCTCCATCCCGGGAGAAGAAGTGGTTAAGCAGGCACGTAAGGTCGGCGTAGGCGGACACGTAGAAGGCATGGTAGGTGCCATGGTCGATAATTCCTACGAAGGTCCCGTGAAATTATCGGGTACCGTGGTTTATGTCAGTCCGGAAGAAGACAAGAACGCGGAATCATGGAGACGGAAAAGAGATATCGCTATCGTAAAGACCGGAAGCGTTTATGTGGTAGTAGGCACATCGTCTCCCACTCCAAACCTAGAGGGTTCAGGAATTGACCCGAAGGAAATGGATATCGTAATGGTTAAACAGGGTTACCTTGTAACCCAATGGTACAATATACAAGCGGATTGGGTGATGGCTTTTACAAGGGGAGGCGTGGATCAGGACTTCAAGAAGCTTCCCTATAAGAATATCGTGAGACCGATGTTCCCGATCGATCCAGACATGGCTGATCCGGAATTGAACGTTATCATGGTTCCTTCCGCCAAGCATTACTATGGCAGATAGATCGTATTGATCGATTTTTTACTGCAATGCCTATGCAGTGTTACTGCAATAGGTGTTGCAGTATTACTGCACAGGCATTGCAGCATCACTGCAACCCGGGTTGCAGTGATGCTACTAAATTATCCTATATTCCTACTCAATAACTTTCGGACTTGCTCCTCCGTTAAATTCCGGCGGCTCGCATAATCTCTCATCTGCTCCTCATCGATAGAACCGATCATGAAATATTGAGAAGAGGGATGGGCAATATAAATCCCACTAACCGAAGCCGTAGGATACATGGCACCATTCTCGGTTAACGAAACACCAATTCGCGACATATCGAGCAATCCATCCAATGTGAAATTCAATAATTGATCCGGTAGAGAAGGGTAACCGATAGCCGGACGGATTCCTTGGTATTTCACCTTGTAAAGATCCGGGATAGACAAGGATTCGTCTTTAGCATATCCCCAATATTCTTTACGTACTTTCTCATGAAGATATTCGGCTGTAGCTTCCGCTAGGCGATCGGTCAAGGTTTGCAGCAACATTGAATTATAGGTATCGCCTTCTTCCTCAAATTTATCCTTCAAACAATCAGCGCCAGCTCCAGCGGTAACGACAAACGCCCCTACATAATCAGTTCGCTCCTCGGAAACCGGTATTACATAATCGGAAAGACATTTATAAATATTTTCCTCTTTTTTTACTTGCTGACGTAATAAAGGCAGCGCTATATCACCCATTCGGATCGTATCCCCTTCACTATTCGCTGAGAAAAATCCGTAAATCGCTTTACAATATTCAACCTTCATATTGACCAGCCGATCCAATAACCTAACAGCATCCTTGTATAATTGCATCGCCTCGGTAGCCTTCGCACGATCTTTTTCCGGGAATCCGGCCAACCAAGAGGCACGACAAGAATCGCAACCATGTATCTGGGAGATTTCCGAGAAACGGCCATTCAATTTCCATGCGCTAAAAAAGAAGGTCCAGTGGATATAAGGAATCACTTCTTCCAAGGGGATATAAGGGATAACATGTACCCCCATCCGGGCCGGAACAACCGGTGTATACCCGGTCCAATCTATTTCTATCGGATGCTTACGAGCCTCTGAAAGAGAAGCCAAGGTCTCTTTCTTCTGCCCTAAAGAGGCACGCAAGGCTTCTTGTTCTTGTTCCAACTCCCTGATATAAGCGTCACGGGTATCTGGATTCAATAGTTTGGCGGCGATCAACGGATTCTGTGAGGCATCCAGCACATGAATCACCGGATAATCATAATGCGGAGCGATCTTCACCGCCGTATGCAATTTGGAGGTCGTAGCGCCACCCACCATCATAGGAATCGTAAGTCCCGCTTTCTGCATCTCGTCTGCGACATGCGCCATCTCTTCTAAAGAAGGGGTTATCAAGCCGGATAAGCAAACCAGATCCGGTTTCTCCTCGATCGCTTTCTTTATGATCACATCTGCGGGAACCATTACCCCTAAATCAATCACCTCGTAGTTATTACAAGACAATACGATAGAGACGATATTCTTACCTATATCATGTACATCCCCTTTTACCGTAGCGAAAATCACTTTACCGGCCTTCGCGGAGCCGGAAGCTTTCTTTTCAGATTCAATGGCCGGTTGTAAAATAGCCACGGCCTTTTTCATCGTACGTGCGGTCTTCACGACTTGAGGGAGAAACATCTTTCCGGCACCGAATAACTCGCCGACCTTATTCATTCCGCTCATTAACGGACCGTCAATTATATCCACGGCATGCGGATAAATCCGCAAGGCTTCTTGTAAATCGTCCTCCAAATAGTCTCCGATCCCTTTGATTAAGGCATGTTCCAAACGCTCCTTCAATGAAAGCTCACGCCAAGCCTCATGCTTCTCCGGAGTTTCTCCGGAAGCTTGAACATGTAAATTTTGAGCATAAGTAATTAATTCCTCGGCAGCTTCCGGACGGCGTGCCAAGATCACGTCTTCCAACAAGGTACGGAACTCCGGCTCTATATCCTCATAAAGTACGGAGGTAGACGGATTCACGATACCCATATCCATCCCCTTCCCGATCGCATGATATAGAAATACGGAATGCATAGCCTCGCGTACATGATTGTTCCCCCGGAAAGAGAAAGATAAATTACTTACACCACCACTCACCTTCGCACCCGGCAAGTTCTTCTTGATCCATTCAACGGCACGGATAAACGCCAGACCATAGCCATTATGTTCCTCCATACCGGTAGCGATCGCCAATACGTTCGGGTCAAAAATAATATCTTGGGGATTGAAATCGATCTTCTCGATCAATAGGCGATAGGCCCGTTCACAAATCTCAATCTTTCTTTCATAGGTATCCGCCTGCCCCTTCTCGTCGAAAGCCATCACGACCGCAGCCGCACCCAGTTGCTTAATACGGGCGGCATGTTTAAGGAAGACCTCCTCTCCTTCTTTCAAGGAGATGGAATTCACGATGCTCTTTCCTTGCACGCACATCAAGCCTTCCTCGATCACTTCCCATTTAGAAGAATCGATCATGACGGGTACACGGGCAATATCCGGTTCGGAGGCGATCAAGTTTAAGAATGTCTTCATTTCTTTCACGGCATCCAACATACCATCGTCCATATTGATATCGATCACTTGGGCGCCATCCTCCACTTGCTTACGAGCGATCGTCAACGCTTCCTCATAACTGCCTTCTTTTATCAAGCGTAAGAATTTCCGAGAACCGGCCACATTACAACGCTCTCCCACGTTCACGAAATTATTCTCCGGTTTCACCTCCAGCAGTTCCAAGCCCGACAGCCACAGGCAATCCGGTTTCGGAGCCGGGATATGCGGTTTAGCTCCTTTCACCAACTCCGGATACCGGGAGATATGCGCTGGAGTCGTTCCGCAACAGCCTCCGATAATGTTCACTAATCCCTCTTCCACAAAAGGCTTCACATGTTGGGCCATTTTATCCGGCGTCTCGTCATAGGTACCAAAACTATTCGGCAATCCGGCGTTCGGATAAGCGCTGATATAATAGGGGGCATACTTCGCCAACTCTTGTAAATAGGGCTTCATATCCGCCGCTCCGAAAGAGCAGTTTAAGCCAACCGAAACAATATGTGTATGCTGTATGGAAGCTAAGAAGGCCAATAAAGTCTGTCCGGAAAATGTTCGTCCACCTTGCGCAGACAAAGTCAAAGACAACATAATCGGCAGGTCTTTTTCTTTCTCTTTCAACACGACCTCAGCCGCTTCCAATCCCGCTTTTACGTTCAACGTATCGAAAGTAGTCTCGAAAAGGATGATATCCACCCCGCCATCAACAAGTCCCTCGACTTGCTCCTTGTAGGCATTATACAAATCTTTATAAGTTACGGCACGATAAGCGGGATCGCTTACATCCGGACTCATGGAAGCTGTCTTATTGGTAGGACCGATCGATCCGGCCACGAAGATCGTACGATCCGGATGCTCTGCCATATAGGTATCCGCCACTTCCCTCGACAATCGGCCGGCGGCCAGATTTATCTCACGTACATAGGCCTCCATCGCATAATCTGCCATGGAAATAGCATTCGCGTTAAACGTATTCGTAGCGAAGATATCCGCTCCCGCATCCAAATACTGACGATGAATAGACTGGATTACATCCGGGCGGGTGATACACAATAAATCATTGTTCCCCTTCAACTGTCTCGGAAAATCGGCGAAACGTTCGCCTCGGTAATCTTGTTCGTTTAGTTTGAAACTTTGGATCATGGTACCCATACCACCATCCAAGATCAAAATGCGCTCATTCAAGAGTCGCAGAAATCGTTCCTTATTCATAAATATGTTTTACCTTTCTTGCGTACATATAACTATATCCCCGGAGGATCCATACCACAGCGATGGCGAAAAACAGACGGGTAGGCACCACCCAAAGAACGGGTACCCCTATCGCGGCAAAGATGATCGTATCTTCCAACAGGGAATGGCACACGGCCAAATGATGGTTCAGCAAGTTGCCGTCACCGTAAGACAACTTCCTCTGCTCCATTTGCTCTACCATAATAGCCCCGCCATAAGCCAGTCCGACCACATTACCTACCAACCACAAAAAAGCGGCATCTTGAGGCAAGCCAAATAATCGCATCAGTGGAGAAAAGACCGAGGACAATCCTTTCATTAGATTAAACTCTTCCAATATATAATGAAGGATCATTAAAGCCGTAACAATTATCAAAATAGAAATCACCACCTTCATCGAGCTGGTAAACCAAAGTACGAATACTTCCAACCAATTATCGCATACAGCCGCGCTTTGAGCGATCCCGACCTGTCCCCATCCTTCATGGGGCATTACCCAATTCAAAGAAAAGGCGATCACGAAACTCATGATCAAACGGAGCAGCGTCATCTCCCAGAAAGAAGACCCGGTCTTTGCCTGTACGGAGGATTCTACCATTAGATTATGGGAAGTAAGGCACATCAATGCCAATATCGTAGCTTCACGGACTCCTAAAGACATCGAGGTGATCAAAGCGATCGGAGCATATAATGGGGAGAATATACTGGTTATAAAAACAATGGCTGTCTCCCCCGGCAGACCCACCAACGAGAACACGGGCACTAACCAATCCGAGATCTGACCTAATATTCCGGAATATTGCAATATACGGACCAATAAAGAAATAGGCAAAATAATCTTTAGCAGCCATAAACACGTCTTGCCTGCTTTAGGCAGAGCTTTCAGGATACATCCCCAAACCCTACCGATCACGCCTTGCCCTGTTTCCATCTCGACTTATCGTTTGAAAGCCCGATCCATCTCCCGTCGGTCGTCACGTTCCCGGATGGAGTCTCGCTTATCATATTCCTTTTTACCTCGTGCGATCGCGACGACTACTTTCGCCAATCCTTTCTCATTGATAAACAAACGAGTGGGAACGATCGTAAAACCACTAGCACGAACCGCACCCTCGATCTTTCGTAATTCCTTTTTGGTAAGAAGTAATTTCCGGTCCCGCCGTGCGTTGTGATTATTGTACGTACCGTAAAAATATTCGGCGATGTACATATTCTTCACCCACAGTTCCCCTTTTTCCACGATACAAAACGTATCTACCAAACTCGCCTTCCCTAAACGGATCGATTTAATCTCCGTTCCGGTCAGTACGATCCCGGCCGTAAAAGTGTCGAGCAACTCGTAGTCGAACGTCGCCCGCTTATTCTTTATCTGTATGTTATTACTAATCTTCTCCTTCATCTTGTGTTATTCTGTCAAAAACTCAAACCGGGCATCAGCATCGATAACAAAATCTCGATAACTGCCGGAGTCAGTAATATAATGGCGGTTGTAAATCCTACGAACTTCAAGCGGATCTTCTCCTCGACTCCCATATACGGACCAGCGCCTTCCCAAACAATATAGAATGTATAAAGGATAAATATCCGCAAGAAGAAAAACTCGGGAAGCAACATCAATACGATATTCAAAGCGAACATCAACGACGAGGAATACCCGACGAAGCGCAACCACAGTTTCAAATCCTTCTCCCGTTTAAATATACCTTGCCATATCTCGTTCATCAGATAAGCCCCGAGGTAAAAACCACCGAACGAGGACACCAATGTCCGGATAGACGACTTCAAGGCCAGCTCTAAATCAAACTCCTTCCGCGTAAACAATACGCCCAGAAAAGCCGCGACAGTAACGAAGCCGATCAAAGGATACACGAATCGGGATAAGAACTCCTCCTGCTTCTCTCCTTTTTTCGCTAACAAGACCCACGCCTTCGCCGGCTGTGAGATGATAGCGATTACCCACCTAAATATCTCCTTATACATCTCTGTTTACTTTTAAATAGCAAAAGTATATATTTAATTCGTAAAACGCAACGTAAATACGTCGGTAGCCCCCCAAACACATGCGGTTGTATCCGCATTATAGCGTTCGGCATAATTTATTTTAAAGTTTATCTCATTTTGCCCCTCCCTGCTCTCTATCGCTTTGGCTTGGTCCAAAAACTTATCGATCGTAAAAGCGGTCGTATTGATCCATTTAGTGGAATCGCCGGTACCCCCCTCTTGGGTTACCCGGAGATATAGGTTATAGATCCGTTGTCCGTCATCATCTTTTTCCACCTCCTGATCAGGGTTATAGGATAAATTGAAAATATCCTTTTGGTCTACCTGATGATTTACATGTTGGGTTTGCAAGAAGAAACGTCCTTCCAAATAAATACTTTTCTTAAAGTCCAGCGTAACCAGACGCTCCTTGTCCAATACAACCGTAGTATCAGTCAATGTCTCATGCAAAGGCCATACAGCGACCGAATCATACTTATAAATCTCAGCGTTGTAAACACCATTGCCCAATTCCTCGCTAAAATTCGTCTTGAAATCAACCACACAGCAGTCGCCATCTTTCAAATCCGTCCGATTCTCAAACTCAGAGGAAGAGACGATAAAGATCTCCCCTTGATCATCCGCCGTGTAGATACATCGCATAGGATTCTCACGTATCACTCCTACTCGATGATAATTGATGGAATTACTTCCATCCCCCATACAAGAGGTCATTAAGAAAAATAAGGATAAAAATAAGCCGTATAAAATTCGCTTTCTCATCTTCTTTAGTTTATAAGTAAAGGATCTGTTACTCCCCATGTAAACTGGGTACTATCTTTCGGATTAATTTGATCGATATAATGAATCCGAACATACATATCCGCGTCGCGTCCACCTTGTTCTCGCATATCCTTGATAAAATTCGCCAGATTAAAGGCATTGATAACCGCGATAGCCTCCTCTGCCTTATCCTCTGGCTTTCCGGTCGTAGCGGCAGCCCGTAAATATAAGGAATAAATTGATTTCCGATTTTCAACAACTGGTTGTTGAGTCGGATCATAAGTCAGTTGCCAATTTAAAGCCCGGTCTTTTGTTGTCCAACAGGCGGAAGGCAAAAACAAATAATCTTCCAATTTGACGTACAGAACAGAGTCGTTCGGATTAACCGCAAGTATCGGTTGCTCATTTGTCAATAGTTTATGCGTATCCGTAAGAGGACTCTCAGCGTTTTGCTGGTTAACGGCGGTTTCCCCTTGTATCGTCACCGTATAATACCCTTTTTGTTCCGCACCCGTATTTTCCGGCAAGCTAGGATCATAATCAAAACTCACCAACAAGCATTTACCCTCTGAGTATGAGCTCAGCTTCGTCGCATAGATCCAGCCGAACCGGGTATTAGCCATCATCAACGCGCTATCTCCATGTTGACGAACCACAGCGGCGGTCGTTCCCGGATTATAGACGTTATTTATGTCTTTCAGGCAAGAAGTAAACAGACTCACGATAACCGCCACCCAGACAAAACCTATTAAATTCTTGTATCTCATTTCACAATACTCCTCTTAAAGTACGCAAAGATACGATCTTTACCCATATACATAAAAAAAACGGCAAAAAAATAGGGCGTATCGATAATCTTCTTATCGGTACGCCCTCAACTTCTATACTAATTTCTTTATGAGTTTTTCACGACTTGGAATAGAACGGTATAAGAAGCCCATTTCAAATCCGTACTATCTTTTTCATTAATCGTATTTAGATAATTGACCTTAAGATTAAAAGACTTTGAATCTTTATTAGCCTCAGCGCTATTCACAGACTCCAATACAGACTTAACATTAAACGCACGGACTTCTCCTATGGATGATGCAGCAGAACCTGTTCCGTCCGCTACTTTAGCGACACGCAAGAACAAGTCATATGTCGGGACATTATCCACCATAGTAGGCTCCTTTGAACGATCCCAATATAAAGTATAAGAATTTTTCTGATCCTTAAACATATCCATTGTTATAAAGAAGAATAAATAACCGTCTACATACACCCCATAGTCGCCATTGCTAAATAGGTTTTTTACAGGTATCTCATTCTGAAGTAAGCTGGCCGAATCTGGCACATTATAAAAGACTGGCTGTCCTTTTGTTATCTCATCTGCCACAGAGATTGTCGCTGTTAAATAACCATTTGTCGCCGCATTCGCATTCTCCGGAGAATTTAGGTCTAATTCATAGTTGATCAAGTAACAAGCTCCGTCAACTACTTGTGCCGATAAAGACGGAGAGTATAATGCTCCCATATTTGTATTCAGTACCGTTTTATATGTCTTTTCAGAAAGACCTGCGACACCAAAGCCGGCACGAGTCACCGTATTATTCGATTCTCCAAGACAAGAGGTCAACAACAATAATGACGCAGCCGCCGCTGCTCCAATTAATTTAAATGCTTTCATAATTCAATTTTTCTATTTTTAAGTATTTGTATTTACACTGTTAATCTATCGAGTATTAAAAACCAAAACGAAATCCGAACTGAAGGCTCATGTTAAACGGCTTCTCCGAATGGATGGTTTCGATCTCGCTACCATTATCAAAATAATAACTGGCTCCCACCTCAGCGAAAGCGCTTACAAAACGGATAATCGGATAACTTACACCCGCACGGGCATTTACAGACCATAGCCATTCTTTCATTCGAATATGTTCGCTTTGCTTTGCGATCTCTACCTCATCCGAGAATAATTTCATTCTACGTTTGCCTGCGACATTCACTTCCGCCATACCTCCGGCAGAGGCGTAAAACATAAAACGATTCCATTCCGCGATCTTATAAGTCAATGATAATGGAATTCCTATAAAATGCAATCGCTGATCATTCTCTATATGATACGTATTATTCGTACTCCACTCCGATCTTAAGTAAGAATAAGTTAATCCAGTCTGCAAAGAAAAACGATTATTCAAATAACGACTAATTGAGATCCCCACCCCAATAGGCGTCTTATGATGAATATCCGTCTTAGCAGGATCTTTCTTCTCCGCATCGAACGAATTTAAGCTCATCAGATTCTCACTCTTAAGCACGCTGCTATTCGTCACATACTGAGGGACCAGATTATCAGCGCCCATAGAAAGACCTCCACCTCCCATACCGAACCCCCATTTCCGGGACGCAGTCTTCTCCGGCTTCTTTTTAGCAACAGGAGTAGCATCCGCGACAAGTACATCATTCTTGAGAACAACTATCTCATCATTATTCCTTTCAACCTCCGGCTCAACGGTATCTTTCTCATTCGCCGGTATATCAGCAGACATTACCTCCGACTCAGAAATAGGCCGATCCTCTGCGCTCTCTACATTTTGCCGGAACGCTGCCATCCTAGCCTTAGCTCCCACTTTAACCGCTCCAGATGCCGCTTTTGCCTTCACGACCGCAGCAGCAGGAATAGTCGCTAATACGGGTGCTTGCTCCATCGTTTTCTCTACCGGAACAACCGGGGTATCCACGGATGTCGACTCTTGTGAAGACTGTATTTCTTGGGCTATAGGTAGATCTTCCATCTCCCTGTCATATAAATAGATACCACCCGATACGACCAATAAGGAGATCACGGCGGCGGCAACCCAGTAGCGAAGCGTACGACGCAAAGGAACCGGAGCCTTTCCGGGCAATCGATCGGCTATAGCCTCCCAGTCGCCGGGTAGCGTATCCATCTCGAAATCCTCTAGCTTCGATCGGATCGCGTCATCCCATATATCTCTTTCCTTTTTACTCATCTTATCTCAATACAATGCGTTAATTCTACGTTGTAATAACTGCTTGGCACGGGTATATTGGGAACGGGAAGTACTCTCTGTTATGTTCAACATCTCACTGATCTCCTTATGAGAATATCCCTCTATCGCGAACATATTGAATACGGTACGGAAGCCAACCGGCAACTCCTTCACTAGATTCATCAACTCAGCCGCCGACATGTCCGAGATAGCCGAACTATCGGGTTGAATCAGTTCCGCCGTATTGTCAAGATCGGTCGCTTCACGCAACACATCCGACTTTCGCAGATATTCCAACGCACAATTAACAAAGATCTTCCGCATCCACCCCTCAAATGAACCACTCCCTGTATAGGAATCCATACTGGTAAAGATTTTCACGAAGCCATCCTGCAACAAATCACGAGCCGTTTCCCTGTCGTTCACATAACGAAGGCAAACTCCCATCATTTTTCGGGAATACGCATCATAAAGCTCTTTTTGAGCTCGTCTCTCCCCCTTCCGACAACCCTCTATCAGTTGTAGCTCATTCATTCAGTCGTGCCTTGAACGTCTCCCTTCTGGAGACTGTACAATATTAGGATGTAAATAATTAAACAAACGCTGCATTCCGTAGAAAAATTATTTCATAAACAGGGCGGACACTCCGGCCCGCCCTCACGGAACATCTGCAAAGATAAGATGTTCTTATGAATTTCCATGTTAATGAGCGTGAGTATGCTCACTTTTTTTCGCCGGAGGTACCGGACAGCCGGCGCCATTATCTACCGGAACCGCTTCCATACCGATCTTTTTGAAGGCCGCGGCCAAGCGGGTCTTCGAAGTCTTATCCGTCTTGTAAGTCACAATGGCCGTACGGGTGCTCAGATCACATTTCAAGTCGGTCACTCCTTTCTCGAAAGCGATATTTTTCTCGATCTTCTTGATACAGTGATCACAATCCATCGCTTCGATAAAGAATGTCACAGAGTCCTTCTTCTTTTTCGCTTCTTGGGCGAATGTCATCGATACCGTACATACGGCACAAAATAGCAACATAATTAATCGTCTCATAATCAATTGTTTTTTTAATATTAACAGTTCTAATTATCCATTCATATCTACCAAAAGAAAAGCACCACTATAGGCATCGGGCTACACGTATATAGGCGTAGGGGCACACCAGTATACGCATAGGCCTACACGTATATACGTACGGGCTTATACGTATATACGTGTCAATCCCTGCTTATATTAAAGCGGATACCCGCATAAATTTTCCGTCCATGCACCGGTCCCCACACCATAGATCCATCGAAGTTATCCCCTCTGGGATTGCTGGCATCGATAATCGGATTCGGTTGTTTGTAATTAAACAGGTTCTCCGCTCCCACGTAAATAGACCATTGACGGAAATATTTCGTAATCTGCGCATTCACAACCGTATAAGCCTTAAAATTCGGCTCCCATAACGGATTAGACGCATCCGGTGTCGGCATACGACCGCCTCCATTAAACTGGCCGGTCAAATCAAACTGCCATTTTTTCAACGGGGTTTGATAAGAAGCGGTCAATAAACCTTTATAATCACTAACCAACGGCTTTTTCAATCGATGCGCCACACCCTCCTCATTCCGGTAATCGGTCTTCGCGTCCGTATAACGATAAGCGGCCGTTAACGTAAATCCCCGGAAAAAAGGATAGGAAGCCTCCACTTGGAAGCTATTCGAATAGGAACGCCCATCCAGATTGTAGAAACGAACCGCATGAGGATCACTATCCATATCCACCACGATTTGCTTCAAGAAATCGGTATAATACCATTCCCCGCTCAAGCTCAGTTCCTTCCCGAACAAAGGTATATAAAATGACAGATTCAGACCGGTATTCCACGCTTCTTCTTGATCCAGATTGTCGGCGATATACATTTTTCGACTACTGGATAACAAAAAGTTGTTCTCTGCCAGCACATTCGCTGTCCGGAATCCTTTACCTGCCGAAGCCCGGATATGGAACCAGTCAAAAGGATTATATTTAATATGTACACGAGGGGTTACAAAGAAATCATACAACGTACTATAATCCGCACGTACACCCGCCAATAAGATCAGTTTATCATTCAGATTGAACGTATATTGGGCATAAGCTCCCGGCACGACTTCCGTACGGTCATAGGCATGACGGACCGACTCTCCTCCCGCATATTGAACCAGATTCTCGTCGAAACCATCATAGTTCATACTTAATCCGGTACTCAAGCTATGCATCGGCGTAAACTCCTTTTCATACAGCAAACTGGCATATACATTATTCTGATATACATTATAGGGCGTACGGTCATATCTTGATTTTTGCTCATGATAAGAACCGGAAAGTATCAATGCCACGCTCTCTACCTTTTCCTTATCGATAATATAGGCCTGCTTCGTAAATAATTCGGCCCGGTTCGTATTTAAATGAATCCGATACGGGTCGGTGAAATCATGGTGTTTCGTATCCTGCCCACCGGTACGGCTCTCATGCAGATAGCGAACTCCGTATTGAGCCACGTATTTATCCAATTTATGATACCAACGATTCATTACGTTCACCTGTTCCCTTAGCGGCGTATCGAGAAAACCATCGTCATTACCGTCATGTTGCATTTTATCATTCGAGTAGTGTACCAATAAAGCGGTAGAGAGCTTGTCGTTGATATGCCAAGAAGCATCCGCATTCCCTTCATAACGTCCGGCATCACTAGCGAACACATTAGCAGAGAAAATATCCGCCGTAGGGGGCTTCTTGAATTCCACGTTGATTTGTCCGGCCAACGCCTCATACCCATTCTTAACCGAAGAGGTTCCTTTAGACACCTGAATACTTTCCATCCAAGCTCCCGGAACATAATCCAGCCCATATAAGGAAGCGGCCCCCCGGAAATTCGGGTAATTCTCGGTCAACATTTGTACGTAGGTTCCCGCCAATCCCAACAGCTTAATTTGCCGGGCACCTGTAGCCGCATCCGAGTACGATACATCGACAGACGGATTTGTCTCAAAGCTCTCCGCCAGATTACAGCAGGCCGCACGGCAAATCTCATCGTACGTAATTTTCTGAGTTTGCAATACGCTCGTACGGGAAGCGATGGTTCCCATCTTGCGCTCACTAACCACGACCTCATCCAAGGCGATCTCACCTTTTAAGAAAATCTGCATAGCATCGTCCTTCTCATCCACAGGGGTGACCTCAGTCATATAACCGATATAGCTAACCACCAGATTCTTGGAGTCACCTTTTCGTTCTAACTCGAAATTTCCATCCACATCGGACGTGGTTCCATTTTGGGTTCCTTCCCAATATACATTTGCACCGATAATAGGTTGTTTGTTTTCATCACATACACGTCCTTTCACTTTCTTGCCGGAATCCTCGGCCCAAGTCAAAGTAAAAGTCAAACAGGGCAGTAAAAATATCAGATATAATTGTCTTAACATGATAGTTGTTATTTGATTGAATCGTTAAATACAGTTTCCGCAGGGATAGAGCATCCCCTACCTTAAAAAACCAAAGGGTATTCAGCGAGCAGCTTCCACCCTCACGAATACAATCAAATCAAAAGCGTAGTCAATAAAGAAAGGTACACACGAGGACAGGCTACGGGAGGACCTGTCACCCTAATCTCATAGGAATCAGCAAATAAGGAAGCGATTTGTAAACTCTCGAAAATAGAGGAGAAGAGCAAATCATGTACGACTGGTTGCAGATCCGGTACTTGTATATTTACAGAATTCCAATCAAAATCAACCCGTTCAATGCCACAGCCGTTCATGCCACAACACTCCACCGTATTATTCGCAAGATTATCACGACTATGATCATGTCCATGAATCTCACAGCACTTAGCTTCCAATAAAGCCTCCACTCCCTCTTTCTCGCAAACGCCACAACAATAAGATACGAAATTAACCCCCGCTCCCCCATAAAAGATTAAGGAAGCAAGAATTACAAGAAACAAGGATGTGGCAAATCGTCTCATATGCCGCAAAAATAAGCAAAAAAACTCGAAATCAAAATACCCCCTTTACTTGATAAATTTAGACAGGTAATAATAGGTATCCGGAGAAGGTTCACTCTCTATCCGGTAACGGGTGGAAGCCGTTACAGAAAATGTATACCCACGTTCAGACTCTACATCGATAGGAAGAAAAAGCTCGTTGCCATAAATATTTGTAGCTAATATGGATTTTGCCGAAGCCGTATCGATCGAATCTGTCAATGAATAATAAACGGTATAAGTTAAGTCCTGCTTTTCCGACACAGGTTTCTCCCAAGTTAAGTGCAACTCATCGTCCAAACGTTCCACTTTGATCCCCTCCGGTGCGGCAGGTACCGAATCATTCAGCCAAGTCAATGGAGGCAATTGGGCCGGATATTTATAGTAATTGTCTCTCAACTCTTTATAGAGTCCCTTATCATTATACAGGACATTTCCACAACGAAAGAACGCACAGCCGGCTCCTCCGTAATAACGGCTATAATCGATCTGGTCCGTTATATCATTCACGGCCCAGTCCGCCTCACTCTTGTCCATCCGATAAGCTCCCAAGCCGGGTACGACCAAACGCCCGTTACAATTATCCACCCAATTATCCACGAAAGGAAAGAAATTCTTATGCAGGTAATACATCATCGGAACAATCATATCTTGTTTACCTTGTTGCATCCATATCTTCGGGTCTTGGAAGACACTTTCGTAAGCGGTCCAACCCGCGTTAGGTACCCGTTCAATACGATTATATTTCCCGAGTGGCGAACTGCTCACCTGTACCCAAGGTTTCGTTTGCTTTACCCAATCGTAAATACGGTAAACCATCCGGTTGATATTCTCCCTACGCCAGTCTGCCAGAGACTTTTTCTTACCGGATCTATTATACAGCGCTTTATCCGGGAATGTTTTCGCCTCTTCGGGATAGCGGATATAATCAAAATGGATGCCATCTATATCGTAGCCATTCACGATCTCCTTGACTAAGGATAAGATATAATCAGCGGTCTCCGGTACGCCGGGGTCCAAATACCACTCCCCATTATGCCGTTTGCAGAGTTTTGGTTTCTTTTTAACCACGGAAAGCTTTCCTTGCTCCTTCACGCTTTTTTCCGTTCCCAACGGGAAAGTCACGAACCACGCATGACATTCCATTCCCCGCTTATGGCATTCATCAACGACAAAAGCGAGTGGATCATATCCCGGTAATTCTCCATACTTACCGGAGAATGTCTTACTGACTGGTTCGATAGCCGAACGATACATCACGTCTCCCCTCAAGCGAGCCTGAATGAAGACCATATTAAAATTCGCTTCTTGAAGCCGGTCCAAGATATCAAGCAATGCCTGTTGCTGGGCTTTTCGTCCCGCCTCGGTAGTAGCCGGTTTATGAGGCCAATCCAGACCATAAACCGTAGTCAACCAAACCGCACGAATTTCCTTTTTGGGAGGCTCTACCGCTTGTAACAGACAAAAAACGGGTAAAGCCAGCGACAGGATAAGCAACAGACAAAACTTTCTCATCTTTATAATGCCTTATTGAGCCCGCGAATGTAGTATTTTTTGAGTCTCTTCCGGTAAATCAGTCGTAATAAAATCGACTCCCAGATCGATCATCTCTTCCATTAATTTAGGGTCATCTACGGTCCAGACATTCGAAGTCATGCCTAGGACTTTACAATCCTCCACCCAATCCGGATGAGATTGCAAGACTTTATAATGGTAGTCTAATCCTGTAAAACCAAGCTCTTTCAATTCCATCGGGGATAATTCTCCATTCAGATAAGAAACCTCAGATTTCGGACATAGACGGATAAATTCTTTACAAGCATCCATATTAAAAGATATGTAATCCGTACGTTTCGCTAATTTCATACGCTTCACCATATCTACAACAGCTTTAGCAGCCTCACGGTTGCGTTCCGGGGTCTCATGAGCTTTCAGTTCTAAAATTAACCGGACATTCTTCAATTTCTTCGCACGTTTCAAATATTGCTCTAAAGTAGGGAGCTTTTCGCCGTTGCTCAATTGCAAATCTTTCAATTCATCATAAGTACAGGATTGAATATGTTTTCCTTGGATATCATTATCATGGAATATTACCAGCACATTGTCCGCCGTAAGATGTACGTCGAATTCCGAGCCATAGGCACCAATCTCGCTGGCACGTTCCAAAGAACGGATAGAGTTCTGAGCAGAGCCCTCCGTTTTCCAATACCCCCGATGGGCGATCACTTTCGTGTTATCCTTTGCCGCTACCATTCCTGCCATCATCAGGCAAAGTAGCAAAAGAAGAGTAGATTTTAAATTCATGGAAATTAAATTAGTTGACAAATGACAAGTGACAGTTGATAGTTGACAAGTGACAGTTGACAGTTAAATACCGCTTGTCGCAACTGTCAACTATCAATTGTCAACTGTCAACTATTTTCCGATCTCTGATAAATAACGTTCAGCCTCGATAGCAGCCTTACAACCACTTCCCGCAGCGGTAATAGCTTGACGATAATGGGGATCAGCGACATCTCCAGCGGCAAACACACCCGGAACTTTCGTTCGGGGAGTTCCCGGAACTGTCTCGATATAACCGATCTCGTCCGTATCTATCCATGGCTTGAAGATATCCGAATTAGGTTTATGGCCAATCGCCAAGAAGAAACCATCGATGGCGATATCCACTTTCTCCTCATCCGGCTCTCCCATACGTTTTACCAAATGAGCACCCTCCACGCCATTCTCTCCAAACAAACCTAAGGTATTATGCTCGAAAAGTACCGTGATATTCGGAGTCTTGAAGACACGTTCTTGCATTACTTTTGAAGCACGCAAATAGGGTTTACGCACGATCAAGTAAACCTGCTTCGCCAAACCAGCCAAGTAAATCGCTTCCTCACAGGCCGTATCTCCACCACCCACTACCGCTACCGTCTTTTTACGATAGAAGAAACCATCGCAAGTAGCGCAAGCGGATACACCCATACCCGCATATTTATGCTCATCCGGAAGACCCAGATACTTCGCGGAAGCACCCGTAGCGATAATCAAAGTCTCCGTCTCGATCACTTTCTCACCATCAATCGTAATTTTATAAGGAGCCTCACCCAAATCAGCGGCGGTAGCGATACCGAAACGGATATCCGCACCAAAACGGACGGCTTGTTTTTTTAAATCTTCCATTAACTCAGGACCGGTTATACCGTCCGGATATCCCGGGAAATTCTCCACCTCCGTAGTTGTTGTTAATTGTCCCCCCGGCTGTATTCCTTCATAAAGCACCGGAGATAAATTTGCACGGGAAGCATAAATCGCTGCCGTATAACCTGCTGGACCCGAGCCTATAATAAGGCAACGTACTTTCTCATTCACTGAATCGCTCATAGTATCTAAGTATTAATTATCAATTTTCAATTCTCTATTATCGAAGGTCTATCACCTCTACGTCCGGATAATCCCCTTCGTTAAAAACAAAAAAACGATCCGGTTGGTTTATACCTGTTTTCAATTGGCTGATCTGGATCGTACTGCTAACGCCGTTTTTAGAAGTAACCGTGATACGAGCCGGGAAATTTGAATATTTCTCGATTTGCAACTCCACTTTCACGATATCCCCTTTTTTCTTCGGTGTCAATTCCACATCGTAAGCGGCTTTTCCGTTCGGTGCCGTACTCTCGCCTTTATATGTTGCCGTGAATCCTTTCTTATAACTATTTAATAAAAGAGCAGGATTCGTAAATTGTAACTCCTCTCCCGTAGGATTCGTCACGTTCACCTCATCGTTCCGTTCCACATACGTCCATTGCGTCGTACCATTAAACCAAGTAAGCGCATCCGGCGTGACTAATGTAAACTTATCACCTTTCATCTGGATGGTTCCCTCAAAACTCTCTCCCGCATTTTGACCGGCAGAACGGGTAAACATCGTAAAAGAAGCGCTTATCCCGTTCGAATTCTCATAAGCAGCAGCAGCCTTCCCCAAGATATCATTCGCGTTCTGGGCATGCGCCCCCACTCCTAACCCCAACAGGAAACACAAGAATAATCCGACAAACGCGATACACCGCCACACTCTTATTTTATGTTCTCTTCTCATATTTATTTCAAAGCATTTAATACTTGCTCCAACGAATACTCATCTTGCACCAATACTTGACGGGCCTTACTTCCCTCAAACGGGCCAACAATACCGGCAGCCTCCAATTGATCCATCAAACGTCCGGCACGATTATAACCGATAGCGAATTTACGCTGGATCAAAGAAGTAGAACCTTGTTGCTGAATCACGATCAAGCGAGCCGCCTCGTCAAATAAGGGGTCTCGATCTGATAAATCGACAGCTCCCGAAGTCGATGCCTCTCCCCCTTCCGGTACATAGTCCGGAAGCAGATAAGCGGTTTGGAAGCCAGCCTGCTCACCGATATAATCCACGATATCCTCCACCTCGGGCGTATCTACGAAAGCGCACTGCACACGAACCGGCTCTTGTCCCGCCACGACAATCAACATATCGCCCCGTCCGATCAAACGGTTAGCGCCCGGAGCATCCAGAATCGTACGTGAATCGATCATAGAAGCAACCTTAAAGGCAATACGGCTCGGAAAGTTACTCTTGATCGTACCGGTAATCACCTTTGTATCCGGGCGTTGCGTAGCCAAGATCATATGGATACCTACCGCACGGGCCTTCGCCGCAATACGAGAGATAGGCAACTCGATCTCACGTCCGGCCACTGCGATCAAGTCGGCAAACTCATCCACTACCGCCACGATATAGGGTAAGAAGCGATGTCCCTTCTGCGGGTTCAACCGCCGTTCGATAAACTTAGCGTTGTATTCCTTTATATTACGAACATTCGCGTTCACCAGTAAACGGTACCGGTCTTCCATCTCGATCACCAACGAGTTCAATGTAGCGACAGCGTCAGCTGGCTCCGTAACGATCGGCTTCTCCGCATTCGGAAGTTTCGCCAGATAATGACGTTCTATCTTGGAATAGATACTAAACTCAACCATTTTCGGGTCTACCATCACGAATTTCAACTCCGATGGATGCTTCTTATATAATAAGGAAGTGATGATCGCATTTAGACCGACAGACTTACCTTGTCCCGTAGCACCGGCTACCAATAGATGCGGTGTCTTACAAAGATCGAACATGAACACCTCGTTCGTAATCGTCTTACCCATCGCCACAGGCAACTCATACTTACCCTCAATGAATCGGCGTGAAGCGATAACAGATTGCATCGATACCGTCTGAGGATTCTTATTCGGCACCTCGATACCGATCGTTCCTTTTCCGGGCATCGGGGCGATAATACGGATCTGCAAAGCGGATAAACTCAAGGCGATATCATCCTCCAAGTTCTTGATCTTAGAAATACGGACACCCGCCTCGGGTACAATCTCATAAAGCGTAACCGTAGGTCCGACTGTCGCTTTGATCGAAGCGATCTTTATATTGAAATCTTCCAAGGCTTGCTTGATCAAGCGTTGGTTTTCCGCCAATTCGTCCCGATTGATCTCCATGCTCCCACTATCATACGCTTTCAGCAAGTCCAAGGTAGGGAATACATAACGGGAAAGATCCAAACGGGGATCATACGTACCCAAGGCCGAGGCATCGTAGGTCTCATCATTACCGGCGGCAACTTCCACCGTAAATCCGGCATCCTCCTCATCCTCTGACTCCGGGGTATTTATCTCATCTGTTTTTTCGTTTATCGGATCGTCGTCACCTTGAGCGATCGTAACTACTAAATCATCAGCAACAGCGACCTCTTCGTTCTTATATTCCGGTACTGTTTTACGGTTTTCTTTCCCTTCGGCTTTCAACAATTCAGCCTCCGTATCGAACTCCTCATACTCATCCATTTCCGGTTGTTCATCCGGTTGCTCTACGACAGGCTTAGAGCGAGGAATTACATTATCCTCCTTTTCCGTCTGATCGACATCTACCTCGCCTTCACGTTTCAAACGATCTTTCACCCAACCTAAAGAAAATACGCGCTGTAAGAACGGGATTGTCTTCTTACTGGTAAAAATAGCGATGATTAAGAATGAGCCTAATAAAAGCAAGATCGTACCGGGGATTCCGATATTGGTAATAAACATCTCCGAGATGTAATATCCGTGTTGACCGCCTAGATAAATAAACGTATCCTCATATCCCTTGATAAATATAAAAGCAAAAAACACAGATCCCCAGATCAACGCCGAAGCGCTAAACAAAAAACGCCTCAACAAGGATACTTTATTTAAGTTCATGAGTTTCGCCCCAACCGATCCCAAGAAAAAGAGGATCATAAAAGAAGAGATACCGAACCAACGATTCATCAACAGATCAGACAAATACGCCCCGCGTACACCCGTCCAATTCTCTACCGATCCTCGATTGATCAATAAATCACCTAAAGGAACATTCTCTATTTTGCTTTGATCGGCAGCTCCTGTAAAGAAAAACGAAATCAAGGCAAGCCCTACATAAATGGTTAGTATAGAGATAATCAAACCTGTAATGAAACGGGTCCGTTCATTTGTAAAAAAAGTCTTCAAGGCTGCGAACCAGCTCGGCTCTGTATGATTTTGCTTCGTTGTTGTTGTCTTCTTTGCCATAAATAGTTTCTCAATAATTCTTTTATAACACGCAAATGTACATAGAAAAATCGAGTCTGACGAACCTTTGAAAAAAAGACGTACGTGTTTTCTGAAAAACATGTACATGTTTTCGCGGAAACACGTACATGTTTTTAGGGATAGATTTTAACGGCATTAAATAGATCTGTGCATCTCATGCCCTTCCACATAGATCGCACTTTGAGGACGAGACGGACAAAGATGCTCGCAAGCACCACAACCAATACAAGTTTCCGTATTGATCACCGGGATCTTTAACGACTTTGGATCTGCCGGATCTTTCGCCACCATCTGGATCGATTTTGTCGGGCAATGGCGTTCACAATTACCACAACTCATACCGTCCGTATTGACAATACAAAGATCTCTTACCCATACGGCATGACCGATCTGTATAGCAGATTTATCTTCTTTCGTAATAGGTTTGATCGCTCCCGTCGGGCAAACCTCCGAACATTTCACACATTCCGGACGGCAATACCCTCTATCGAATGCCATCTTCGGCTGCATCAGTTTCATCAGATCCGTAGACGGGCGCAGGACATGATTCTCGCAGACAGATACACAAAGCTGACACCCCGTGCAATGTTGCGCCAGATTCCCGATACTCAAAGCTCCGGAAGGAACCAATGGTGCCAAACGATTCGGCTCTTTACGTTCTTTAATCGGCGCAAAGCCTCCGTCTTTCTTCATCTCCACATAATCCTCCAGTTTTTTCTGCTGAGCATGCAAAACGGAAGACATGGCTACCAATGCCGTAGCCGACAAGGCTCGACGGCGGGAAACATCCGTAGTGTCCTTCGTTAAGGATTCTTTTACCGAAGTAGCTTTATCAGCCTTGCGTGCCCTCGTATACAAAATCGCGCCTTGACGGCAATTATCCAAACAGTCCATACAAGTCACGCAACGGCTATAATCGATCGCATGATTCTTAGAGTCGATGCAAGAAGCCTTGCATTTACGTGCGCATAATCCGCAACCATTACATTTATCGGTATCAATACGAGGTTTAAGTAAAGCATACTTCGACAAAAAACCGAGAACCGTACCTACCGGACAGATCGTATTACAATATGTACGTCCATTTCTCCAAGCTAAAATCGCCAATATGACAAAGCTCAGAATAGCGATTCCCATCGTAGCCAGACTACGCACCCATACGTCCACCGAATAGAAAGCGTAACTATCCATACGTTCCGCAAAATAGGCCAATAGATTGTTGCCCTCTTGATAGATTGGCGCAAATAAATTAGAAGCGATACGCCCATAAGCGCTATAAGGCGAAATCAACGCTACCAAGGAACCGACACCAGCAATACAAGCCACTATAAAAACAACCAAGGTACCATAACGTACCCACTTCAATGCGGGAGAATAGGAAAAGCGGTATTTCTTCCGTTTACTAGCAAACCACGAAATAATATCTTGCAATACCCCTAAAGGGCAGATAACGGAGCAATATACACGCCCCAATAAAAGAGTCAAGATTACCAACCCTACCACAACACCGACATTCAAAGCCAACAACGCAGGCCAAAACTGTATCTTTGCCAACCATCCGAACCAAGCGTGAATCGTACCCGTGAAATCAAGAAATAACAGGGTTATCAGCACAAAGCAAAAGGTGGCGGCGAATATTCTTATTTTTCGTAACATAATTTTCCGTTTGTTTAAAGGTTAACCATTCACTTTCAACTCTTCCACGAATTTATCGATACGCTGCATCTCTTTGGGGATATCGATACCCTGCGGACAATGAGGATTACATTGCTCACACCCTGTACAATGGTTCGCTTGACGCAACTTTGGGACACTCCGGTCATAACCGACTAAGAAGGCACGACGAGCTTTTGCGTAATTTTCGTCTTGCACGCTTTTCGGAACATTTCCTTCGTTCACACATTTATTATAATGTAAAAGAATGCCCGGAATATCCAACGCATATGGACAAGGCATACAATATTTGCAATCATTGCAAGGTATTGTCGGATATTTCATCATAAGCTGGGCCGTCTCTTCCAAAAAGTCTTTCTCCTCGTCCGTTACCGGAATAAGCGGGGAATAAGTACGGATATTATCTTGCAAATGCTCCATATACGTCATGCCGCTTAACACCGTCAAGACCCCATCCGGAGAGCCGGCGAAACGAAAAGCCCATGAAGCCACGCTATTCTCAGGCCGTTGCTGTTTCAAACGAGCAACGATATGATCCGGAACATTCGATAAGCGACCTCCTAATAGCGGTTCCATGATAACCGCCGGAATACCTCGCTTCTCTAATTCGCCATACAGATAATCAGCGTTTACGTTACGCCCCGAGGCATGTTTCCAGTCCAGATAATTCAGCTGGATCTGAACGAAATCCCATTTCACGCCCATATCCAACACATAATCAAACACTTTTACATCCCCATGAAAAGACCAACCTAGGTTACGGATACGTCCCGCTTCCCGTTCTTTCACCAAGAAATCAAGCATTCCATTATTTATATAGCGGTCATTGAAAAGCTCGATACCATTCCCCCCACCGATAGAGTGAAGCAAATAATAATCCAGATAATCGGTTTGCAAATCACGGAACGACTGCCGATACATCGCCAACGAGTTTTCTCTCGTATAGTTCTGGAAGTTTGACAGTTTAGTGGCCAAATAATAGGAGTTCCTAGGATGGCGTGCCAATGCGATACCGGTCGCTTTCTCGGACATACCTTGTACATAAACAGGAGAAGTATCAAAGTAATTCACCCCATGTTCTATCGCATAATCCACTAAACGATTCACGGCTTCTTGATCAATCTGGTCTTTACCGTCCGATCCTTGTTTCAAGGGCCAACGCATACAACCATATCCTAAAATAGAAACCTTATCGCCATTCGTAGGATGTTGGCGATAGGTCATTTTATCGGTAGGAACCTCACCTAACGCCACAGCCGCCCCCGGCTCATTCTTGGGAGCGCAACCGTAAAGCGCCGCCGAAGAGGCGACAGCCCCACCCCCAAATACCTTCAAGAATTTACGGCGATTCATCTCTTGAGGGTTCTCATTCTTTCCACATGAACTCATAACTCGATCGGTTTTTTTATCCTAATTAGTATATCCAACATTAGTCTATCATTAACATTCCTTCTATTAATTGCACAAAAATAATAAAACAGGAAATATATAGGAGAGCAATCCCCGACTAAAAAGAATATTCGGGACTTTATCACGAAAAAAACGGATTTTTGTTGTATTTTTGCGAATTGTTATCAAGAATGATTAGACGAACAGGCACATGGAAAAAGAAGAAAATCCGATATACGAGCGCAACACGCTAGAATTTGTTACGGTAGCACTGGAATATTGTACCTTTGTTGAGACCGCCGGAAATACCGGGCTTTTCGACTTCGTAGATAAGGCGACAAAACTTTTGCCTCTTTTATACTTAAAGGCCAGCCTGTTGCCCGAAGTGGAATCTGAAGAGGAAACCGAACTCGAGCTTTCCGTTTCAGAAGACATGTACGAGTCGGTTCGTTCACGGATAGCCGGTTTGCTTGGCGAACGAGATTCCTATCTGGAAACATTTCATGCGGATATGCGGTATAGCGATACTCCTATCGCAGCGTTTATTTCCGAGAACTTGGCTGATGTCTATCAAGATACAGGAAATTTCGTATCTTTATTCCGTCAAGGAAACGAGGAAGTTATGCAAGAGGCTATCGCTTTGTGCCGCACGAACTTCCAAGAATACTGGGGACAGCAATTATTGAATGCCTTGAAAGCGTTGCACGCTGTGCGTTACAGTGGTGATGAGGATTTGGAAAAGAATGAAGAGGAAGAATGATACAACAATTTATACATACAATTGCTAAAGAGGAAATAGCGAAACTTACCGTAGAGGAATTCAAGGGACGTATCATTACGATCCTTAGTAAAGAGGAGGCAGACAAGGCCGTAGAGTACTTGCTGCGTTTTCCGATCGTTGGTTTTGACACGGAGACCCGTCCCAGCTTTAAGAAGGGACAGCGTTACAAGATCTCATTGATGCAGATATCAACGGATGATACTTGTTTCTTGTTCCGCTTGAATCATATCGGTATACCGGAATCTCTGGAGAAATTCCTAAAAAGCAGTTCGACCTTAAAGATCGGGTTATCTTTACGGGATGATTTCGGGGCGATACGGAAGCGTTCGGATATAGAACCCGCTAATTTCCTTGATTTACAGAATTACGTAGGCCAGTTCGGCATCGAGGATGCCAGCCTGCAAAAGATATATGCGATACTTTTCCAAAAAAAGATATCAAAAGGACAACGCCTCACGAATTGGGAGGCGGATGTATTGACAGACTCACAAAAGAAATATGCGGCCCTCGATGCTTGGGCCTGCCTAAGAATATATAATTTATTGAATCAAGCATAAATGGAGTATTGTAAAGTTTTTCTCAAGCCTAAGAAAGAAGAATCGCTATTGCGTTTCCATCCATGGGTATTTTCCGGAGCGATCCAATCTGTTGAAGGCGATCCGGAAGAGGGTGACTTGGTAGAGGTATACGGAGCGAACCAGCGTTTTTTGGCGATCGGCCATTACCAAATCGGCAGTATCGCCGTACGTGTGTTATCTTTCACCCCAATCGCCATCGACGATGCTTTTTGGGTTGAACGTATCCGTATCGCTTACGAACTCAGAAAGACCTTGCGGCTGGCTGGGGTAGAAAATAATAATACGTTCCGCCTGATTCACGGCGAAGGCGATAACTTACCGGGATTGGTGATCGATATGTATGCGCATACGGCGGTTATGCAAGCACATTCGGTAGGAATGCATTATGCCCGTCATCAGATCGCGGAGGCTTTGAAAGCGGTATTGGGCGATACTTTACAAAACATCTACTATAAATCGGAAGCGACTTTACCTTATAAAGCGAATTTAGGTAGCGAAGATGGTTACTTATTCGGAGGCGAAGTGGAAGATATCGCTATAGAAAACGGACTGAAATTCTGTGTAGACTGGCAGAAAGGCCAAAAGACAGGTTTCTTCGTGGATCAACGGGAGAATCGCTCTTTGTTGGAGTATTACGCAAAAGATCGCTCCGTATTGAATATGTTCTGTTATACGGGCGGTTTCTCTTTCTATGCGATGAGAGGAGGCGCTAAGGTGGTTCATTCCGTAGATAGTTCGGCGAAAGCGATTTCTTTGACGAAAAAGAATGTCGAGTTGAATTTCCCGGGAGATCCCCGTCATGAGGCATATGCGGAAGACGCGTTTAAGTATTTGGAAAAAATGGGAAGTAATTATGATTTAATCATATTGGACCCTCCTGCGTTCGCTAAACATAAGAATGTACTACGTAACGCCTTACAAGGGTATCGCAAATTAAACGCGATCGCTTTCGAGAAGATCAAGCCGGGAGGAATCTTGTTTACCTTCTCCTGCTCACAGGTTGTCAGCAAGGAAAACTTCCGTTTAGCTGTATTTAGCGCCGCCGCCCAATCCGGCCGTAGCGTTCGTATCTTGCATCAATTAACCCAACCCGCAGACCATCCGGTGAATATCTACCATCCGGAAGGTGAATATTTAAAGGGATTGGTATTGTATATAGAGTAAAATAGATATTAAGGGTGAGAAATTGAATATTATTTTCACCCTTAATTTATTGTCTCTAAATCCATTTTCATTTGCTGAATTATTTTCAAAAGAGAAATTAAGTCTTTATTCACAACCGCAAAGATCTCTTCCTCATCAATACGATGATACTCATGAGCTATAATATCCCTTAATCCCATAATAGCAGTCCAAGGTATATCTGTATATTTTATTAAATAACTATGATTAGTTTTATTATCAATAGTCTTGACACTTTCTCCAATAAAAACCAACTGCATACAGATGCCACTTAAAATGAACATACCATCTTGACTCAAAAGGAAATCATCCGGACAATTTATCTCCCCCGATTTACTCTGTATTAAGAGAATCGAATTTTCTATTCGATCTAACAATGAGCCAATCCGTACCTTATCAAACATAAATCAAATCATTTTCGATATTTTGTCCAAATACACTATCAACAAGTTGTTTGCGAAGACGAATGATATCGACTCTACATCCAAACAAAGACTCTAACTCTTGTTTCATTCGGCTACGTAATAATAGATTAGCTTCCCCTTCGTAAGCAATATCTACGTCACTCTCCTCTGTTTGTTCATTTCGCACGACTGAACCAAAAAGGGCCATACGAACAATGCCATAATCTTTAGCCTTATTTTGAAAATAGCCACGTAGCAATTCTATACACTCTTTTTGCGATCTCATAGACAAACGTTTTACTTTTTACACAAAGAAAAATAAAATCTTCCTATATTCCAAATTATTACATAATTGATAAATACAATCCAAATCTACTAATATCCCGGATTCTGTATCAAATTAGGATTCAAGGAACGGACTTTATCGGGAATTGGGAAAACGGTGGTATAGCCATTCGATTCATGGGGCAATTGAGGGCGATCCGTATAAGGGCGGGTAAACTTTCCAAAACGTACCAAATCCTGCCTCCTCCAGCCTTCCCAAGCCAATTCCAGTTGACGCTCAGCCAAAATATTTTCTAATGTCGCCTTACGAGGTAACATTCCCACACGGAAACGAACGGCATTCAACTCTTCATCCCCATTCTCTCCATTACGAACTTTCGCTTCCGATCTCATTAACAAGACATCCGCATAACGGAATAATACGATATCATTATCCGATAGCTTTCCATCTTTCGTCCCCATCTTATCGATCTCGTATTTCTTCATGCGGGCACCCGCCGTTTTCTCGGCAGGCAACCTAGACAAATCCAACCTAACCTCTAGAGGTAAATATACCAAAGGAGTCCCATTATCTAACCGAATCGTATCACCATTGAGGTCAAACATCGTATCGGCGTAATAATTCTCATAAAACCGGGTATCGACCGAGTCCGTCCCATACGCAAATACCCGAAGGGCCTCTATCGTAGCGCAAGAGCCGTTCTCTCCCCCCAATCCATATGCTTTGGCATGATTATAGTGACGGGAGCGGAAAAGATATTGCATTTGGCTCGTATATAAGTTCTTATCCATCGGAATCGTGAAAATATTCTCTCCGGACGATTCATTAAATACAGAAAAATTATCCGCATAGTTCGGAGATAAGCTATAGTTTAAGTCCGTTATTGAATCACAGTACGCCACAACCGTTTGCCAAGCGTTCAACTTCCTCTCGCCTACCCTAAAATAGATTTCCCGTCCATTCGGACGCAGACCATCCGTCCAGTCGTTATCCGTAAACACTTCTGCGTTTAAGGCCAACTTCGCCAATAAAAAATAAACAACCGGTCTCGTAATCCTTCCATAATAATCGCCGGGCGAATTACTATGCGCCGTACTCAATAACAAAAGGGATTCTTGTAATTCTTTTACAACAAAATCAAAGACCTCTTTCCGGTCACTCTGCCGCACGTCTTTCACCGGAATGGAAGAAGAAACGATAAGAGGGACACGGCCAAACATATCGACTAAATAATAATAATACATCGCACGCAAGGCACGAACCTCCGCCTCATACCGATCTAAATCGTTATAATCCGTTTTTTGCCGCAACTCGCCTAATATCTCTAAAGATTGATTGCTTAATACGATTACTTTATACAGATATTCCCAAGTAGCTTGGATAGCGTCACTATTCGTTCCCCACTTATGCAAGAAGAGACCTTGCCAGAAACCACCGTCATACCAGTCGCCGCCACGAGTCGGGAGCATGGCCTCGTCAGTCGTAAAGGTATTCAAGTCGTAGACACCCCGGTACGTTCCTTGCAATCCTTGGCTATCGCTATAACCTCCGATATAATTATATAAGGAAGCAACCGTATTCAGATAGACATTCTGAGGGGTATCGTACGCATCCTCCGGATAAAGCTGATCACGAGGGTCCTCTTTCAGATAGCCATCGCACGACGATAACATCAAACCCGCAAATATATAGGATAAAATAGAAAGCTTTCTCATACGAACACCTTTTTAAAAATTAAAACTCAACCCCATCGTATAGGAACGAACCACCGGATAAGATCGCTTATCGTCTATACCTAACGTATTATTTACGATAGAGCTATTTATCATCGGAGTCAATCCCGAATAACCTGTAATTGTCGCCAAATTATTTACGGAAACCGAAAGCCGTACGTTTCTTACATATTTCCTTAAATTACCCAGAGGCACGTTCCAACCCAACGTCAAATAATCAAAATTGATATAATCCCCTTTCTCCAACCAATAATCCGTAGCCGTCTGATCTTGAATATTCAGGGATGGAGCTTCTCGCAACACGTTATAATCCGGGAATATATCCATATTCATATAAGTTAGCGATGTTCCATTATAAATCTTATGCCCAAAGGCTCCGTTAATCTGTACTGATAGATCGAATTGTTTATACCGGAAACTGATATTAGAGCCTAAAAGTGTTTTCGGCATGGCTTGTCCCGCAATATAACGATCCTCACCATCCTCCAAACTCACCCCGTTTCCATTCAAGTCCTCAATCTCATACTTATAGCCGCCATTCCCATCGGAAACCAAACCTGTACATTTCGGTAAATAAAAAACACCCAAAGGCTGTCCGACCATTTGATAAACGATATGATTATACCCTCCATGGAAACCAGCCCCATTTAAATCCGAGATGCTAGTATATTCCGGGGCGGACATATATTCCCCTTTATAGTAACCGCTCAAGGAGAGCAATTTATTCCGTTGGAAAGTTACGTTTACGTTTATATTCAATTCCATATCTTTCGTACGCAAGGGCGTGACGCCAATACCCAATTCCACGCCACTATTTCGCATCGATCCCAGATTCGCCAACATTTTATTATAAGCGAAAGGCGGAACGCTTACATCGTATAAATACAACATATCATCCGTCTTGGAATTATAATAATCTACGGCAAGAATAAAACGATTGTCGAAAAACCCGGCATCGATACCGGCATTGAACGTACGTTTTACCTCCCATTTCAAGTCCGGATTCGCATTACGGATCGTACCCAAGGTAACGGTGGGCGCACCATTTACGGAAACAACCCCATTAGGCTTCATCAATCGCAAAGAATTGTAAGAATCGATCGCGTCTTGATTACCGGAAAGGCCATATCCCGAACGAATCTTTAAATTCCTTACCCACGAGACACCTTCCATAAACTCCTCTTCGGTCAACACCCAAGCGACAGAAGCCGAAGGGAAAAAACCCCATTTATTATTGGCCCCCACTTTCGAAGAGGCATCCGCACGGGCATTCACGGTAGCGATATACTTTCCATCATAAATATAATTCACACGTCCAAGGAAAGAAGCCAGATGAGGAGCCTCATAGTAAGAACCGGTCCCCTCCCATAAACGTACCGCACCTGCCTGTAAATTATCATAACCAAAACGATCGGTACTGAAATTCGTCGCAGTCGTATAAAAACCTCTCGTTATCATTTTCTGAGCTTCTGCCAATCCCAATACATTTAGTTGATGCAAACCAAAGTCTTTTTTATAGGCCAACATGAAATCTCCTAATAAAGATTCTGTTTTCCGCTCCCCCCGATAAGCCTGCCCATGCGCCCAAACCGAAGTAGGGAGGTATTGGGCGTTATCTATTACATTATAGGTATACGAACCGAAAGCCGTAAACATTAAATGCTTACTCAAGTTAAAAACCAGTTTTAAGTGCGTATTTATATGAGCATTCGAATCATCATCCTTCACCTCCAACCAAGCCAAAGGATTCGTGATCTGGCTAGCGTTGGTTATTTGATCCCAGCTACCCGTCTCCATATTCTTATGATTCGGAAATGTCGGGTTGAAAGTAGCGGCGGAATAGAACATCTTCTGTACATCATTTAAATAAGCATTTTTTAGCAAGGAACCAAATATGCCTAAATCAAAGACCAGAAGATCATTGAACGCATGCTGCGTAATATTCAACTTGGTCGTAAAATTACGTGAGTTCGTATTTCGGATAACCCCTTCCCTTTCCACAAATCCCAAGGAGGCACGATAACTGGAAGTCTCCGAACCACCCCCAAAAGCGATATGATGATTCTGCACCAACCCCAACCGGGTAATCTCATCCTGAAAGTCCGTATTATTCCCTAAATCTAAAATACCGATATTACGTTCCTCCGCCAGTTTCCGGAAACCATTCGCCGATAACATATCCAAACTTTTATAAGCCGCCTCCACACCGAAACTCCCATCATAACTGATACTAAAAGCTCCCTGCCGCCCTTTCTTTGTCGTTACCTCGATAACACCGGAAGCACCACGAGAACCATATTGAGCAGTCTCCGAGGCATCTTTCAAGATCGTGAAGTTCTCGATATCCGCCGGATAGATCGAGCTAAGCAAATTAAGATCGGCAAAAACCCCATCAATAATCACCAACGGATCATTACCTCCCGTCAAGGAAGTTGTACCCCGGACCCGGACGGCAGCCAAGGCAGCGGCGCTATTTCCTCCAACCGGGATACTAACGCCGGACACCCTTCCCCGAAGAGCGTCCAAGGGTGTAGAGATCAATCCCTCATTCATCCCCCCTTCATTCACCCGGTTTACGGAACCGGATAAAGTACTACGATTGCCCGTAGCATATCCGACAGTGATCAACTCATCTATCAAATTGGAGTCCGACAAGAGAGGCTTGATCGTATCCGGCAGAAGCGGCAGCTCCTGACCGTAGCCGTAAGAGAAAGACAAGGCCCCGCACAGAAACAAAAACAGGACTTTTCGGATATATATAAAAACTTTCATAAGTACGTTGGATTTAAGATTAATAACCCATATAAATAAAACTTCCCTCGGTTTAGTTTTGTTCGCACCCAAGATACAACATTTCCTCAAGATCTTAAAAATAAAAGCGTACCAAGTTGTCAAGAAGCCTCGACAAGGCTTTAGCGATATTTAATAATGTCCCTCAAAAATATATACGGAAATATTTCTTTATTCCGTAATAGATTGTACCTTTGCCATCGTTAAAAAACATAGCGTATTATTAAGTAATAACATACTAAAACTTATTTATTATGTCAAAAGTAACAGTTGTTGGTGCCGGAAATGTAGGCGCTACTTGCGCAAATGTTCTTGCCTTCAATGAAGTGGCAGACGAAGTTGTAATGCTAGACGTAAAGGAAGGCGTATCCGAAGGTAAAGCGATGGATATGATGCAGACCGCTCAATTGCTAGGTTTCGATACTAAGGTTGTAGGTTGCACAAACGATTATGAGAAGACAGCTAACTCTGACGTTGTAGTTATCACTTCTGGTATTCCTCGTAAACCGGGTATGACTCGCGAAGAACTGATCGGTGTTAACGCTGGTATCGTTAAGAGCGTAGCTCAAAACATCTTGAAATACTCTCCGAACGCAATCTTGGTAGTTATCTCTAACCCGATGGATACAATGACTTATTTGTCATTGAAGTCTTTAGGCTTGCCGAAGAACCGTATCATCGGTATGGGTGGTGCTTTGGATAGCTCTCGTTTCAAATATTTCTTATCTCAGGCTCTAGGCTGTAACGCTAACGAGGTTGAGGGTATGGTAATCGGTGGTCACGGTGACACTACAATGATTCCGTTGGCTCGCTTGGCTACTTACAAAGGTATCCCTGTTAGCCAATTGTTAAGCGCAGAGAAATTGCAAGAGGTTGTTGCTTCCACAATGGTTGGTGGCGCTACATTAACTAAATTGTTAGGTACTTCTGCTTGGTATGCACCGGGTGCTGCTGGAGCATTTGTTGTTGAGTCTATCATTCACAACCAAGGTAAGATGGTTCCTTGCTCTGTTTACTTGGAAGGTGAGTACGGTGAATCTGATCTTTGCATCGGTGTTCCTGTTATCCTTGGCAAGAACGGTATCGAGAAGATCGTTGAGTTGGAATTGACAGCTGAAGAGAAAGAGTTGTTCGCTAAGAGCGCTGCCGCTGTTCATAAGACTAACGAGGCTTTGAAAGAAGTGGGTGCACTTTAATTTGAATTTCTATTAAAGCGATAAAAGAGGCTGATCCTTCGGGGTTGGCCTCTTTCTTTTTATGTGGATACGGACAGTTACGACGGAACGAAGATAATATTCGTATTTTTCAATCTTTGAAGATACATACGTATCTCCATTGATTTATTTCAAAAGATCACGGTAAAGCATTTATGACAAAAGTACAGTTTTTGTTTGAATATGAAAAGCCTTCACTAGTTCAATACGAGCTTCACTAAGTTTATTCGTTTCATCCCAAACCGGTAATCACTACTTCAACTTTCCAGCCTCATTCAATACTTTCAGGAAGTTGCTCCAAGCTTTCTCTATCTTTTGCATGTTTTCGTCCCTTTCCTCTTGGTTACTTACCTCATTTTGTAGAACATCTACAACAGGATATCCATCATATAAATAATATCTCTGATAATCCCCTAATAAGACTGGGGCATTATAGATAACGGAACTTATCGAAGAGATACTGCCTACCGTGAAGTGACCGTTTCCAGCTATCCGGAATTCAACCTTCTCATTGCCTAGCACGTCTTGCTTGATAGAAATATTCTTCTCGAAAACGATTTCTTTTGTAACTGAATTAAAAGATTTGATATCATCCGGGACTTTGATCACTTGTCCGGTAGTAGCCGTATCAAAATTTTCCTCATCATTATCGCAAGCGCAATAACCGATGAGAAATACAGACATGATAAGATATAATAAAAATGACTTTTTCATATTAAACCTCCTTTATTGGATTTCATTGCGTGTTGTCTTATTAGTAAGACACTTAAAAAGAGACAAATGCTGCACGTTTACCATTATTTAACAAACATTATTAACCAAACCGTCCTTCCATTATATAAAAAAAGCCGGAGGAAATGATTTCCTTCGGCTTTTACCTATCGTTTGTTATTGGTATTTATTTGACAATACCTAATTTAGACTCACCAACGAAATCTATAATATGTTGGATCTCCTTACTCATCGGAACCTGATCCTTGATCATTAACAAGGCATCCGTAAGGCTGCTGTTTCCTTGGAAGATGATCCGGTACGCATGACTGATGTGCTTGATAACCTTTTCACTGAATCCCTCATGAGACATGATGAAAGAGTTCACGCCATAATACGTGGTAGGCTCCTTTGCCGCTACGATAAAAGGAGGGATATCCTTACGGAAACGACAGCCGGTTTGAATCATCGCCCAAGCCCCAACCCGGGATCCTTGGCTCATCAACACATTACCTCCGAAGATCACGTAATCTTCCAAGATGCAATTTCCGGAAATCTTACTACCATAGCCGAATACACTACGATTTCCGATCCGCGTATCATGAGAAACATGTACCCCCTCATGCAAGAAATTACCATTACCGATACTAGTACGTCCTTCCGCTGTCGAGGAACGGTTAATCACCACATTCTCACGAATCACGTTGTCATCTCCGATTACGGCGATCGTATCACCTCCCTTATAAAAGAAATCCTGAGGCTCAGCAGCGATAACAGCTCCGTTAAATACACGGTTGCGATTTCCCATGCGTGTACCGCTCATCAAGCTGGCATGAGGCATGATCTCGCAATCATCCCCGATCTCCACGTTCTTATCAATGTACGCAAAAGGATGAATCGTAACGTTCTTCCCGATCTTTGCGCTTGAATCTACATATGCTAATGGACTAATCATAACTTTACTACATTTAAAGGTTATTATTCTCTACCACCACCGATGGCACTGTATAAACTGACAACCGCTTGCATACGTTGCACATTGTCGGATACTTCCGTCAACTGAGCGCTCAAGAGGCTCTGCTGTGCGGAAAGGATTTCCAAATAAGTAGATTGAGCCGACTGGAACAAGGCGCTGGTATAAGCCACCGCTTTCTCTAGCTGCTCGATCTGCGCTCTATCTTGGACAAGCTTCTTGCTCGTGGCATCATACTGATGTAAAGCATCACTCACCTCCTTACCTGCTTCCAGAATTGTCTGCTGATAATTCATTTGAGCGATCTTCTCTTCTGCCTTCGATACCTTCAAGTTAGCGACCAACTTACCATTGTTGAAGATCGGTTGGGCCAACGAAGCCAAAGCTTGAAACATAAATTGGCCCGGATTGGCGACAGAGATGCCTGAACCATTCGTCCAGCCCGCTGTCGCCGTGATATTCAATCCCGGATAAAAAGCGGCACGGGCTTTGTTCGTCGTATAATAGGCACTAGCAAGTGTCATCTCCGCGATCTTCACGTCCGGACGATTCTCTAACAATTGCAAAGGCACACCCACCATGATATCCTCCGGCATTACTTGTTCCTCCAAAGTACCCCGATCAATCTGTTGAGGGGCCTTAGCCAATAACACGGACAATGAGTTTTCCACGCTACGCACCTGGCTCTCCAACTCGATCAACGAGCCGGAAACCTGATGGTAAGCGGCACGCATTTGCGTCACGGCAGCCTCGGTAGCCATACCCGCTATCTTCATAGCCTCCATGACACGAACATTCTCTTTATAGATATCAACCGTCTTAGCGGTAATTTCCACCTGCCGATCAAGCATCAACAAGGTATAATAAGTATTCGCTATACCACCGATCAATTGAGAGCGCACGGCCTGTCTTGAATACTGGCTCTGTAAGTAGGAGGCTTTTTGGCCACGGCTCGCGTTCAAGAGCTTTCCGAATAGGTCAACCTCCCAGCTAGCGGCCAAAGGCGTTGAGTAAGCCTTTACGTATTCGCTATTTCCAATCGATGTAATCGTCCCTTGGGGAGCGAAATTAATAGAAGGCAAGAAAGACAGACGGGCGGAAGTCAACAATACTTTCGCTTCCTCTACCCGAAGAACGGCTGCCTGCATATCTACATTATTAGCTAATCCCTCCTCAATTAACGCCTGTAACTTCGGATCACGAAAAACTTCCTTCCAAGGAAGGTTTCCCATATTGGTCGTATCCGCGGAGGCTAATGTATCAGTCTCGGAAACCGGATCACGATAAATTCCCGTCGCATCGATGGAATCCGGACGCTCGTATGCCTTATAGATATGGCAACTGCTTAACAAAGCAGTCGCACATACCATATATATAATTTGTTTCTTCATTGTCATCTCTTATTTTATTTTAGCGTACTGTTCTATTTCCGTACTCATATCGCTGTTATCCAAATCTTCCCATTCGATCGGCTTGAATTTCTCCTGTAAGTACTGGAATACCACGAACAAAACCGGAACAATAAAGATCTGGAAGATCATACCGATGAACATACCGCCGATAGCCGCTGTACCCAATGTACGGTTACCGTGCGCTCCTACTCCGAACGCGAACATCATAGGCAACAATCCGACCACCATCGCCAATGAGGTCATCAAGATCGGACGCAAACGGGCGGCGGCTCCTAATACGGCAGCCCATGTGATACTCATACCCATACGACGACGTTCCAAAGCGAACTCTACGATCAAGATAGCGTTCTTCGCCAACAAACCTACCAACATGATCAAGGCGATCTGCATATAGATATTGTTAGACATGGTTCCTACGATCATCTTCAACGCCGGGATATTTCCCAAAGCGGCCCAACCTTGGACGAACAAAAAGCTACCCATCAAACCGAACGGCACGGAGAGCAATACGGACAAAGGAAGGATGTAACTCTCATACTGCGCGCTCAACAGCAAGTAAACGAATACGAAACACAACAAGAAGATCAAAGCCGTCGTACTGCCACTCGTACTTGCCTCCTCACGTGCCATACCACCTAACTCATAGTCGAAACCTGCCGGAAGCGTTGTCTTAGCCACCTCGTCAATCGCTTTCAACGCCTGACCACTGGTATAACCATCCGCCGGGGCAACCATGACCTTGATGGCGGTATACATATTGAAACGGCTGATGATATCCGGGCCATATACCTTCTTCATCGTAATGAACTGGGAAATCGGAGCCATATCGTTACCGCTCTTTACCTTGATGTTCTTCATGGACTCCATATTCTTACGCAAATCGGGATCCGCTTGCACCATTACACGGTACATCTTACCGAAACGGTTGAAGTTAGAGGCATATAAACCACCATAATATCCCTGCAAGGTAGACAAGATGTCCTTCGGACTGATACCGGCTTTCTTACAAGCGGCAGCGTCGATATCGATCTCGTATTGCGGGAAGTTCGGGTTAAACGTAGTTTGAGCGGACTTGATCTCCGGACGTGCCGTCAAAGCGGCCATATATTCCTTGGAGATATCAAAGAAACGATCCAAATTACCTCCGGTCTTATCCTGCATATTCAACTCAATATCACTGGACGCTGAGTAACCGGGGATCATAGGAGGCGTAAAGAACAATACCTGAGCGTCCTTTACGATCTTTTGGGCACGCATGAACAAGCTACCATATACGATATCGGAATTTTGCATCATAGAACGCTCCTCCCAATCTTTCAGCTTGATGATGAATGAACCGTAAGAAGGTCCCTGACCACCGATGAAACTAAAACCGACAACCGCCGTACGAGACTCAACGGCCGGATCGGCAGCGATCAAGCTATCCACCTTATTCATTACCTCAAAGGTACGCTCCTGGGAAGTTCCCGGGGGTAACGTAACAGCACCCATAATCGTACCCGTGTCCTCGTTCGGCACCATGCCTGTAGGAGTAACCTGCATCAAGAACACCAATAACGCAATACATGCGGCAACAATACCGAATGAAAGCCATTTTTTCTGAATGAAGAATACGATACTTTTCTTGTATTTAGCCAACAAAGAATCATAAGCCGCATTAAACGAAGTATGGAATCGGGAAACGAAGGTCGTTTTCTTTTCCTTATGTTCCGTATCGTGTGGTTTCAGGAATATCGCACACAAGGCGGGACTCAATGTCAAGGCGTTCAAAGCGGACAAACCGATAGCGATCGCCATCGTCAGACCGAACTGGCGATAGAACGTACCGGCCGTACCTCCCATGAAACTTACGGGAATAAACACGGACATCATGACCAACGTAATGGAGACGATAGCGCCACCCAACTCACTCATGGCATCGATAGAAGCGAGTTTCGCCGACTTGTACCCTTGGTCCAACTTGGCATGGACACCCTCGACGACGACGATCGCATCATCGACCACAATAGCGATGGCAAGCACCATAGCACAAAGAGTCAACAAGTTGATACTAAATCCGATCAAGGATAACATAAAGAAGGTACCGATCAAGGCAACCGGGATAGCGATAGCCGGAATCAACGTAGAACGCAAATCCTGCAAGAACACATATACCACGATAAACACCAATACGAACGCCTCCAACAAAGTCTTGATTACCTCATGGATAGAAGCGAACAAGAAGTCATTGGCATTCATGGAAATATTCACCTTCATTCCGGGAGGCATTGTCAACTGAGTTTCCTCCAGCAAGGTTTCAATGTTACTAATTGTTTCCGTAGCGTTGGTTCCCGGCATCTGGTAAACGATACAGGTAACGGCGTCGTGACCATTTACACGGTTGATAAAGTTGTAAGTCAAACGCCCCAACTCGATATCGGCGATATCTTTCAAACGCAAGACCTCACCATCCGGCAAAGCCTTTACAACAATCTGCTCAAACTCATTAGCCTCTTGCAAACGTCCTTTATAGCGGATCGTATATTGGAAAGACTGATTTCCTTGTTCGCCGAACGAACCCGGAGCGGCCTCTACGTTCTGTTCAGACAAGGCAACGGTTACGTCGCTCGGACTTAATTTATATTGGGCCATCACATCCGGCTTCAACCAAATACGCATGGAGTAGTCCGTACCCAACACGTTGGCATCACCGACACCCGGCACACGCTGGACTTCCGGGATCAAGTTAATCTTTGCGTAATTCTCAAGAAACTCTGAGTCATAACGATCATCTTCCGCGTATACGGAGAAAACCAACAACATTGAGTTCTGACGTTTCTGGGTCGTCACACCAATCTGCGTTACCTCGGCAGGCAACAAACCTTGTGCCATAGATACACGGTTCTGCACATTGACAGCCGCCATATCCGGGTCCGTTCCTTGCTTAAAATAAATGGAGATATCCGCAGAACCATTATTAGAGGCATTGGAACTCATATACATCATGTTCTCAACACCATTGATCTGGTCTTCCAAAGGCGCGATCACACTATTCAATACCGTTTGCGCATTGGCACCCGTATAAGTTGCCCTTACCGAAACGGTTGGAGGGGCGATATCCGGATATTGGGTAACCGGCAAGGAAATCAAGCCTAGGAAACCCAAGATGACAATCAAGATGGAAATCACCGTGGAGAGCACCGGGCGGTTTATAAATCTATCTAATTTCATATCTTTCGTTTTTACTCGACAAAAGCGAATATTTGTCTTATTCTATATACCTATTAATTAAAAGCAGTCTGCAAATTACCGTCATGCTGGTCTTTCAAGGCCTGATCGTACTTTGCCTTTTGCTGCTCACGAGTAATCGGCTGGATTTCCTGGCCGTCTTTCAAGATCTGTACGCCTTCCACGACAATCTTATCACCGGACTTCAAGCCTCCCGTCACTAAATAATTTTTGCCATCATTCAAATTGGAAACCTTGATCTCGGTATTCTTCACGGTATTATCAGGCTGCAATACAAATACGAATTTCTTATCCTGGATCTCCACGGTAGCCGATTGAGGGATCGTAATGATATCGTTCATCGTATATGGGAAGATAATATTACCAGTACCACCGCTTCGTAAGACATTTCCCTCGTTAGAGAAAATAGCACGCATGCTTACAGAACCGGTAGATTGATCGATAACACCGCTCACGGCATCAATCTTACCCTCATGATGGTACGTAGAGCCATCCGCCAATTGCAGTCTTACGGCCGGCATCTTCTCTAATTGCTCTTTCAAGGTACCACCGGCTTTCGTCAATGCCAATAGCTCCTTTTCCGTCATAGAGAAATACACATACATATCACCGATCTCAGATACGGTAGTCAGCGGTTGAGCGATCGAAGCGCTTACCAAGCTACCTACACGATACGGGAATGTACCGACAACACCGTTCGAGGGACTTGTAACCGTACAGAAAGACAAGTTCTGGTTAGCGCTAACCAATTGAGCCTCCGCCTGCGCCAAGCTCGCTTTTGCCGACATCAGCTGGTTCACGGCAGTCTGATACTCGAAATCACTGATGATTTTCTGATCAAACAAAGTTTTCTTATTCTTCTCGGTCAATGTTAAAGTGCTTACGTTTGCCTTCGCCATCTCTACCGCGGCCTTAGCCTGACCTACCGCGGCAGCGTACTGCGTAGGATCAATTTGGAACAACGCCTGTCCTTTACGAACCGTAGCTCCCTCATCCACACATAATTTCACGATAAATCCAGAAACTTGAGGACGGACTTCGATATCCTGCGTACCTTTGATAGTAGCCGGATAGGATGTTGTTTGGTCGCTAGTCGTTGAATTGACCGCCATCACAGCGAACTCAGCATCCCCTAATTTCATACCACTCTGACTGTTTCCACAGGCAGTTAATAAAGACATACCAACCGCAAACAATGCGATCTGCCTTAACTGAGTAATCGTAATTTTCAGCATTCGTTTATCCATATTTGTATATAATTATATATTCAAGGCTGTTTTTCAGTTACCTTTTCTTTCTAACCCAAGTGGAGATCTTTCACATCTATTCACACAATAGGGTCTTTACTCGTCGTTTCATCCTACAAATGTAGAAACTTTTTACACGATTTCTGTTTCCTACTTATCTTTTTCACCTAAATTAATAGCACTTAAAAGGAAGCGCCTGTTGAAATACATCTCTTTTGGTTTCAAACGAAAATAAAATTGTTTTTTTCAACAATATATTTTACATTTGTGTCCACACACAATAAACAAATATTATATATTATGGAGCCTAAATTTATAATATCAGAAGTATTCAGTACCGCATGGAAGGGAACGAAGTCGCAGCTATGGATATTAGCCGGATTATTAATCGGATATTGTATCTTGTCTTTCACGCTGACAGCGTTCGCGATGCCCATGCAAAGTTCTATTATCGGTAAAATCATCGTAAACGTGATCAGCGCGTTATTCTCCATTATTTTCTCCTTAGGATATATGAAAAATATATTTCAGGCGTTGGATGGGGAAGAACCTCAGTTTTCCGCATATGGACAACAGACAAAGAATATCATCACCTACTTTCTAGCGAGTCTTATCACGGGATTTGTCGTATTGGCGGGTTTCTTATTTTTTATCATCCCCGGTATTTATCTGGCATTGCGCCTTCAGTTCTTCCAAGCCTTTATTATCGAGGAAAACGCCGGGATTATCGAGTCTTTGCATAAAAGCTGGGAGATAACGAAAGGACAAGTATTGCCTCTGTTCATTCTGGCGTTGGTTATGATCGGGATCTTGATATTAGGATGTATTTTGTTCGGTATCGGAATTTTCGTCGCCGTTCCTCTTATCTATATGATGTATGGCTACGTTTTCCGTAAATTGAACACTCCTCTTCAAATACTCGAATAAGCAGAGAGGACGAATACACACTACAATCTATACCATGAATAAAAATTACAGGATAAAAGATATCGCCGAATTATCCGGCGTATCAACCGGTACGGTAGACCGCATTTTACATGAGCGGGGAAAGGTATCGGAGGACGCACGGAAAAAGGTGGAGAAAGTCTTAAAAGAAATTGACTATCAACCAAATTTGATAGCCCGTTCTTTAGCGTTGAAGAAAAAATATCATTTCATCGCTTTGATCCCTTCTTTCCATGAAGGGGAATACTGGGCGAAACTAAGCCAAGGGATCGAGAAAGCGGAACGGGAATTGTTTAGCTATAATATAGATGTCGAGCAAATCTATTTTGACCAATACGATAGCAACAGTTTCGACGAATTAATCCCGAAGATTGAGACCGCGGATTGCCAAGGGGTTATCATCGCTACATTATTCAAGCAAAGTGTCTTGACCTTGACCCAGCGGCTAGACCTGAAAGGTATTCCTTATATATTAATCGATTCTTTTATCGACCACACGAATTGTATCTCTTACTACGGAACGCATTCATATGATTCGGGGTATATAGCGGGACGCCTTTTATTCGAGCAAATCCGTGAAGAGGACGATCTAGTGATTTTCCGTTTCACCCGTAAGGGGGATTCATGTTCTACGCAAGTGCAGAAGCGAGAGGAAGGATTCCGGGATTATCTCGCCAATACCTCATTCAAGGGAAAGATTCATTTGCTGCATGTGCACGCGGATGACCGAGAAGAGAATACGAGACTACTGAATACTTTCTTCGACAAATATCCTCAAGTAAGAATCGGTATCATCTTTAATTCGAGGGCCCATTTCCTTGGAGATTATCTAAGTAGCGAACGGCCGGACTATCCTTTCAAGCTTCTTGGCTACGATGTGATAGAACCGAACGTCCGTTATCTGGAAAACGGCTTGATCACGCATTTGATCGCCCAGCGACCGGAGGTACAAGGATATCATTGTATCAAGGCACTTTTCAGGTATTTGATCCTTAAGGAGAAAATTGAGCCTGTCAATTATATGCCGATCGATATCTTGGTAAAGGAAAATATACAATACTACAATAATTATATCTGATGAACTCCTTATTTAGCGTAAAAGAGAAAGTGATTTTGTTGACCGGAGGCTATGGTATATTAGGAGCCTGCATGGCCAAACACTTGGCGAGAGAAGGCGCGTATGTCGTAATCCTCGGACGAAACGAGCAAAAAGGATCTGCCTTGGTCAATGAGATTAAAGCGGAAGGGGGCGAGGCCTTATTCTTGGTTTCAAACGTACTGGATAAAGCCTTGCTGGAGCAAAACAAGCAAGAGATATTGAAAGCATATGGGAAGATTGATGTTTTAGTCAATTTGGCGGGTGGCAACCAAGCCGGAGCGACGATTCCTCCCGACAAGACGATCTTTGATCTGGATATCGATGCTTTCCGGACGGTCGTGGACCTGAACTTATTCGGGACCGTACTGCCGACAATGGTCTTCGCCGAGGTCATGGTGGGGCAAGGGAAAGGAAGCATTATTAATATCTCGTCCGAATCGTCCCTACGCCCATTGACTCGTGTGGTTGGCTATGGATGTGCGAAAGCCGCTATCAACAATTTCACGCAATACATGGCCGGGGAGCTGGCGATTAAATTCGGAGAGGGCCTGCGAGTGAACGCCATGGCACCGGGATTCTTCCTTACCGAGCAGAACCGGGCATTGATGAGCAATCCGGATGGATCACCTAGTGATCGTTGCAACACGATCGTCGCGCACACGCCGTTCCGCCGCTTAGGAAAACCGGAGGAGTTACTCGGTACTTTACAATGGCTGGCGAGCGACGCCTCCGCATTCGTAACCGGTACCGTGATCCCCATAGACGGAGGTTTCGACGCTTTCTCCATCTAAATAATGTGCCAATGTGCCAACCAGCCATGCATCAAACCGCATTGGTATATTGGCACATTGATAAATTTAAAAATTATTCATTATGTATCTATGTGAGCAAACTTGGCGTTGGTACGGACCGAATGATCCTGTCAGCCTTTGGGACATCCGTCAGGCGGGTGCCACCGGTATCGTAAATGCGTTGCACCATATCCCGAACGGGGAAGTTTGGACTACGGAAGAGATTCAAAAGCGGAAAGCCTTGATCGAATCCGCCGGATTACGGTGGAGTGTGGTTGAGAGTGTGCCCGTACACGAGCATATCAAGACGCAAACCGGGGATTTTCAAACCTATATAGAGAACTACAAACAAAGCATCCGTAATCTGGGAGCTTGCGATATCCGGGTAGTTACTTACAACTTCATGCCGGTATTGGACTGGACTCGTACCGATTTGGCTTATACGATGCCGGATGGTTCCAAAGCCTTGCGCTTTGAACATGCGGCTTTTATGGCGTTCGACTTATTTATATTGAAACGACCGGCGGCGGAAGTCGAATATACGGAGGCGGACAAGGCGAAAGCCAAGGCACGCTATGACGCTATGAGCGAGGAAGACCGCCAGCTGTTGGTTCGCAATATGATCGCCGGACTACCCGGCTCGGAAGAGACTTTTACGATCGAGCAGTTCAGGGAAGCGTTAGACCGTTATAAAGATATCGACGCGGAGAGACTTCGCTCGAACCTGATCTATTTCTTACGGGAAATGGCTCCCGTGGCGGACGAGGCCGGTGTCAAGCTCGTTATCCATCCGGATGATCCCCCCTATTCCATTCTCGGGCTTCCCCGTATCTTGAGCACGGAAGATGATTTCCGGAAGTTAATAGAGGCCGTGCCGAATCCTAGCAACGGGCTTTGCCTATGCACAGGTTCTTTCGGTGTCAGAAGTGATAACGACTTGGCCGGGATCATGGAACGTTACGGGGATCGGATCGATTTCGTTCATTTCCGCAGCACGCAACGAGACTCGGAGGGTAATTTCTTCGAGGCGAACCATCTGGAGGGCGATGTGGATATGTACGGTGTCATGAAAGCCTTACTGGAATTGCAGCAACGCCGCCAATGCTCCATCGCCATGCGACCGGATCATGGACATCAAATGATAGACGACCTAAAGAAGAAAACCAACCCGGGCTACTCCTGCATCGGACGTTTACGGGGTCTGGCCGAGCTACGGGGATTGGAGATGGGTATCGCCTTATCCCTGTTCAAAGGACATTAAAAAGACAGCGTCTTACAGTTAGCACAGTACTGTGTACGAAGTACCGCAGTACTGTGGCTAAAGTACTACAGTACTCTGTACGAAGTATTGCGGTACTCAGCACGTAAGTACTGGAATACTTCGTACAGAGTACTGCCCTATTTATAGCACAAGGCTACCTCGCCCCTATGGGGGAACATCACAAACCGAACAACCGGGGAATCAATAAACTTAAATCCGGCAAGAAGGCCACCAAGAACAAGACGATAACCATCGCCGCGAACATCGGCAGCAACGGACGGATCACCTGATCGATCTTTGTCCCCGCTACGCTACATCCGATAAACAATACCGAACCCACCGGTGGCGTACACAATCCCACACAAAGGTTCAATACCATCATGATCCCGAAATGTACCGGGTCCATCCCCAATTGCCCCGTCGCTATCGGCAGGAAGATCGGGGTAAAGATCAAGACAGCGGGCGTCATGTCCATAAAGATCCCGACAATCAATAGGATCACGTTGATAAGTATCAAGATGACCACCGGATTGTCGCTTATACTTAGCAAAGCGGCACTTACCGTCTGAGGAATATTCTCATAACTCATGATCCAAGATAAACCCGTACAGGTCGCCACCAAAAGAAGGACGATAGCCGTAGTCTTGGCCGATCGCAATAACACTTGCGGCAATTTAGCCCAAGTAAGTTCTTTATAGATAAAAGAGAGGATTAACGCATACAGTACAGCGATCGCCGAAGCCTCGGTAGCCGTAAACAATCCCGCCAAGATTCCTCCGATCACGATCACCAATAGCATCAAACTAGGGATCGCCCTGAAAAATACCCTTGTCGCCTCCGAGAACGGAACACGTACGCCAACCGGATACCCCTTTCGTGCGGCAAACATAGCGGCTACGATCATGATCGCCACTCCCGTAAGAATTCCCGGTAGATAACCAGCCATAAACAAGGCGGATACAGAGACTCCACCACTCGCCAAGGAGTAAACGATCAAGACATTACTCGGAGGTATCGTCATGCCGGTAGTGGCGGAAGAGATATTTACGGCGGCACTGAAATTCGGATCGTAACCGGCCTTTTTCATCTCCGGTGTCATAATACTCCCGATAGCAGAGGCAGCGGCGGCGGCAGAGCCACTGATCGCCCCGAATAACATATTCGCCACGACATTGACCACCGCCAGTCCTCCGGGTAACCGTCCGACCAGCACTTTAGCGAAATCGATCAAGCGCAAGGCGATACCTCCGCTATTCATGATATTCCCCGCCAATATAAAAAACGGGATCGCCAACAGAGCGAAACTGTCCAGACCCGAAGCCATACGCATCGCATAAGTCGTAAGGGCGGGAAGCGAGTCTATATTCACGAGCATCGTCAATATACCCGCCACGCCGATGCTATACGCTACCGGAACCCCGACCACCAGCAGGAAAAAGAAACTTATCACTAATACGAGTATACCTATAATATCCATATCATCAGTCTTTTAAGAATTAGAGGAACGAAATAAGGTGATTGCGTTATCTATCGCATAATAAGCGGTAAGCAATCCCCCTAGCGGCAATGCCAAATACACATATCCTAAATTAATCTCTAAGGAAGCCGAAGTAACTCCCAAATGAAAACGAGTGTATACCAGCCAAGCCCCTCCTACGATCAATACAAATACAGCGAATAAAAATACGATCAAGAAGATAAACAATCGCAAGAGCTTTCTGCGGGAAGGACGCATATGTTGAAGCAATAAATCGATCGCTAGATGCTCATTTTTACCGGATACATAAGCGGCCCCCAACAATCCCACCCAGATCAATAAATATCCGGCCAATTCATCCGTCACGGAACTCGGGGAAACCAGAATATACCGGCTTAATACCTGCCATAGCACATCCACGACCAAGAAAGCCATCAAGAAAATCAACGATAGCTCCAATCCTTTATCAATTATCTTTCTCATGGGTATTCTGCATTTGATCTATTAAATCATGAAAAACCGGATCATTCTTAAACCGCTCGATCATCGGGGCGGCGGCATCCATAAACGGCTGCTTATCCGGGTAAATAATCTCTACGCCATGCGCTTCCATCTCCTCTAGCGATTGCTTCTCTTGCTCCGCCCAAAGTTTCCGTTGATAAATAGCGGCGGCGTCAGCGGCCTGTCGCAGCCAATTACGTTCTTGTTCCGTCAGCTTCTGCCAAGTAGCCAAGCTAATGATGATCACGTCCGGACACATCGTGTGCTCATTGACTGAATAGTATTTTACCACCTCATGATGGAACGCTGTTGTCACGGAAGGCGTATTATTCTCGGCTCCATCCACGACATTACTTTGTAAGGCCGTATACAATTCACCCCAATCCACGGGAGTAGCCGAACCACCGAATGTCTTCATCATCTCCACGGCTATCGGGCTCTTTTGCACACGGATCTTCAGTCCTTTCAGATCCTCGGGAGTACGAATCTGCTTGTTTACCGTATAAAAGCTACGGGCCCCCGAGTCAAAATAAGCGAGTCCCCTAAACCAATAAGGTTCCGTTGATCCCAATATCTGTTTACCTACCGAACCATCCAACACCTCGAAAAACTGCTCACGGGAACGGAATAGATAAGGTATGCCAAATACCTTAAACGGATCGGCAAATCCTTCCAACGCGGCGGAGGAAACTTTCGTGATATCGAGACTTCCTATTTGAAGCAACTCTATACATTGATTTTCGGACCCCAATTGAGCGGAAGAATAAATATCCATGCTCATCTTTCCTCCGGACAACTCTTTCAGACGCTCGTTCATATAGAGCAATCCTAAATGGACGGAATGGCTGGGGGGCAATCCGTGTGCCAGTTTCAGCACCCTTACTTCCTTTACCCCTTCCTTACAGGAGAAGGAGAAAGATACGCACATCAGGAATAGCAGGGCGGTCTTTAGAACTTTCATATTAGAAATGTTAACAATTCGTTGTTTATCGACAAATATAAAGGAAATAATCGAATTGTGCACGTACACAGAAGAAAAAAGTGGCCGCTTTCTTCCTGCCTATATTCACATACGGAACAAGAAGAGCACGGCCTTGATTTAACCTATTTCTCTAATGTTATGATGAAACATCGAGACGGTCAAATGTAGAAACAATCAAAGTGACCGGTCTTATATCGACCGTGATCTTATTTCACGAAAGCGTGAAACTTATTCACGCCTTTTCTCTAACAGCCATTTACGGATCTCCTCTATATCTTCCTTGTCCGCTTCTATAGTGATTGAATATCGCCGGGGTTCGTCCGCTAAATACACCTCCCGCAAGAAATCATAGGCTAAGACTTCCGATATACGCAGTAACAAATCAACATCAATACTGCTTCGCTTAAATATCTTATAAATATTGGTACGTTCATAATGAAGCGCATGGGCAAAATCAGAAACCGAAAGTCCCCGCTCTTCCATTTTCTCTTTTATTAACGAACCGATATGTATCTCCTTTTGTTCTTTCATATACAAAAGCCGTTTTTAAGGTAATCTTATCTCATAAATAAACCCACATCTGAGAAAAGGTGTGTTACACTTTACCTTAAACCCGTCAAACTGCGGCACGACCAAATGCCTTGTACACAACAGAAATAAGGCAAAGGAACACACCAAATACAGGTGTATTCGCATTGTCTATTTCTCTGTGTACTTTAAATTGGTCGTTTTCAGTTTAGAGAAATACCAGCAAATACAATATCGTCATCCTCTCTGACCAAAGAGACAAACTAGTCCCCTCAATCATCGTATAATATCTCCATTTTACCTTTACAAAGGTAGGCAAATTCAACTATCAGAAAAAACACAAAGAATAAAAAGAAGTATAAACATATCGGAAATATAGGCCATTGAAAGAGGCTTTTTTATACTTTTGTGGTAAAACAATATCTAATGGCATCTAAAATACACAATGGAATACTCATTCTTACGCTAATTTTATTTGCGTCTTGCCGTACGCAAAAGCCTGCTCCACGCCCGGCCCCTCCCGAAACTGTGGATTTCCCTACGGCAAATATTCCTCTTCCCGTCGTGGATTTCAATTTCATGTTGCCGGAAGCTCCGGAGCTAGCGGTTTGTCATTCTCCTAGAAAAGATATCACGGAAGCCTTTACGCCCCGTGATAAAAGCCAGATAGCGATCAAGGACCCCAAGCTATTCGATGAGAATAACACGGAAATTATTGATTTATCCTTAATCCCCGCCGGGGAATACGCATTTCCCCTTCCTAATGGAAACGTGATCTCTCCTTACGGGGGAAGGAGAAGACATCATTCCGGAGTAGATATCAAAACTTGTGCCAACGATACGATCGTGTCTGCTTTCGATGGTATTGTCAGGATGGCGAAACCATTCGCCGCCTATGGCAACGTTATCGTTGTTCGCCATTATAATGGACTGGAAACGATCTATAGCCACAACTCCAAGAACTTGGTTAAACCCGGAGATCGTGTTCTCGCCGGACAACCGATCGCCTTAACCGGACGTACCGGCAGGGCTACTACCGAGCATTTACATTTTGAGACTCGTATAAACGGAGTTCATTTCAATCCGAATATCGTCTTCAACATGGCTAAAAGGAAATTACGTTCAAAATGTCTGGTTTGTACCCAGAAAGGTAATAACGTAATCGTCAAATCGGTTGATATATTACCCCATCAAAAGGCTGGTCCATACGTACCGCCACCTCCTTATAAATGGGTTTACAATGAATGAAAAAAGGCCTTACGGGCAATCCGTAAGACCTTTTTTCATTCCGTGGAGATGGAGAGATTCGAACTCTCGTCCAAACGAGGAATTAATTTGCTTTCTACATGTTTATCTTCGCCTTCATTGTCGGGGAAGAGCAAGACCGAAGCCACCCACTCATCCCTTATCCTCTAAAGTTTCGCCTGAGACCCGAGGCTTATCTCAAACTATCTCCGATATTGCTGCACCACCTGATCGGAACGCTTCGGAGCCACAGCATCCGGGTGATGTCACGTCCCCGCAACTTTTGCAGGGATTAAGCTTGAATCTACTATACTTCGATTAAGCAGCGAGAGCGTAATTATTTTCGCCAGTTAATTGTTCGTTGTCTGAGATTTAAGTGCAAGCCAACCACGCACTACATGCTTACAAACCACTTCTACCCGCTGTCAAAACCGGTCATCCCCATGGTTTTGTAATATTTCTTTTGGCAAAGATACATATAATTTCGAATTTAGCAAAGCCCCATAACTGATTCCTTCCGATTAGGATTATTTTAATGTAAACGAAGCAGTTTTCACCTCTTTACTATTTCCACCGATCATTACCTGAAACTCACCCGGCTCAGCGACATAATCTAAGGTTGAATCGTAGAATTTCAACATATCCACATCAATATCAAAGGTTACTTTCTTGCTTTCTCCCGCTTTTAACGCAACTCGCTTGAATCCTTTCAATTCTTGGACCGGAGGGGTTATGCTGCGTACGATATCACGTAAATAAAGCTGTACGATTTCCTCTCCATCCTGAGCCCCCGTATTGGTAACAATCACGGATGCTTGAATTTTTCCATTTGCATCCATAGAATTCATATTCAAAGATACATCGCCATACGTATAAGTCGCATAACTCAAACCGTAACCAAATGGATAAAGAGGCTCATTCAACACATCTATATAATTGGAGACATAACGAATGTACCAAGCATCGGGAGACATAGGACGTCCTGTCATCTTATGATTGTAATAGATCGGACATTGGCCTGTTACACGAGGAAAAGACATGGTTAACTTCCCCGTCGGAGAAACCTTTCCGGTCAAGACATCGGCAATAGCCGCTCCTGCTTCCGTACCACCGAACCATACGTTCAAGATCGCATTCACCTGCTTTTCCTCGGATTGTAATGCCAAAGGTCTTCCGGTAAAAAGTACCATTACGATCGGCTTTCCTGTCTTTTGGATAGCATCCAGTAATTTTTTCTGCGTTTGCGGCATTTCAAGGATGGCTCTACTAGCGCCTTCTCCACTCATATCTATCGATTCACCCAAAGCAGCGATAATCACATCAGCGCCTTCCGCCACTTTTAGGGCCTCGGCGATTAATTGTTCATCGCTTCTATCATCCCGGGTTGAACGATTTTGATCCGTAAAGTTTGCTTCATAGACGGAATCATCGACTAGATTGCTGCCTTTTGCAAAAACAACCTCTACTCCATTTCCCAAAGATTCCTGTAAATCCTCTACCAATCCATGATAAGATTTAGTCTGCTCATCATATTTCCACGATCCAGCCATATTCGCCTTGCTATCCGCTAAAGGACCGACCACAGCGACCTTACGACATCCTTTAAGTGGAAGCAGATTATTATCATTTTTAAGTAACACGAAAGACTCCGCCGCAATACGACGGGCCGCGGATACGTTATTTACCGACAAGAACTCTTTGGCGGCTCTTTTCGGATTACAATATTTATATGGATCATGGAACAATCCCAATTGGTATTTTGCGATTAGTATTCTCCGGCAAGCAGAGTCAATCTCAGCCTCTGTTATTTTCCCTTCTTCCAATGATTTCTTTAATACGGCATGATAACAGTCCGCTATCATATCCATATCGACACCCGCCTTTAGCGCCTTGACTCCGACTTCCTGACTATTACCTATTCCATGGTTTACCATCTCCGCTATTGCCGTAAAATCAGACACGACAAAGCCGTTAAATCCCCATTGTTTACGCAATACGTCATTAAGAAGCCAAGTATTTCCGGTCGCGGGGATACTTTCAAATTCGTTGAATGAAGTCATGATACTTCCTACTCCTGCTTCTACAGCAGCCTGATAAGGACGCATGTAATAATTCATGGCAGTCACACGGCTCATATCTACCGTATTATAATCCCGACCAGCCTCGGCCGCTCCATAAAGCGCATAATGCTTTACACATGCCATAAGAGTCGTATCAGCCGATAAATCATTGCCTTGATAACCACGCACCCATGCTTGAGCCATTATACCTCCAAGAAACGGATCCTCGCCCGCTCCTTCCTTTACTCGTCTCCACCGGGCATCATGATATATATCGACCATCGGGCTATATGTCCAACAGATACCATCAGCACCAACTTCCTTCGCGGAAATTCGAGCGACCTCTTCTATATTCTCCGGTTTCCAACTACACGAAAGACCTAGAGGAATGGGAAAAACGGTTTTATAACCATTACAAATATCAGCGCCAACAATTATAGGAATCCCCAACCGACTTTCTTTAACCGCGACTTCTTGTAACTGCCGGATCGCATCGACACCGAATATATTAAATATACCACCAACCTCTCCTCGTACAATACGACTGGCTATCTCACTCTTTTTAGGATTTGGCATTACGTTTCCATAACTAGGAAGATTCAATTGGCCAATTTTCTCATCAACGGTCATTCGACTCATCAGACCATTTATAAATTCATCCGCACTTTTCTGTTCAATCTCAGCTCTTGTGATTCTCTCACTTTTTTCTCTCGCTATCGAACAAACAGGCACTATACATGCCATTGAAATAAATAAAACTGAACTTTTAAGGAATTTCATAACTTAGCTTTTTTACTTCAAAAAAAGCCCGAATAACAGAAAACAGCAATAAACTCACTACTTCAAAGATACGATATGCTATAGAACACACTTTTCTACACTACGTTTTTACTACGTTTACCATCAATAATAAACTAGTAATAAATAAATTGCGCAATCGATTTAAGAATCTACTCCGCAAGTCTCCAGAAAAGATATCTGGAGTTCTATTCGATCAGACCGATCTCACGAAACCAATCTTCAGCCCGATCCGGCCATTCATTTACAGACGCTCCCGTATCTCGTAACCCATATCCATGGCCACCTTGACTATATAAATGCATCCATGCCGGAACACCAGCTTCCTTTAAGGCATAATAATAGAAAATACTACTGTTGATATAAGATTTATCATCTTCCGCTTGAATTAACATGGTTGGAGGTGTGGCAGATGAAACCTTTAACTCTGGTGCCAATTGGAAATTCTCTCCATCTAAATAAGCAGGATAAACCAATAAACAATAGTCCGGACGACAACTTACTTTATCCGTAGCATCAATAGCCGGATAAGTACGTTTCAAAAAATTATTGCTAACCATGGCAGCTAAATGGCCACCAGCCGAGAATCCCATCACACCGATTCGCTTTGGAGCTATATTCAAGTTCTCAGCGTTCGCTCGAACATAACCAATCGCACGCTGTACATCTTGCAAAGGAGCTTCGTGTTTTTCCAGTCCTTCCCGTCTTGGAACCCGGTATTTAAGTAAGACCGCAGTTATTCCAAGATTATTAAGCCATTCACAGACTTCATCACCTTCCAAATCATAAGCTAAAATATTGTAACCACCACCGGGACAGACAATCATAGCGGCACCCGAGGCCACTTCATCCGGAGCATGATATATAGTAATCGTTGGCTCACTCACATTCGTAATACGCAAAACACTCTCACCACCGGTTTTTCCACCATCCGTATCAGCTTTCTCTATTAATTTAATAGTTTCTCCCGGCGCCCCTTTTGGGAATAATAAAATCGGATTTTCTTGTGCCATAGACGTATTGATTAAACAAACCCCAATCAATAAAGGGAATATCCACTTCTTAACCATACAACACATTATTAAGTTATAGGGAGCGAATATATACATCTTATTTTATTTATCCAATCAGAATCGAATAAATAAAAACAGAAAAAGGAGTCACCCCTTACGGAC
>NZ_QTMG01000002.1:0-292047 GCF_003635435.1 Parabacteroides sp. AF21-43 | reverse complement strand
ATCTGTGAAGTAAATTTAGGCATAGTCAAAGTACGACTTATTTCGTTAATGAAGTATATATCCTATGACACATGCAGTATATATCCTATAGCATTTGAAGTATATCTTCGTAAAGAGGAGTTTCAGGGCCAAAATAAAAAAGGCGAGGATCTTAACCCCCGCCTTCTATCTGTAGATATAGAAATCCTATTTTATCCACCGAAATCATCGAAGTGCAACATCTCACGAGGTACACCCAAGTTATCCAGCATATTTTCCACGGCCTTTGACATCGGGCCCGGACCACACATGTAGTATTCGATATCTTCCGGAGCCTCGTGATCCTTCAAGTAAGTATCATGGATTACTTGATGAACGAATCCAGCCGTATATTTAACACCCGCAGCATCAGCGGCAGGATCAGGACGGTCAAGCGCCAAGTGGAACGTAAAGTTTGGGAATTCTTTCTCTATTTCCAAGAAATCTTCCAAATAGAACACTTCGTTCAAGGCACGCGCGCCATAGAAGTAAGACATCTTACGATCCGTAGTCTTCAACGTCTTCGTCATGTGCATGATTTGGGCACGCAACGGAGCCATACCAGCACCACCACCAATCCACATCATCTCTCTCTTAGAATCGAAAATTGGGTGGAAATCACCATAAGGACCACTCATAGTCACCTTATCACCCGGTTTCAACGTAAAGATATAAGAAGAAGCGATACCCGGCATCACATCCATGAAACCAACTTGTGGTTTCGGTTTGAACGGCGGCGTAGCGATACGCACGGTCAACATGATACGGTCACCCTCAGCAGGATAGTTAGCCATAGAATAGGCACGGATAGACGGTGAGTCGTTCTTACACTTCAAACCGAATAAACCGAATTTCTCCCAAGCCGGCAGATACTCGGGGCCGATCAAGCTCTTATCGATATCCTTGTTATAATCCATTGAGTATGTAGGGATCTTGATCTGAGCGTAAGAACCCGGAATAAAGTCCATGTGCTCACCTTTAGGCAACGCAACGATAAACTCCTTGATAAATGTAGCGACGTTCTTATTACTGATAACCTCGCATTCCCATTCCTTAACGCCAAATACCTCGTCTGGTACCTGAACGACCATATCCTCTTTCACCTTGCATTGACAAGCCAAACGCCAATGATCTTTCACTTGTTTACGAGAGAAGAAACCTTTCTCAGTAGGTAGGATCTCGCCACCGCCATCAATAACTTGAGCACGGCACTGACCGCATTTACCACCACCACCACAAGCGGAAGACAAGAAGATGCCACCGCTCTGTAGCGCACCTAGCAAAGTTCCACCAATCGGGGTCTCTATATCTTTCTCTCCGTTAACCTTCAAGCTTACATTCCCTGAAGGCACCAATTTTGCTTTGGCGAACAAAAGCAAACCGACCAAGATCAGCGTGATCAATAAGAATACTATTGCGCTGACACCAATCGTAAGTCCGCCCGACATTAATAAAGTCATCTTTATATTTTGTTTAATGCGTTAATACTTAAATCTTCAGACCAGAGAAACACATGAATGCCATACCCATCAAACCCGTGATGATGAAAGTAATACCCAAACCTTTCAAAGCATTGGGGACATTTGAATATGACAATTTCTCACGGATAGCCGCCATACCTACGATAGCCAGCAACCAACCGATACCAGATCCTAAACCATAAACAGTGGCGACACCTACATTAGGGAACGCTTTTTGTTGCATAAACAGAGAACCACCCAAGATAGCGCAGTTTACAGCGATCAGCGGCAAAAAGATACCAAGGGAAGCATACAAAGACGGAGAGAATTTCTCGACTACCATCTCGACCAACTGCACGAAAGAAGCGATAACGGCGATAAAGATAATAAACGCCAAGAAGCTAAGGTTCACCTCCGCATATTCCGGGCCTAACCAACTTAACGCACCTTCTTTCAATACATAATTCTCAAGCATATAGTTAATCGGCAACGTACAGAAAAGTACGAATGTCACTGCTATACCTAATCCTAAAGCGGTCTTCACGTTCTTTGAGACAGCCACGAAAGAGCACATACCCAAATAGTATGCGAAGATCATGTTGTCAACGAAGATCGAGCGGACGAATGTGCTTAATAATTGTTCCATTCTATTATTCGTTTAATCGTTAACATTAATTTTCTTGAAGTTCCTTGTTCTTAGCACGATGAACCCAAATAATAACAGCGATCACGATCAACGCCATCGGAGGCAAGATCATCAAACCATTGTTCACGTAACCCAGATCATAGAATGCCTGCGGAATCACTTGGAAACCCAATAAGGTACCAGATCCCAGCAATTCACGGAAGAAACCTACGATAATAAGAATAATCGCATATCCCAGACCGTTACCAATGCCATCCAAGAACGATTCCCATGGGCCGTTACCCAAGGCGAACGCTTCCAGACGTCCCATCAAGATACAGTTCGTAATGATCAAACCGACAAATACGGAAAGCTGTTTGTTTACGTCATAAGCAAAAGCTTTCAACACCTCACTAACGATTGTCACCAAAGCGGCAACTACCACCAATTGCACGATAATACGGATACGGTTCGGAATCGTATTACGCATCAATGAAATGATCACGTTAGCGAAAGCTACGACAGCCGTCACCGAGATACCCATCACGATGGCCGGCTCAAGTTTTGATGTTACAGCCAACGCAGAGCAAATACCCAACATCTGAACGACAACCGGGTTGTTAGCGCTCAACGGGCCTAACAGAACTTCTTTATTCTTTTCAGATAATAATCCCATCTTCTACTTAATTTTGTGAGGTCAAAAATTTAACATAACCGCTCAAGCTGTTGAATAACATTTCATCCACACCTTTACTGGTAATTGTACCACCTGAGATACCGTCTACATAATCCTGTCCCGCTACGCTCTTACCCGGCTTAACAACAGCGACAGACTTGAATTCTCCACTCATGAAGATCTTCTTACCTTTGAACTCATTGCTGAACGCCGGTTTAGAGATCTCAGCTCCCAGACCCGGAGTTTCACCTTGGTGGCTGAAGTCAGCACCATAAATAGTATTCTTATCACTATCTACAGAGATATAACCCCATAACGGACCCCAAAGACCTGCTCCATGCAAAGCCATGATATATTTCGGTTGACCATCTACATTCGCGACGAAAACCGGATATTGATGCTCAGCGGCAGCCTTAACTACATCCGTAGCGAAAGCGTCGCCTTCAACCTTCTCACCATTCTCGTTTACCAAGAAAGCTTCCTTGATCAACTCGTTGTACTTGGTCTCAGCCTCAGAAGAAGAAACATTTACGTTAATAGAACGCAGAATTTGTTGTCTCTTATCGTTATCCTCGTTCTGTTTCTGAAAACTTCTCAATGATTGTGAAGTAAACGCCAATACGACAGCCACTAGCACAACCATCACAGCCGCATAAACAACCGTATAAACATTGCTATCCCGGTTTATGCCTTTCTTAGCGGCGCCCTCCTCCTTGATTTCCTCAAATTCGGAAGCAGGAGCGGAACATACCGGGCAAGTGTCAGGAGCCTTATTTCCCTCGTGGACATAGCCACATACCTTACATTTATATTTAGCCATATTCCTTCTTACTTTATTTTATTACACGTTTCAATCTGCGAGAGATATTAGCTTCCACAACATAATAGTCGATCAGGGGAGCGAACACGTTCATCAACAGGATAGCGAGCATCATACCCTCTGGATAACCCGGGTTCAACGCACGAATAATAATGGCCATAGCACCTACAAGGAAACCATAGATATATTTACCTGTCTCCGTACGAGCGGAAGTCACAGGGTCTGTAGCCATGAACACGGCACCAAAAGCGAAACCACCTAAGAACAAGTGATCCAGCGGAGATACGCACATAGCGACCGTAGTACCGATCATATTAAAGATCAATGACATGAAAGCACCACCCACGAACACGGAAACCATTGTCTTCCAACTTGCGATACCCGTAACCAACAAGATAACCGCACCGATCAAAATAGCCAATACGGAAGTCTCACCGATAGAGCCCGGGATCAAACCAATAAACGCGTCCCAAGTAGAGATCGGGTTGCCTAATACGTCAACAGCTTGGAAAGAACCGATCATCTCCTTACCAGCGATAGCGACTTGTCCTAGCGGAGTAGCTCCGGAAAAACCGTCAACTACTTGGCCAGCCCCGATACCAAACGTATCAGCCGTACGAACGAACACTTGATCACCAGACATTGCTGCCGGGTAAGCGAAGAATAAGAACGCACGTGTAACCAATGCTACATTAAATATATTATATCCCGTACCACCAAATACCTCTTTCGCGAAAATAACAGCGAAAGCAGTAGCTACAGCGATCATCCATAACGGAGTATCGACCGGAACGATCATCGGAATCAAGATACCGGAAACCAAGAATCCTTCTTGAATCTCTTCCTTCTTCACTTGGGCGACAGCGAACTCTATACCCAAACCTACCACATACGAAACAATGATCTTAGGCAATACCGCCAAAAATCCAAAAATAAAAGTCATCAAAAATCCCGGCTCAGCCCCCACAGCTAAATTGTGCTGATAACCGACATTATACATACCAAAAAGCAAAGCAGGCAACAAAGCGATGATAACCACGGTCATGGCACGCTTTGAATCAATACAGTCATGAATATGTACGCCCGTTTTAGAGGTCTCGTTCGGAACAAATAAGAATGTTTCGAAACCGTCAAAAACAGAACGGAACATCGCCAGCTTTCCGCCTTCCTCAAAGTTAGGCTTAATCTTGTCGAGATAATTCCTTAACGCTTTCAATGTATTATAAGTTTTTTATGTTATTAATTCATTTCCTTATACAACAGGTTCAATCCGTCGCGAACGATCTTTTGCAACTCGATCTTGGAAGTGTCCACGAACTCGCAAAGAGCGAAGTCCTCGGGAGCCACCTCATAGATACCTAAGTTCTCCATCTTGTCGATATCGAACGCAATGATCGCTTTCAACAAATACTCCGGATAGATGTCCATCGGAAACACCTTATCGTATTCATTAGACATGATCATGGCACGTTTACCACCTTTGATACGGGCGTCGATCACATATTCCTTGCTAGTACCTAACCAGCTAAAGTAACTATGGCTAGCGCTGAACTGGTTGAAACGAGGCATAGCGAAACCTAAGAACTCATGCGTCTCATCACCTTCCGGAATCACGGTGATCTGGTTATCATAAGCGCCTAGGTAACCATCCATATTCACCTTGGTACCTGTCAAAACATTACCGCTGATAATACGGATATGTTCCTGTCCTAACACTTTACCGTTAACCAAGCTCTTAATCGTACAACCTGAAATCGTTTTAACGTAGCCTCTCTCGGTAGTCTCGGAACCGGTAATAGCAACCATACGGCTGAAATCGGCGACACCCTTGTTAAACAAGCGTCCGATAACGATCACGTCTGCCGGATTAACCGTCCAAACTACCTCACCCTTGTTAACGGGCTTGATATGATTGATCTGCACGCCAACGTTCGCTGCGGGATGCGGACCTTCTACTTCCACGATCTCCACACCTTTCATTCCGCTCACGACAGAACCACTTCTTACACCCACATACACTTTTCCATTCGTTAATTTAGCTAGGGCGTTTAATCCAGTCTGGAAATCAGCCTCCTGACCTTTTACGATAAAATCGAAGTTTGGAGCCAAAGGAGCGGAGTAAAAAGCCGAAACGAAGATATCACGCGGAGTATCCAATGGAGCGGCAACGATATCGTATGGGCGTTGCTTGATAAACGGCCACATACCAGCGTTCAGAAGTACCTCTTTCACCTCTGCTCCCTGTAGGGATGCTACGTTCTTCTTACCGAACTCCTCATACTCGATCTGCGCATCCGGCTTCACAACGATGCTTAGCACCTTACGCTTCTCTCCTCGGTTTACGGCAGTTACCTCGCCACTGACCGGCGAAACAAACTTGATCTCGGGGCGGTTCTTGTCAATCATCAGTACAGAACCGGCTTTGACTTTTTCTCCTACTTTCGCAACAACTTTGGGGAGAATACCGTTATAATAATCGGGGACGATCGCGTAAGACTCGCTCTTGCCGCCGTTTAACAGTACATCCGAAGCTTTGCCCTTCAGATTAATGTCTAAACCCTTTTTAATCTTAATCACATTTGCCATGATACAACTAAAATTGTTTATATGTAATTTTCCTGCAAAAGTAAACATTTTTTCATGCTTTAGAGCAGGGAAAGGCAAATAAATAGAGAAATAATTCCATAATTTTGCGTCGTTAAAGAAAGTAATAAGAAAATGAAAGTTTTTAAAATCCTATTTCTGCTGCTTATCACGGTTTTAGTACCGTTGAACGCTCAAGTGACTTACTTCACCAACGTTAGCGATAAGCAAATAAAGACCCTCCAAGTGAAGGTTGCCGGCGAGATGTTCTCCGATCCATTCATTGAACTGGGCGGTGAAAACCGTATCGAAGTTAATTTCGATGCTTTTAATCCGGGCTTCGGGCGATACGCCTATAATCTGGTTCATTGCAACGCCGATTGGACGCAATCGAATCTTTCCCCGATTGAGTATATGAATGGTTTCCAAGGGAGCACGATCGAGGATTTCGCCAATGCGATGGGTACTACGGTGCAATACACCAACTACCGATTACTTTTCCCAAACGATGACGTTCAACCGAAGGTCTCGGGGAATTATGCCTTGCAAGTATATAACGAGGATGATCCCTCCCAGATCGTATTTACCGCTTGCTTTTCTATTTTCGAGCCGATGGTTAGTGTCGCCGCTACGGTGAGCGGAAATACGGATATCGATACCAATCAGTCACACCAACAAGTCAGCTTTGCGATCAATAACAAGAATTTCCCCATCACCTATCCTCAGACCGACTTGAAAATCTGGGTTTATCAGAATAACCGCAGGGATAATGCCGTAACAGGTCTTCAGCCTATGACTATTTTAGAAAACCAGATCTCTTATACGAACAATCAGAACTTGATCTTTCCCGCAGGAAACGAATATCGCCGTATGGAATTTTTGAGCAACAAATACAATGGCATGCACGTAGAAAGTATCTCGTTCCATAATCCATATTACCATGTAGAGTTGATGACGGACTATCGGCGTGACCAATTATCGTATCAATACGATCAAGACCAAGACGGCCGTTTTTTCATCCGTTGCAGTAATTGTAACGACCCGGATACGGAAGCGGACTATTACATCGTTCACTTTACCCTCGCCATGGACTTAATTCCCGATGGAAACGTGTATTTGAACGGTGAATTATATAATAATGTATTGGACGAGAAAAGTAAGATGGGCTATAATCCGGAGACGCATCAATACGAGAAATCCGTCTTACTGAAACAAGGCAGTTACAACTATCAGTACCTCTTTGTCCCTAACGGACAGACCGTAGGACAGACCGGCCCTATCGAGGGTAATTTCTTCCAGACGGAGAACGAATATAGCATTTACGTCTACTATTGTCCAATGGGAGCACGGTATGATCGTTTAATCGGTGTAACTAGTATCAGAAATACAATGCCCGTGCTATAATTATTCGCGTAAAAGGCATACTTTTACGCATAAAATAATTGAGCATGAAAACGAGACGTATTGTTATCAGTACCGTATTATTAGTCGGGGGACTTCTCTCGATCGTTCAAGTCATGCCTAAAAATCCACTGTTGATAGGCGAAAGGTTATTTCCGTATGGAGGATGGATACAAGTGATACTTGCCATGCTATACGGTGGTTGGCTCTGCTATAAGATGCAAGATCGGCAAGAACGTCCCAAATGGAGAAAACGAGCGTGGTTGTTATTCTCGATCGTTTTTTTCGGGCAACTTGCTCTAGGGATTTTTGCCGATCCTATTTTCCTTATGACCGGGAAACTGCATTTACCGATCCCTGCGGTAATCTTGGCCGGACCGCTTTATCGCTTCGAGGGATTATTCATGCCCATACTTTTTATCAGCACCTTATTACTATCCGGTCCCGCTTGGTGTAGCCAGCTTTGTTACTTCGGGGCATTCGACGCATGGAGTGCCCGGGGAAAATTGGAACGAAAAAGGTTCCCCTATCACAAGCAAATGCGATACAGCATATTATTTCTGGTTATGTTGGGGGCCATCCTACTCCGAATATTCGGAGCGAGCGGCAGGATAGCCACCGCTTTTGGAATAGCGGTCGGAGTTATCGGCCTACTTGTCATGCTATTGTTTTCCAGAAAGAGACGGAAGATGGTGCATTGCAGTAGTTATTGTCCGATCGGGACTTTAGTGTCTTTCCTCAAATACCTCTCTCCTTTCCGGGTACGACTGACCACGGATTGTTGCCATTGCATGGCTTGCACAAACGCTTGCCGTTATGATGCCCTACATAAAGAAGAGATCGAGAAGGGAAAGATCGGCTATACCTGTACCTATTGCGGAGATTGCCTCTCCGCTTGCAAGCACGGGGCTATAGAATATTATTTCCCGGGATTGCGCCCGACTACTGCCGAGCGCCTATGGATCGTCGTAACGGTCGTATTACATACTTGTTTCTTGATGATCGCACGAATCTGAGCCGTATACTTGCTTGCCCATTATATAAGTACATACCGTATTCCGGTCATCGCCGAGGGTTTGCAGGCCAAACAGCTTATTCTCGATCGTCCATTTATCTCTCGAACGAAGATACTCCATACGCAATTTCTGGACAGAGGTAGCGGCATAATCCACGACTATGAAATCCGCTTCACGGCCAGGGAGGAAACTTCCGATTCGGTCGTCCAACGATAAGGCCCGTGCAGAGCCTAGCGTACATTTATAGATAGCCTCCAAAGCTGTCATCGGATAACCGTTCAACTGTTGTACCTTATAAGCCTCTCCCATCGTACGCCACATAGAGAAAGATGTACCCGCACCGACATCTGTCGCCAAGGTAGTACGTACGCCGTAACGGTTCGCTTCCCTCATATCGAATAATCCGCTTCCAAGGAAAAGGTTCGAGGTCGGGCAATGGGCGATAATGCCTCCCGTTTCTCCCAACCGCTTATATTCCCGATCGGTTAGATGGACACAATGCCCGAATATCGAACGATCGGTCAACAATCCGGCACGCTCATAGACCTCCAGATAATCCGCATGACCGGGACAGAGCGATAAGACAGATTCAATCTCTCCCAGATTCTCCGAAAGATGTGTCTGTATATAGGTACTGGGATATTCGGCATGTAAACGACCGGCAGACTTTAATTGATCCGGCGTACTGGTTATGGCGAAACGGGGCGTGATCACATAGTGATTCCGTCCTTTCCCGTCCCAATCCTCGATTAAGCTACGGCAGTCCAACTCACCCTGATGCGTGGTATCCATCAGATAATCCGGAGCGTTCCGGTTCATCATCACCTTTCCAGCCAAGATACACATATTATACTCCGTAGCCACGGAAAATAATGCGGTTACGGAAGCAGGATGAACCGTGGCATAAGCGGCACAAGTCGTAGTTCCGTTCTTCACCAGTTCCTTCACGAAAAAGCGAGCGATATCTTGTGCATATTCCATGGAAGAGAAAGCTTCCTCGGCGGGAAACGTATATTCGTCCAGCCAATCCAGAAGTTGCTTGCCATACATTCCCTGTATCTCCGACTGGGAGAAATGGATATGGGAATCAATAAAGCCGGGTGTAATCAATTTACCGGAATAGTCTGTCACCGGGAAATCCGGGTAACGGGAACGCATCGCCTCGAACGGCCCCGCCTCTACAATCTTTCCATCAACAACAGCCAGTTCCCCATCCTCAAAATAGCGGTAAGCCTCCACATGATCCAGCGGGGAAGCGATCAAATAGAACACTTCTCCCCTATATAAGTTCTTCATCATGGTCAAATAACAATTCGTTTATTTAATTGGTTCCACGTGCAAAGCGATGTGCGTAGCCTGACCGAACTTATCACGCAGATTCTGTTCGATCTCTTTCGTCAAGTCATGGGCACGAGTCACGGTTATCTGTCCGTCCACCCGTATATGCGCCTCGATAGCAAAATTATTACCGATGCGGCGGGTACGTAGATTATGCGGGCTCTTTACCTCGGGAACCTCACTAATGATCGCCAAGATCTCATCCTCCACCTCCTTCGGCAAAGATTTCTCCAATAAGTCATTAATCGCCGGGATCACTAGTTGTAAGGCTACTTTTACGATAAATAAACTGACAATCACAGCCGCCAACGGGTCCAGCACACGCCAATTATCCCCCAACAAAATCGCCCCTCCGATACCTAAAGCCGTACCGATCGAGGAAAAGGCATCCGAGCGATGATGCCAAGCGTTAGCGATAACGACTTGACTATTCTGCTTCCTTCCTACCCAAACCGTAATATGATACAGTAATTCCTTGATCACGATAGAGATAAGAGCAGCAACTAAAGCGATCATTCCCGGACTTTCCAACGGAATCCCCTTGAAATAAAAGTCATAAATCTTGTTCGCTCCCTCCCAGAAAAGGCCAAAACCTACACAAAGCAAGACGATACCGACAATTGAAGTCGCCAAAGTCTCGTATTTACCATGCCCGTAATCATGGCTCTCGTCCTTCGGCTTGGAAGATATATTGACAAAAAGAAGTACGATTATATCCGTTACGAAATCAGATAACGAATGCACCGCATCGGCGATCATAGCGCTACTATGCCCCCAGATACCCGCCACGAACTTGAATACCAATAAAACAAAATTAGCGAATGACCCTAAAAGTGTCACTCGCATAATCTCTTTTTTCCTCGCCTTTGGTGCCTCCTCCATAGAATCCCATTAACAAGATTTACCGGTCATGATGTCCAGCACCAGACGATCCGTCGCCTCCATTCCTTTAGAACCGATAGCGGTCAAGTTCGCGATCGATTTATCCACATCCTCATCGATGATACCTTCCACGGAAGTCACCACCTTATCCTCCATGGCCATCAAAGCGGAAAGCATCGCCGTAGATACGCCACTAGATACTTTCATCGCGCAACTCGGCTTGGCACCGTCACAGATCATTCCGGTAATATTACCGATCATATTCTTGATCGCATAAGAAATCCGCGCCTTATTTCCTCCCATCAAATAGGTGATAGCGCAACTCGCTCCCGTAGCGGCAACCACACAACCGCAAAGGGCGGACAAGCGTCCCAGACTTTGCTTGATATAGATCACCATCAAATGGCTTAACATCAACGCACGGATCAGTTGCTCTTCCGAGCATTGGATATCCTCGGCGAAAGAAAGAACCGGAAGCGTAGCGGCGATTCCTTGATTACCGCTTCCCGAATTACTCATCACCGGGATCATAGCGCCGTCCATGCGAGCGTCGCAAGCGGCGGAAGTCATGATCAACATATGCGTATAAGCGGAATCTCCCATGAACTTACGGCCGAAAGCACCCGAGACTGTCTTGCTTACGGTATGTCCGTAATTGCCTTTCATGGAAGCTTGGGCAGCTTTCTTATTCAACTCGGCCGTTTCTAAAATAAAACGAATCTCATCCAATGGCATTTCCATGGCAAACTCATAGACCATAGAGAAGGAAAGACGTAAATCCTTATTCTCACATACTTCCTCGCCAGAAGCGTTTGCCGTACGTAAATCAGTCAATACCTCCCCGTTTTTCTCTACATATATTATATGGGTATGCTCATGGCAAATGATCACCCTTGAACGATCGTTCCCTGCAGAACTTATAATTTCGATATAAAGTTTATCTACATTCTCTTTTAGGTCTATACTGATACATTTCTTGCAGACCATTTCCTTACCTTCTTTCAATCCCTCCGGAGTCAAGTCTTTCAGCACCTCTAGCCCATAAGCGGACTTACCGATGATCGATCCCAAAGCGATAGCGATAGGCAACCCCACCATGCCAGTCCCCGGGATTCCTACTCCCATGGCATTCTTCAGGATATTGGCGCTCAGATAAACCTCTATCTTCTCTGGCTTACGCCCCAGCACTTCCGCCGCTTTTGCGGCCGCCAAAGCCACGGCAATAGGTTCCGTACATCCGATAGCAGGGATTACCTCCCTGTGAATCAAATCTATAATTTGAGTTTTTATGATAGTATCCATACTGATAGTCTTTATTTAGAATTAGATAGTTAATATACAATAGATTAAGAACAAAACTCAACAACGATATCTCGCAAGGCATCGTATTGTTTTCCCAATGCATCTTCATAACGCAACGCTTCTTCCAGATTCCCTTCTCTCAACAGCGATAGTATATTATTCGATACATCGAATAGATTTACCAGACCTAAATTAGCGGCTATCCCTTTCAAGGTATGCGAATATAGCTTGGCATTCTCCAAATCCCGCTCTACTAAAGAGCTCCGTAATTTCACATACGAACCGTCTGTAGTAATAAATTTATATAGAAACTTTTTGAAGAGGCTATCACTATTCATAAAACGATCTAAGGTATTCTCTTTATCCCAAGCAGCTACATCTATTAATGCGTTATAAAAAGCATCGTTCTCATTCATTTTTTTATGATATTAGTTTTCGTACAAAATTAGGAATTTTATAGACACTACCAACGTTAGCGGTATTCTTTTTCTTTACTTACCGCAACTTGGGTACGGAACGATAATTTTAGTACTTTTGTCGCCTACTTCGGGACCTAGAACGCCCGGGCTGTATTTATCCGATTAATAGAATTGAAAAAGGAATGGGAATTTCATCGCCGCTTGTAGATTTGCAACATCAATATGATCTCCTGCAGAAAGAATATGAATATGAGAAGGAAACATACCGACAGCAATCCGAGCGTACGGGTTTGCGAAAACGAGTGGCGCAGGGCCTCTGTTGGTATCCGGTCACTCCGGGACGCAGTTATTATAACTCCTTAAACCAATTGGTGATCGAGATCGAAAGGACAGAAGACCGGGAGATCGAGCATAATTTTGAGTACGGGCGCCCGATTTGCTTCTTTACGGCAGATATCAGTGGTAAATTTAAGTATCTGGATTTCTCCGCCACGATCAGCTACGTGCAAGAGGACCGGATGGTGGTAGTTCTCCCCACTCCTTCCGCCTTGATGGATATACAAGGAAAAAGCAATGATCTCGGCGTGCAACTCTACTTCGACGAGACCAGCTATAAAACGATGTTTTCCGCTCTCTCGGACGTGATGCGGGCAAAAAACAACCAACTCTCTCATCTTAGGGATGTATTGCTGGGGCAGGAAAAACCGGGACAGCGGGAATTATTCCCGATCCGCTTCCCTTGGTTGAACCGTTCTCAGGAAGAAGCCGTAAATAAGGTATTGGGAGCGAAACAAGTATCTATCGTACACGGCCCTCCCGGAACCGGGAAAACAACCACCTTGGTGGAAGCCATTTACGAGACCCTTCACCGGGAGAATCAAGTGATCGTTTGCGCTCAAAGCAATACCGCCGTAGACTGCATCTCGGAGAAACTGGTAGATAGAGGCATTAACGTCCTGCGCATCGGGAACCCCACTCGTATCAATGACAAGATGCTCTCTTTCACATATGAACGCCGTTTCGAGTCGCATCCGGATTATCCCGAGTTATGGAGCATCCGGAAAGCGGTACGGGATATACAATCCAATATGCGAAAGAAAAGCCGGGAGGAACGGGATACGATCCGAAACCGCCTCTCCCGTTTGAAATTCCGGGCGACCGAACTGGAAGTCAAGATCGATACAGAGCTGTTCGACGAGGCTCGTGTTGTCGCTTGCACCTTGGTTGGCTCCGCAAACCGGGTCATGATGAACCGGCACTTCACGACCTTGTTTATCGATGAGGCCGCCCAAGCCTTGGAAGCCGCTTGCTGGATAGCGATCGGCAAGGCAGACCGGGTCATACTAGCGGGCGATCATCACCAATTGCCCCCTACTATTAAATGTATAGAAGCGGAACGAGAAGGCTTAGGACGTACCTTGATGCAAAAGATAGCCCACACGAAACCGGAAACGGTCTCTCTCCTGAAGATCCAATATCGTATGCACGAGGATATCATGCGCTTCTCCTCCCAATGGTTCTATCATAACGAACTCGAATCCGCTCCCGAGGTAAGTGGGCGGGGAATCTTGCGACTGGACACTCCCATCGTATGGTTCGATACGTCCGAGTGCGATTTCACGGAAAATGCGAGAGAGGAGACCATGAGCCGTGTCAACAGGCAAGAGGCGGAATTGCTCGTGGAACAATTACGCTCCTATATACAGAAAATATCCAAGGAGAGAGTGCTGGAAGAGAATATCGACTTCGGATTGATCTCCCCTTATAAGGCGCAGGTACAATACATCCGTAAATTGATCAAACAAGACGCTTTCTTCAAGCCTTTACGCAGACTGATCACCGTACACACCGTTGACGGTTTCCAAGGGCAAGAACGCGATGTCATCTTGATCAGTTTGGTAAGGGCCAACGAGGATGGAAAGATAGGCTTCTTGAACGACTTGCGGCGCATGAACGTAGCGATCACCCGTGCCCGTATGAAACTGATGATCTTGGGAGACGGTTCCACCCTTACCCGGCACGCATTTTATAAAGAACTCTATAATTATATCTCCCAAAGAGGTAAAATAATCACGATCAACACGAAACAAGAGCATGAACTATAAATTATTGGTACTGGATTTAGACGGTACACTGACAAACAGTAAAAAAGAGATCACCCCATTTACGAGGGAAACCCTTCTGCAAGCGCAGGAAAAAGGATTGCATCTGGTCTTAGCCTCCGGCCGGCCCACCTACGGTATCGTGCCTTTAGCCGAAGAACTGAACATAAAGCAATATGGTGGTTTTATCCTTTCCTTCAACGGCGGTAAGGTGATCGACTTGATGACAGACAAAGTACTTTTCGAACAGGCTTTGCCACCCGATATCGTACCTGTTTTATACAACCGCTCCAAAGAAGCGGGACTGGCTATCCTTTCCTACAACGGTAAATATATCTTAAGCGAGCATCCGGAAAATAAATACGTACAATACGAATCTTTCTTAACCAAAATGAAGATCAAGGCTACCGACGATTTTCTGCGGGATTTGCATCAGCCAGCCGATAAATGCTTGGTGGTAGGCGAACCGGAGATGTTGGTACCGTTGGAAGAGAAGCTCCGCCAAGAATTAGGGAAACGTATCAACGTATATCGTTCCGAGGCATTCTATCTGGAGCTTGTCCCCAAAGGCATCGACAAAGCCGCCTCGTTATCCCGCTTACTAGAGCGAACCCGGATAAAACAGGAGGAAGGGATCGCTATCGGCGACGGTTTCAACGATGTATCCATGATCCGTTTCGCCGGATTGGGAGTCGCTATGGCCAACGCCCAGCCCCCTGTCAAGGCCAATGCCGACCGCATCACCCAATACACGAACGATGAGGATGGAGTGGCTCGTTTCATCCAAGAATTGCTTTGAAAAAAAACACGTACGTATTTTCCGAAAAACATGTACATGTTTTCGCGAGAACACGTACGTGTTTTTTCAGAGACATTTACACCAGTATCGACACAGGCCAATGCCTATACCGGCATACGCCTATACCAGTAGTGCCGTAGGGCTACGCCAGTATAGGCGTGAGCTTGCGCCGATATACGTAAATTCCTTTCATGGAAATGTCTTCTAACTATCAACTATTTTATGTATATTTGTATTCTAAACCATAAAAATAAGACGCCATGAAGTACAAATTATTAGTCTTAGACGTAGATGGGACGTTGCTTAACGACAAGAAAGAGATAACTCCCCGGACCCATGCCGCCTTGTTAAAGGCTCAGCAGATGGGAGTTCATGTTGTATTGGCATCCGGCCGACCCACCAACGGGGTTCAACCCTTGGCGGAGGCTCTTGAATTGAATCATTACGGTGGTTTCATATTATCTTATAACGGAGGTCAGATCATCAATGCCCAGACCGGAGAATTGATGTTCGAGAAACGAATCGATCCGGCCATGATTCCTTATTTAAACCGGAAGGCGAAGGAAAACGGTTTCGCGATCTTCACATATCACAAGGACTATATCCTAACCGATAGCCCGGAAAACAAACATGTCCAAGAGGAGGCCGAACTCAATAAGATGCGCATCATCGGTGTGGAGAATTTCCCGGAAGCGGTGGATTTCGCACCCTGTAAGTGTATTCTTACCAGCGATGACGAGAACAATCTAGTGGGTCTCGAAAATCATTGGAAGAAACGTCTGGACGGGGTATTGGAAGCTTTCCGCTCCGAGGACTATTTCTTGGAGGTAGCTCCTCATTTCATCAATAAGGGAAATACGTTGGCGGTATTGATGGAGATGCTGAATATCACGACCGAAGAGGTTGTCGCTATCGGTGATGGCGTGGCCGACGTATCCATGCTTCAATTAGCCGGTACCGGCGTGGCGATGGGTAACGCACGCGATTCCGTAAAGGCTTGTGCCGATTTCACGACCTTACCCAATAATATGGAAGGTGTGGCGGTAGCGATCGAGAAAGCGATCCTTGCCACGATCAAACCCACAGAGGTTCCGTTAGATCAACTAAACGCACGGGCCAAACATGCTTTAATGGGTAATCTAGGCATTCAATATACCTATGCGTCGGAGGATCGTGTGGAAGCGACCATGCCTGTAGACGAACGGACCCGCCAGCCTTTCGGTATCTTGCACGGAGGCGCTACACTGGCTCTGGCAGAGACCGTGGCCGGACTAGGTTCCATGATTCTGGCGAAACCGGACGAGATGGTAGTCGGCATGCAAGTTAGCGGCAGCCATATGTCGTCCGCCCACGAGGGAGACACGGTACGTGCCGTCGGGACGATTATCCACAAAGGCCGTTCATCCCATGTGTGGAACGTAGACATATTCACCTCTACCGACAAACTGGTTTCCTCTGTACGGGTAATCAATAGTATACTAAAGAAGAAATGATTCCAAGAGATTCTTACGAAATAATAGACACGTTGATCAAGCAAGGCCGGAGTTTCGCTATTTGGCGTATTCCCGGTGAGGATAGGCTCCATTTCAGGATGCAAAGTGCCGGCTCTCCTTGCCTATTATACGACATAAAAGACTTAAATGAACGGAGCGGTTTTGTAATCGCTCCGTTTCAGGTGACAGCGGAACGACCTATCGTTTTAATCCAACCGGATTGCTTTGAAATCCCCTCCGAATCCGATTGGGATTTCTCTCGAGAGAAAAACGAATTCCCTTCGAATGAAATCGAAATCCCGTCCGAATCCGAGGAGAAGGAACGATACGCTTACCATTTCTCCCTGTTTACCAACCCTTTGCTAAAAGGAAGCCAAGATAAACTAGTCCTATCCCGTAGCAAAACGATCTGGAAAGATCCCTCTTTCTCACCCGGCAAGGCATTCTTCGCCGCGGAAGAACGATATATCCGCTCCTATGTCTACCTTTGCCATACCCCGGAAACCGGAACTTGGATGGGTGGGACACCGGAAATCTTGTTATCCGGCGAGAAAGGCGACTGGCAAACGGTAGCTTTGGCCGGAACCCAATCCTTACGAGACGGGAAATTACCGAAAAGCTGGGACCATAAGAATTGGAGAGAACAGCAATTAGTCGCCTCCTATATACGCCGCCAGCTGTCCACCTTGGGTATTACTCCCGAGGAGAAGGGGCCTTATTCAGCCCGGGCCGGAGAGGTTTCTCATTTGAAAAGTGATTTCTTCTTCTCCTTGCCGAATCCCGAGAAGCTGGGTGATGTCCTTCAACTATTACACCCTACTCCAGCAGTTTGCGGTCTTCCCAAGGAGGAGGCTTATCATTTCATCATCGAGAATGAGGGGTACGATCGTAGCTATTACTCCGGTTTCATCGGTTGGCTGGATCCCAAAGGCAAAACAGATCTGTACGTAAACCTCCGTTGCATGAATATCCTCCCCCAAACCTTTACGCTGTATGCCGGAGGCGGTCTGTTGGCGGCCTCGCAGCTAGAAGATGAGTGGCAGGAGACAGAGGATAAATTAGATACGATGCGGAGAATAGTGGGTAATTTATAATTTTATATCATATAATGTATAGCGATAAAAAGAACATCCTTCAATTGGTAGCCTTGCTGATAGAGCACGGCGTAAGTAATATCGTGCTATGTCCGGGAAGCCGGAACTCTCCGATTGTGCACACATTGGCAAACCATTCGTTCTTCAATTGCCATTCCGTGACGGATGAACGAAGCGCGGGATTCTTTGCCGTAGGGCTAGCGTTGCACGGAGGTAAGCCGGCGGCTGTTTGCTGTACCTCGGGCACGGCCTTGCTGAATATACATCCGGCGGTAGCGGAGGCTTTCTATCAGAAAGTTCCACTTGTCGTGATATCCGCCGACCGCCCCGCCGCATGGATCGGGCAAATGGACGGACAGACCTTGCCGCAACCCGGGGTGTTCGGCTCGCTGGTAAAGAAGTCGGTGCAGCTACCGGAAATACATACGGATCAAGATGAATGGTATTGCAATCGATTGATCAACGAGGCGTTGTTGGAACTGAACCATCACGGCAAAGGACCGGTGCATATCAACGTTCCGATCTCCGAGCCTTTATTTCAGTTCACGACACCCGAATTGCCGAAGGTACGGGTAATCACCCGTTATCAAGGCTTGAACGTGTACGACCGGAAATATGATGACCTGATCGAGCGCTTGAACAAATATAGCAAGCGGATGATGATAGCGGGACAAATGAGCTTGATCTATCTCTTCGAGAAGAAAATATGCAAGTTACTATACAAGCATTTCACTTGGCTCTCCGAGCACATCGGCAACCGTATCGTACCGGGATTACCGATCAAGAATTTCGACGCTATCCTGTATGCTACCCCGGAGGAGGAAAAAGAGAAGCTAGTTCCCGAGCTCGTAATCACCTACGGTGGCCATATTGTCTCCAAGCGGCTGAAAGAGTTTTTGCGGAAACACCCGCCTAAGGAGCATTGGCATGTCTCATTGGATGGAGAGGTAGCGGATTTATTCGGTAGCCTGACCACGGTGATCGAGATGGACCCTTTCGAGTTTCTGGAGAAAATCGCTTATATGCTGGAGAATAGGCAGATTGAATATCCGAAGGCTTGGGAATACAAATCCCGGAACCTGCCGGAGCCGGAGTTCGCTTACTCCGAAATGGCGGCGATCGGTGGTTTGATACGCTCGCTTCCGGCTGAATCGGCCTTGCATCTGGGGAATAGCTCCACCGTACGTTACGCGCAATTGTACACCGTACCCGAGACGGTTGAGGTTTGTTGTAACCGAGGTACGAGCGGGATCGAAGGCTCCTTGTCTACGGCCATCGGATACGCCTCGGCCTCGCAAAAACTAAACTTTATCGTTATAGGCGATCTTAGTTTCTTCTATGATATGAATGCGTTGTGGAACGGTAACTTGCACAATAACCTTCGCATCCTGCTCTTGAACAACGGAGGTGGCGAGATCTTCCAAGCCTTGCCGGGATTCAAGATGAACGAGCGTACGCACCGTTACGTTACCGCCTCCCACCAGACCTCAGCGGAGGGATGGGCCACGGAAAGGGGATTCTCCTACTCCGCTGTCCATAATGCCGAGGAGTTGGCAGCGGCGATGAGCGCCTTTACCCAAACGGAGCAACCGAGCGAACATCCCCTATTCATGGAGGTTTTCACGGACAAAGCGGAAGACGTACGATTGCTCAAGGAATATTATCATCAACTGAAAAATTCATCCCAAGCACAAAACATATAATATATGGAAACGAAAAGAGAATGGACAACCATCAACGAATATGAGGAGATCTTATTTGATTTCTACAACGGCATCGCCCGCATTACAATCAACCGGGAACGGTATCGCAACGCTTTTACCCCGACTACGACCACGGAGATGAGCGACGCCTTTTACATCTGCCGGGAACGCCCGGACATTAACGTAGTCGTTCTGACAGGAGCCGGAGATACGGCCTTTTGCGCGGGAGGCGATATGAACGTGAAAGGACGTGGCGGCTACGTGGGTAAAGACGGCGTACCTCGCTTGAACGTATTGGACGTACAAAAGCAGATCCGCTCTCTCCCGAAACCCGTCATCGCGGCCGTGAATGGTTTCGCTATCGGCGGCGGACACGTATTGCACGTGGTTTGCGACCTTACGATCGCTTCCGAGAACGCTATCTTCGGACAGACTGGTCCTCGTGTGGGTAGCTTCGACGCCGGGTTCGGTTCTTCTTACCTCGCCCGTGTGGTCGGACAGAAAAAGGCCCGTGAGATCTGGTTCCTATGCCGCAAGTACAATGCGCAGGAGGCTTTGGATATGGGTCTGGTAAATAAGGTAGTCCCCTTGGATAAATTAGAGGACGAGTACGTTCAATGGGCCGAGGAGATGATGTTGCTTAGCCCGTTGGCTTTGCGCATGATCAAGGCGGGCTTAAACGCCGAGTTGGACGGACAGGCCGGTATACAGGAGTTGGCCGGAGACGCTACCATGCTTTACTATATGACGGACGAGGCGCAGGAAGGCGGTAAGGCATTCTTGGAGAAACGCCGTCCCCGCTTCGAGGATTACCCGAAATTCCCGTAGGGAGTGGACAGTTGGCAAGTGACAGTTATGAGAAGATATTATCAGATAGAGGTGGTTCCCCGGTGCTTGACTTTCAAGCGACCGGCAGGAACCTCACGGGGTGTTTACACGACCCGGAAATTGTGGGAGGTCCGAATCCGCAAGGAAGACGAACCCTCGGTTATTGGTATCGGAGAATGTGCCCCCCTGCCGGATCTCAGTTGCGATTATGGAGTGGATTACGAGATCACGTTATCCAAGGCTTGCCTCGATCTGGAACAGAAGGGATATGTTGACACCGAATCTTTGCGCCATTACCCATCCATCCTTTTCGGGCTGGAGACGGCCATGCGCCATTATGAACAGGGCGGTTGGCGGCATTACGACACGCCCTTCTCGCAGGGGCAGGCGGGCATCCCCATCAACGGACTGATCTGGATGGGCGATTATAAGTACATGCTGGAACAGGTAGAGGAAAAGATGAAGGAGGGCTTCCGCTGCGTCAAGCTGAAGATCGGCGCTATCGATTTCGACCGGGAACTCTCTTTATTGAAACACATCCGTGCGCATTTCTCTGCCAAGGAAATAGAGCTTCGGGTAGATGCCAACGGCGCTTTCACACCCTCGGAGGCGATGGACAAACTGAAGCGGCTCGCCGAGATGGACTTGCATTCCATCGAGCAGCCTATCCGTGCCGGGCAGTTGGAAGAGATGGCACGCCTTGCGGCAGAGTCACCCCTTCCCATCGCTCTCGACGAGGAACTGATCGGCTGTAACGCCCCGGACGAGAAACAGCGGTTGTTGGAAACGATCCATCCCCAATACATTATATTAAAGCCTTCCCTCCACGGAGGTATCTCCGGATGTACGGAATGGATTCACTTAGCGGAAACTATCTTAGGGAGTACCCCTGAACAACCTAAATGGTGGGTCACCTCCGCTCTGGAATCGCAAATCGGACTGAACGCTATCGCCCAATGGTGCGCCACGCTAGGTAACCCGCTACCGCAAGGTCTGGGAACCGGCGAGATTTTCAAGGACGATAAACATAAGTTGATCCAACGAAAAGGAGACACCATCTGGTTCACCAACGACCTTTGACCTATGCCGATACAAGAAGATTTACAGGCATTCTTAGCTGAATGGCACGATCCCTCCCCTTTTCTGGAAGTCCAGACCTCTGGCTCCACCGGTACGCCCAAGCGGATGCGAGTACGCAAGGACCGGATGCTGAACAGCGCCCGGCTTACCTGCGATTATCTGGGGCTTAAGAAGGGCGACAAGGCCTTGTTATGTATGCCCCTACGCTATATAGCCGGAAAAATGATGGTGGTCCGCTCCCTATACGCCGGACTGGATCTGGAGGTGTGCGAACCCTCCGGACACCCGTTGGCGGATTGGGGGGATACGCCCCTGCGCTTTGTTGCCATGATCCCCTTGCAGGTTTACAATACGTTGCGAGTACCCGAGGAACGTAAGCGGCTGGAGCAAACGGATATCCTGATTATCGGCGGCGGGGCGATCGACGCGGCCTTGGAACAGGAGATACGGCAGATGCCAAACACGGTTTATTCCACCTACGGAATGACGGAGACGCTGTCCCACATCGCCCTGCGCCGGCTGAACGGGCCGGAAGCCTCGCCCTATTACCATCCCTTCCCCTCAGTGACGTTATCCTTGTCACCGGACAATACCTTGGTGATAGACGCCCCATTGGTTTGCGACGAGCGGCTGGTGACGAACGATGTCGCCCGCCTGCTGCCGGACGGGAGTTTCGCCATTATCGGAAGGAAAGATAATATCATCAATAGCGGAGGTATCAAGATCCAGATCGAGGAGGTGGAAGAGCGGCTACGACCCTACCTCGACCGCCCCTATGCCATCACCGCCGCCCCCGACCCTCGGTTGGGAGAGGCGGTCGTGCTACTGCTTGCCTCAAACCTACGAGGTGAGATGCTAACAGAGGTTCTCGCCAGCCTGCCCAAGTACCTCCGTCCGAGGCACATCATAAAGGTAAGCGAGATCCCCCAAACCGGAAGCGGCAAGATCGACCGTGCCGCCTGCCGGGAGCTGGCGAGAAATATCATTACAAAAACACTATAAACATGAAAAGAATTCTAACAATCACCGCGGTCTCCCTATTGGCCTTATCGCCTATGTACGGGCAGGATTCTTGCCGATACCCGCAAGATCCTACCTTGGAGAAATCGCAAGCCTATGCAGGATACGACTGCGTCACCTTGCTGGATAGCACCGCCGTAACGGTACAACCTACCGGCTCGGGGGCTTTCGCCGTATGCAAGGCTTTTAAGGTACAGACTTCCAAAGGAGCCGTCGCCAACCGTATCATCAAATACGATTACGACCCGCTGACGGCGCACGCCGAGTTTCGTTACGCCACGATCTACCGTGCGAACGGCGACGTGATCAATCTCGACGTAACCCAAGCTTGCGACTACGCCGCCCCCGCACGTGCCATCTACTGGGGCGCCCGGCAGATCATGCTGGAAGTGGGCCGCTTGCAACCGGGAGATATCGTGGAGTACGAGATCGCCAAGAAAGGTTTCACCTACGCCTTGCTGACGGCGGGTGACGACGACGAGCGTTTCATCCCTCCTATGCGAGGACAGTTTTACGATATCGTCCCCTTCTGGGCTACCGAGCCTACCGTGCGCAAGGTGTACCGGGTATCCATGCCGATGGAGAAAGAGTTGCAATTCCAGTTCTACCAAGGCGAATGTACCTCTTCGATGCGATACGAGGACGGACGGAAAGTATATACCTTCGCCTCCGACGATATCCTTCCTTTCGCCAAGGAACCGAACATGGTAGACCTATTCGACGCTGCCCCGAAGCTCATGATGTCCAGCACTCCCCGCTGGGAGGATAAATCCCTTTGGTTCAATAAGGTTAACGAGGATTACGGAAGCTTTACTGCGATCCCGGAAGCCCAGAAAAAGGTAGACGAGCTGATCAAAGGCAAGAAAACGGAAATGGAGAAGATAGCCGTGCTGACCCACTGGGTGGCCGATAACATCCGTTACTCCGGAATCTCGATGGGTAAAGGCGAGGGTTTCACGCTCCACAACCTGAAGATGAATTATACCGATCGTTGCGGTGTCTGCAAGGATATCGCCGGTACGTTGATCGCCTTCCTCCGCATGGCCGGCTTCGAGGCTTACCCGGCGATGACAATGGCGGGAAGCCGTGTAGAAAGTATCCCCGCCGACCATTTCAACCATTGCGTGGCGGTGGTAAAACTGGCGAGCGGTACGTATATGCCTCTCGACCCGACTTGGGTTCCTTTCTGCCGGGAATTATGGAGTAGCGCCGAGCAACAGCAGAACTACCTCCCGGGTGTGCCCGAAGGCTCCGACCTCCGCTTAACCCCTGTCTCCGCCCCGGAGAACCACTACGTCCGCATCCACGCCGACAACCACCTAGACGAGAAAGGCACGCTCCGCGGACAATTCACGATCACCGCCGAGGGACAATCCGACAGCAATATCCGCCGCATCTTCACCACCGGATGGCAATCCGACTGGCAGAACACGATGGAGAAGCAATTGCTGACCGTATCCCCCAACGCCAAACTGCTTCGTGTAGATTACGGTAAGGACCCGAAGAACTATCAAGCGGCCCCTATCAAGATCACGTTCTCTTATGAGATCCCCGATTATGCGATTATCGCCGGAGACCAGATGCTTATCAAACCGCTAGTCATGAATAACCTCTACAATCAAGTGAAGAGTTTCTTGCGTATCGATACGAAACCGGAAAACCGTGCGTATGGATTCAAGGATGCTTGCTCCCGTTTGGTAGAACAAGATGAGACCATCCGCCTCCCCAAGGGCTATACCCTCTTGAACGCCTCGAAGAATGACGCCCTGCAAAGCAATGCGGCCGATTTCGAAGGTTCCCTTTCGCAGGAAGGCGACCAGAACATCGTCTTGCGCCAGAAGCTAGCGTTGAAGAAGCGTGTCTACGACCCAGCCGACAGGAAAGGCTTCCGTTCCGCTGTGAACGCCTATAAGAGTTATGGTGACTATTTGATTATCAAGAAATAAAAACAGAAAAACAATGATTAAGATAACCTATAAACTGATTCTTCTCCTAAGCTTGTTAGCGATGACGGTTACTTCATTTGCCGCATCGGAGGCTGAGTACGGGAAGATATCGAAAGCTTGGACCTTGCATGCCGACGGTAGCCAAGAATATCGATCCTCCATGGAATTGACGCTCTTCACGCACACTGCGATGAATAGCACGTATGGCGAGAGTTTTATCGTCTACAATCCCGATTTCCAAACACTGAAGATCCACTCATCCTATACAAGGCAGAAAGACGGTACGATCGTAAAGACACCCGATAACGCCTTTGTAGAGGTCCTACCCCGTTTCGCTGCCGACGCTCCGGCCTATAACCAACTTAAGGAAATGGTCGTGGTACACACTGGCCTAGAACTTGGGGCCACGATTTACTTGGATTACTCTATTATCACAAAACCGGGCTACTATCCGGCTATGGATATCAACGAGCGACTACAAGAAACTTCTCCCGTGAAGGAATGCAAGGTCTCTATCTCCGTACCGGAAAACAGTCCGCTCGCTTGGCAATTATTGGGTAGCGACGCGAAAGCATCCCAAGTCACCCGAAACGGCGCTAAAGAGGTAAGCTGGACTTTACGTAACCTGCCGGCCTCTTCCCGGGAAGCTTTCCTTCCTCAAAACCAAGACGGGATTCCCCGCCTAATCGCTTCAAGCTATAGTTCCAACAAGGAGGCATTATCTACGCTAAATAAGCGTTTTAACACTTCCGGAAACTACGAGAGCAAAACGTTCGGCTCTTATATCACGGAAAAGGCTACCAGCGACGAAGAGAAGGTGAACGCCATCCGGAACCATGTAGTCAACAACATGGGATATTGCGCCATCCCCCTCGCTTGTACGGGTTATTCCATCCGCGATGTCGATACGGCCCTTCGTAGTGCTTACGGTACATTAGCCGAGAAGACCCAGCTTCTGAACGTCTTATTGAACGCCGCCGGCATTCAATCGGAAGTAGTCGCCGTATATCCAGGGAATCTGGATATAGACGCTTGTGGATTAAGCACGATCAAGAATCTTGCCGTAAAAGCGACTGTCGCGGGGAAAGACAAATACCTTTCGGCGGTCAGCCTTGCCCCTTCCGCATTGACAGCCCGGGGTGAGTTAGATCAGGTACTCACGTTGAACGGTACGTCGATCGGCCTACAGGCAGAGCCTACGATCATCAAGGAGAATAAAGCCGTCAGCGTCACCAAGAACGAAGCACAAAACGGATTCGCCATCTGTACCCTTCCGGCTATAACAGGCGGTATCGATAGCTGGGGCATGAGCGCCTTGAACAGCAAGCGTTCCAACTTATTCGAACTCCCCTCCCTAATCAAGGAAGAGGTAACATATACGATTACTCCCGCCGAGGGCATGAAGTTGCAGACCTCCACAAAAGAGCAAGTGATAAGCAAGCCTTTTGGTAAAGTAACCCGCACGATCACGCCGAAAGGAAATACGATCGAGGTGGTACGTATGATCGAGGTGAACAAGCAGCAGTTCACTCCCGCCGAATATAGCGACGTGCGTAGCTTGATCCATGAATGGACAAATCCGGATAACCGGGTATTGCTATTCTCCCTATAAGATCTAAAACACGGAGCACACGGAACAAATCCGTGCCCTCCGTGTGCTTCGTGTCTAATTATTCCCTACATTTACGAACGTTAACATTAAATCATATCGCATATGAAAACACTAAAGTATTTACTCGTCACCATGCTCCTTCTAGGCGTTTGCAGTCTAACGTATAGCCAAAAGCTATCCCTAGGAATCTTCCCCGAGCCCCAAGAGGTGACTATTTCCAGCCAAACATACGCACCGCCCCATGGATATACCCTACGGGGTATAAATAATCCGGACGCAGACGCGGTCAAACTACTTAAAGAAGCGCTACCTTTCGCTAAATCCGGCAAATCTCTCCCTTTAGAGATCAAGAAACTAAAAGACAAAACTCCGGAAATGCAACGCTCGGGTGCCTATACGCTGACGATCACTAAAAAAGGTATCACGATCGGGATCGTAGACGATAATTCCTTGTTTTACGCCGCCCAAACCCTCAAGCAATTAGCTAAATATGACGAGGGTAAAAAGATCCTGCCTCTCTGCTCGATCAAAGACTATCCGGACGTATTATTCCGGGGTACCGTGGAAGGATTCTACGGACAGCCTTGGAGCCACGCCGACCGTATCGAGCAAATCCGCTTTTACGGAAGGATCAAGCTGAACACCTATATCTATGGTCCGAAAGATGATCCTTATCACAGCTCCCCCAACTGGCGCAAACCTTATCCCGCCGAGGAAGCCGAGCATATCAAGGAACTAGCGAAAGAGGCCGCCCATAACAAGGTGAACTTCGTTTGGGCCATCCACCCGGGACAAGACATTCAATGGAACCAGACAGACAGCATGAACATCCTTTCCAAATTCGAGAAAATGTACGATTTGGGCGTACGCTCTTTCGCCGTTTTCTTCGATGATATATCCGGAGAGGGAGCCCGCCCGGAAAAGCAAGCCGGCTTATTGAATTACATCCATAAGGAGTTTATTACCAAGAAAAATGACGTGCAACCCCTGATCATGTGCCCTACCGAATACAACCGTTCATGGGCTAAGACCGATTATCTGGATATCCTCGGTACCCAACTCGACCCCGCTATCCAAATCATGTGGACCGGAGACCGTGTCGTAGCCGATATCACGAAAGAAGGCGTCGAGTGGGTAAACAGCCGTATCCGTCGTCCCGCCTATATCTGGTGGAACTTCCCCGTAAGCGATTATTGCCAAGATCATTTGTTGATGGGACCCGCCTACGGCCTAGATACGCAAGCCGCCGGCACCATGACCGGATTCGTATCCAATCCTATGGAATACGCCGAGGCTTCCAAGGTCGCTATATTCGGCGTTGGAATGTACACTTGGAATATCGAGAATTACGATCCTACACAGGCATGGAAAGACGCTTGCGGCTTTATTATGCCGGAGGCCTCCATGGCTTTCCGCATTTTCTGCGAGCATAACTGCGATCCGGGTCCGAACGGACATCAATACCGCCGGGAAGAGTCTGCTAACTATGTAGCTCCTATCCAGACATTCCTTACCGGATATAAGAAAAACACGTTCCCGGAGCAAAGCGCAAATCTTCTGGGAACCTTATTCGCTCAAATCACGGCTTCCCCGAGCATGATCTACAGCCAAAGTCCCAATAAACGCTTGATCGAACAAATCAATCCATGGCTTATCCAATTCGAGTTCTTAGGAAAAGCCGGTACAAGCGCTCTGCATATGGCGCACGCTTGGTATGAGAAAGACCGGTCTTATACGTGGCAACGCTATCTGGAAACATCCGCTTTGCTAGATAGCATGAAACTGATAAACCGCACGCTGAACCAGAAGGCGCAGCCTAAAGGCGTGAAAGTCGGATCGAAAGTCTTACACCCTTTCATCGTAGATTTATACCGCCAGACAGGTCGTAACCTGCTATCTACGGACGGTATCGCCCCGGACGAGGTGAAGGTTAGCATCCCTTCCATATTCACGAATATCGACCAATTGAAGAGCCAGCCTTGTGCCAAGGGTGACAATACGGTCGGTTACGTCCCCCTATTCGAGGTAGTCAAGGTACAGCCTAATCAATATTTGGGTATCGGCTGGGAAATCCAGAAAGAAGCGGAATCCTTCTGTTTCAATCTTCCGAAAAGCAACCAACCCGGACGGGTATTCGAGTGGTCCGCCGACGGAAAGAGCTGGAGCTTAATCCCCAATGTTTCCACGGAAAACGCTAAGGATACGATCCGCACCATCGATCCGAAAGCCCGTTATATCCGTATGCGAAATAACTCGGATCAGCAAATGGAGCTATATGTACTAGGATTCACGGCGACAACCCAACAAGACCCGCAAATCAATGAGGCTCTTATGATGTACGATATGAACCTAGATACGTATAAGAACTTGAATCCGGGAGAAATAATTCACATAAAATGCGATGATATCAACGCCGTATCTTTCTTCCTCTCCGGAAGTAACGAGAATCTGGTATCCATCACCGGCCTCTCCCAAGATGGCGAGAAAAACATCGTCTATCAAGGAAACGTAGGCTACATCAAATTAAATAAAACCATGTTCGAGGATTTCTCTTCTTTAGAAATCACCACAATAGGAAAAGAACCTATACATATCCACCAGATCGTTAGGGAATAAGAAATAAAAAAGTACCGATTTCTTTCTCTCTTAGATGGAAGAAGGAGATCGGTACTTTTTTATTTATTCGTACAATTCGGGAGTATCTTATTTTTGGCACATCTCCGCTTGTATATTCCTTTTAAAAGTTATACCTTTAGGATGCGAAAAATAGAAACCGAAAAAACAATGCGAAAAGAAGAAAGATATAAAGGCGTATTAAACTGGTTTAAGGAAAACGTACCGGTAGCCGAGACTGAACTACATTATGACAATCCATATCAATTATTGATAGCGGTAATCCTATCCGCACAATGCACGGATAAGCGAGTGAATATGATCACTCCTGCCCTGTTCGAGGCTTTCCCTACTCCCGAGGTAATGGCAGCTAGCACACCAGAAGTCGTCTTTGAATACATACGAAGCGTATCTTACCCGAACAATAAGGCTAAACATCTGGTAGGTATGGCGAAGATGCTGATAGAGGACTTCAAAGGCGTGGTTCCCTCCGATATTGACGAGCTACAGAAACTTCCGGGTGTAGGAAGAAAAACTGCGAACGTAATCGCATCCGTTGTATATGACAAGCCAGCCATGGCGGTAGATACGCACGTATTCCGTGTCTCCAACCGGATCGGCTTGACCAATAATAGCAAGACACCCTTGGAAACGGAAAAGGAGCTAGTGAAGAACATTCCGGAAGAACTGATCCCCATCGCCCATCACTGGTTGATATTACATGGAAGATATGTTTGCCTCGCCCGGAAACCGAAATGTGAGGAATGCGGATTAAAGCCTTGGTGTAAATACTTCCTAAAGCAAACATGAGGATCGGCAAGAAAGACATAATGGCATTCATTGTCTTGTTTTTGGCTACGATCGTTTGCGTGAGGTACTTTTACAAGAATATGAGCGACGAGCAATTTGTCGCCACGGTAGATCCCTATAGCTTGGTCATCCCGACCCCCACAGCAATTTTTGCTATCAATCGTCCTCCTGTATTCGAGAAGATGATATTACCCATGGAGAATATACGCAAGGCGTTCTCGGATCATACGCCCGCTATTTTCCTCTCTTTAATACAGCAAAATCCGGATTTATCGTCTTTCTTGATCGCTTATTATCCACAAGGGGATATCTTGTACGCCCCTATGGATAGTCATACGGCAGAGCGTATTTTCAAGCAACTGGACGCTTCTTTCACTTTTCCTGCCCAGCAACGAGAGGAAGCTTCCGTTCCTGTTAGATACTATCCGGATGTTGATAAGCATTTTCTAGGTTGTTACTACCACGAGGGTATATTCGTGGTGTCCTACAATCGAAAATTATTGGTAGAGACAGCGAAAAAGCAACAGATGTACCCCGCACAGATCATTCCGGAATTAGCTGATCTAATTAGTAAAAAAGGCAAGAGTGGCGCGATGAATCTCTTCATCCAAAGCGCCTCTTTAGATTTACAGGTTCAAATGAATGACTCGACGGAGTGGAAAATGAAAAATCAATGGTTGGCAATGGATTTATTCTATAATGAAGGAAGCCTTTGCTGCTTCAATGAGCAGCCCTATGAAGAAACCTTGGAGAACTTTTACCCCAACTTATGCGATACGATAACTACTCGGATCAATCGGCTATTCCCACAAATAAAAACCACGGCACAAGTCAGTCATGACGAGGCCGTGGTCTATTTTACGGTTTGCGGGAATTAAGCTTCAGTCCCTTCTTTCTTGAATGCTGACACAAACATATCTTTTACGAATAAATATCCGATACATCCGAATAAAGCGAGGAAGACAAAACCGACCAAGATAAGTGCCTTCTTAGGAGAAGATGCTTTCAAAGGTACGGTAGCCGGCTCGATTACGGTATACACCGGAGTTTCTTCCTGTACACGCAATTTATCTTGCTCCAACTTCTGCGCCAACGTATTGTAAACATTAAACGTAAGGGTCATCTCATTCTTCAAACGTTCCTGCTCCGTACGGTAGCTGGAAGAGATAATATTACGGTTGGCATCCTCGAAAGCAGCGTACGCACGTTGCGCTTTATAATAAGCGTCACGTGACTCGCCAAATACCTTCTGGGTAAATTCCAAATCTTGCTTTACTTTCTGCGTACGATAATTCGTAATATAATTCTGGAGGTTTTCCAAAACGACCTTTGTCATCTGAGCGGAAATAACCGGGTCCTGCATCTGTACGGAAGCCGTGATAACCAAGGTCTTCTTGTCCACGGAAACAGAAACCCGCTCCTGCAAGGCCTTCACCACCTCTTCTTGATCCTTTGTCAAATGGTAAGGATTCAAGCCCTCAGACTCTTCCTCGTCACCGGAGATTAAACTCATTACCGCACCCAACGCCTTGAATGGAGCGGAGACAATATATCCCCACCAAGCCTTACGTTGATGTTCACTCATATAATCATACAATGTAGTGCTTAACTCCTTTTCCTTATCGGTAACCTCTACCGGAAACAATTCCAACAGAAACGGGGTACTCTGCACCACATCCGGATACAAATCCGGAGAGATCGCGTCCGCACCGGCAGCGGCATTCAGATTAATCCCAGCCATAGCAGCCAAACCGCCAAGACTAGATTTTTTTGCCGCATCCTGTGTCTCTGGTGCCAATTTCACCGTAGTTGTATATTCCTTGGGAATACTGAAAGCTACAATCAAACCTACTACCACCGCAATACCACAGCCTTTCAATAAGAACTTACGCTCTTTCCACAGTTTTTGCGCCAGTTCGATTAAATCGATCTCCTGCTCCTCAGGTAACTCTTGTCTTTTTATCTCGTTTATCGTATCCATGCCTGATTAGTTTTTAATCATGTTAACAATAGAGGTAATCATCGCGGCCATAGAGGTAGCGGAGCTACTGATACTCATGATCTCAGCCAAGCTTCGGCGCTCACGTTGCGTCTTCGTCGGAACTACGATCTCACAGCCCGGCTCCACTTTCGGATAACGCTTGAAAAAGATAGCGGTACGCTTCGTCGTAGCGACCTTACCATTCATATATATTACGATCGGATACTTACGTGCGATATCATTATAACCACCGGCTTGAGACAAGCAATCCGTAACTGACATACCTTTCGTGTAAGTCACGCTGTTCGGATAAGTCACGGCTCCACTCATCTTCACCGTACTTTGCAACTGCGGAATATAAAGTTCATCACCATCACGAAGCACGACATCATCGATACTGCCCGGATTTGCCAACGCTTTCTCTAAATCAATACCTACGGAATAGTCCTTCACATTCATCAACGCTACACCGATGGAATCCCGGCTTTGCTTATTCGCCTCACTTAAAGCCAGAAGGGTCTCCATGCGTTTCAATTCATCTTCTGTCAACTGACGTTTCAAGCTGGCACCTTTTACATAAGCCTCTGGGGTAACGCCTCCCGCTTTCGCGACAATGTCACTCAAACGTGCGTTCTTCGTAGCCAATACATAGCTACCGGCAAAAGTGATCTCGCCGTTCACCTTCACGACCTGTTGCTCATGATACCCCGGGGAGAAACGAACATAAACTTCATCGAACGGCTCCAGCGTAAAGATCGTATCTCCCGCATTCAACTTGAAGTCCTCACTCAACGAGAAGTTATATACATCAGCGATCCGGTTGACATTCTGATTGGAACTAGGATCCTTCACACGACGGGCTACCTCTACATTAATAGAAGAAGCGGACTCTCTTAAGCCACCGGCCATCATGATAGCGTCCTCTATTGTCAAATTATGACGATACGGAAGCACCGTATCCGGATAATTCACGGCTCCGCCAACCTTGATCGTATAAGGTTCGCGCAAATCGAATAGGGAAGGAATGCTTAATTGGTCTTCCGCTTGCAACTCCACATCTGGAGCGGTACCGTTCAAGATACCACGAATATCCACGGCGATCATCGTAGTCGTGAAATCCGGATTCAAACGGGTAATCAAGGCACGGCCGGCGAACTCGTCTCCTTTAAGACCTGCGGCCTGTTTTACCAATTGCTTTACCGTACGAACCGACGGACTTAACTCATATTCTCCCGGACGCCATACTGCTCCCGTCACGATCAAACGATTCTCATAAAAAGGAATAACGGAATCTACCAGCAAAGAATCGCCATCCTGCATCACGAAAGAAGCGAACTTATCTTCCGAAACCGTAGAGATCTGGTAACGACTATCTGATTTACGCTTCACTTGTACGTCCTTCGTATAAGCGTCGCCGGTAAATCCGCCGGCCATATCCAGCAATTGCTTCAAGGTCTCACCCTTGCGCAACTCGAAAATACGATTACGTTTCACCTTACCTCGAACCACCGCTAACTGGTCGTACGGGCCTACCATAATCATATCGTTCTCTTCCAAACGAACATTCGTTGTGTACTTTCCGTTCAATAAATAATCATATACGTCGAGATTAGCGATTTCCTTGCTATTGCGATATACCTTGATGCTACGCAAAGAACCGATCTTATTCACACCACCGGCGGCATACAACGCATTAAATAATGTGGCGAATGAAGGTAATGTATACGTACCGGGAGCGACTACCTCGCCGACAATATTCACCTTCATGCTACGAATCTGGCTCAAACTGACGGAAACAAAGGTATTCCCCTCTCCCGAACCAGACAGCGTAGACATAATCTGGCTCAACTCCTGACGCAGACGAGTCTCAGCGCCAGCGATCGTCAATCCACTGACCGACACCGGACCTAAATTTGGTACAAGGATCGTACCATCCGGAGAGATCTTTAATTTCAAGTTTAGCTCGGAATCTCCCCATACATTAATCAATAACTCATCACCAGCGGAAAGCACATAATCCTTAGGTGTAGGGATGTTTAAATCTGGGGCAAAAGATAAGTTCTTGTTTGAGAAGATTTCATGCCCGAATACGGTATTCTCCATGGCTGAAGCAGGAAGATTATTTCTACGTTGGGCTTCTAAGGATTGTCCTTCATCGATTACCGGCATTACCCGGTCGCTAACCTTCGCATCGGTAGCGGTAGCTTGAGATCCGACTGATCCCCCTTCTTGTTTCATACGCTTGGCTAATTCCTGCTGGATCTGCGTATCCGACATTCCAGCGGCTTTCGCCTTGTCAATCAAGTCTTGCGGAACCTGTGCATACACAGATCCCGACAGCAATAAGCAACATACGCATAGTACGTTCTTAAACGATAAATTCATACAGTCTATTATTGTTTTTTATTATATACCACTCCTGCTATAAGCGACTAACTTAAAAAAGCAGCTATTCTCTAGATTTTCAGCTGGCAAAGATAAAGAATCTTTTCAATATATGACTTAAAAAGTCACCGTTAATCCATCATATGAGTAATGTACATGCGGAGGCAACTCTTTTTCAATGACCGCATGCAACCCTATGCGATGACTCATATGGATTAAATAGGCCTCCTTGGGCTGGATACGGGATATATTCGCTAAGGCTTCCTCCAGACTCTCATGCGATTGATGCTCTCCTTTCCGAAGGGCATCAATAACCAATACATCAAGGTTTTCCAACTTAGCGTACTCTTCTTCCGGAAGATATTTAAGGTCGGTCAAGTAAGCCATATTGCCGATACGGAAACCTAAGATCGGCAGCTTAGCGTGCATTACACGGATCGGAGTGATCATGACACCGGCGGCCTCAAACGGTTTCGTCCCGATCGTATGCAAAACCAAATTAGGCACTCCCGGATATTTATGCTCCCGGAAGACATAAGGGATGCGAGTCTTTATCGCCTCCACGACATTGTCTTCCGCATAAATATCCACATCTTTATACCGGCCAAAAGGACGTAGATCATCTAAGCCACCTACATGATCGTAGTGCTCATGAGTTACTAAAACGGCGTCAAAATAGTAAATCTTATTGGTTATCATTTGCCAACGGAAGTCCGGACCACAATCGATCAATATCCGTTTCCCTTCCGTCTCTACCAAGATCGAAGCCCGTAGACGCCAATCACGGGGGTCTTTACTAGTACATACCTCACATTGGCAACCTATCTCAGGATTGCCCGTAGACGTTCCTGTTCCTAAAAAAACGATTTTCATTATCCGACATATTTAACCTCAGGCATAAGCTCTATACCGAAACGATCTTTTACGGCGGTACGAATGCTCTCCGCGACCAACGCGATCTCATGCCCCCGGGCATCTCCTAAATTCACTAATACCAACGCTTGTTTCTCGTAAACACCTACCGGCCCATGGTTTTTACCCTTAAACCCACATTGCTCGATCAACCAACCGGCCGGAACCTTGATCTTTCCTTCCGAAGCGGGATAAGACGGGATTTCCGGGAATTGCTTTTTCAATTTCTCAAAATGCTCTGCCGTAATTATCGGGTTCATAAAGAAACTGCCTGCGTTGCCTAATACTTCCGGATCGGGAAGCTTCTGCCTGCGAATTGTTATGACAGCCTCACGGATCGTTTCCAAAGTAACTTCCGGATATTTCGTCAACTCCTCCTTTAAGTTCCCATAATTAACCGAAAAGCTAGGGTTCTTGGATAGTCGAAGCGTAATATAAGTTATGATGTGGGGGTCATGATGCTCATTCTTGAAATAACTATTACGATATCCATATTCACAATCCGTATTCGTAAAAGTCCGTTTCTCGAATGTCAACTGGTTATAAGCCTCCACGCTCTCGATCACATCCTTGATCTCCATACCATAAGCCCCGATGTTCTGGATAGCGGCAGCGCCCGCCTCACCGGGTATTAAAGAAAGATTCTCTATACCTCCCCAACCTTTCAATACGGCGTATGCCACGACATCATCCCAGATCTCCGCAGCCCCGACACGAAGCGATACATACTCGTCCGTTTCCGCCGAGATAGAAATCCCCTTGATTCGGGAATGGATGATAATGCCATTATAATCGTTGATGAACAATAGATTGCTCCCGCCTCCTATATGCAAGGATAAACATTCCTGAAAGTATTCATCATGTAAGATTCGTTGCAACTCCTCCTCCGTCTCATACTCCATGAACCAACGTGTCTTTACTGGGAGATGGAACGTATTGTGTTTCTCCAACGAATAATTCTGCTCTATTCTCATCGTCTATTTTATTTTTAGGGCAAAAGTAGTCATAAATAACTCATCCGCAAATTATGTAGTTCCGGATTTTTTCAGTAGATTTGTATATAGAGTTGATCGTATGGATGAGAACACGTCCGGCCTATCCGGTGAAATACAGAAGATGATCCTCGACAAGTTAAACACGTTCAATCGAGGAAAAACGTCAGACAAAGGGCGGTACTACATTCTTTTGCCTACCTCAAAGACCTTATATTATACGCTTTGGTTCTTTACGCCTTCGGCCACTTATCATCCGACGGTCTATTTGGCGAATCTCGACTTGAATGCCATCAGCTCGGTGAATAAGGCGATTAAGATGGTAAGCAACTCCTTTCTACCTTTATTTATAACGACAGATATCAAAGACTCTCCCGATAATGGAGACGATATTATTTCTTTCGGTAAATACAGAGGATACCATTTGCATGACATCTATACGATCGATCCCCGATACGTCGTTTGGATAGCCGATAAATATGAGCCTCACGTAAAAAGCGAGATGCGTTTTAAAGAGTTAGCGGTGACCTACAGTAAAATCTATCTCGACCTACAGACCCGTAAGAAATATAAAATGCCTGTAAGCCGCTTTGTAGGAACACCGGGAGAAAAATTGAGCGATTTAAAGTTAACAATCACAAAAGTCCGCATTGAAGACGATTCTTACAAGACACAGATTATCCGTGGTACCGAATATTTCTATGTAGATCAATTGCTCACGGCCGTGGACATCGCCGGAAATTACTTTTTATTGAGGATAAAAGCGAAAGATCGTAGTCTTACCACGCAAACGTTGCCACCGGGCGCTCATGCTTTCCAAGTAGGGGAAAAATTGACTTTGACTTCCGCTAAGGTCTTAAAACATATAGAATCCCGTACTATCAAGTACACACGAATCGGGTATATCAAGATTCAATAAATGTTTCGAAATTCGCAAACTGACACATTATTAACATTTTTTGTTCTTAAAAATGTAACAAACATCTGTAGGCCTTGTTTAATAAGAAACTCAAATGCAAATGTATCTTTGCAAAACGTAACTATAAAACCAGCTTCAAAGTGTACATTTGTAGTGTTTAACAATTTAAAAAATTTGCATTTATGAACAAAGCAGAACTTATAGAGGCTTTAGCAGACAAGACCGGGTTACAAAAGCAAGAAGCAAAGAAAGTATTGGATGCTTACATCGAGATCGTAACTGAGCGTATGTCCGAAAATGAGGAAATCGTACTTGTCGGATTTGGAACACTGATCCCAAGACCGCAAACACAGCGTCTTGCCAGAAATCCTAAAACAGGTACTCCGGTAATGATCCCCGCTCGTACGACCGTAAAATTCAAACCGGGTAAATTCCTCCTTGAGGCGATGAATGCCCACCTGAAATAATAAAGTAACCGAAAACGTAGTAAAAATATCCCCGGTAAGGGGATAAAAAATCATGAGTATGAAATCTTTCATTTATAAGTATGAATGAAAAATTTCATACTTATGATTTTTAGTGTCCGGAAATGATTACTTTTGGACTCAAAAAAAAGACTCATGAGAATCGTCAATCTTGGAGACACAAATTCCATATTAAACAAGTTTGTTGCAGAACTTAGAGATGTAGACATACAAAAAGACAGCCTTCGTTTCCGTCGCAATGTTGAGCGTATCGGAGAAATCATGGCTTACGAGATCAGTAAGGAATTTCATTACAGTACGAAAGACATCCAGTCCCCGCTAGGTATAGCCCCGATGAATACGCCGGACGATCAAATCGTGATTAGTACGATCTTGCGTGCCGGGCTTCCATTCCACCAAGGTTTCCTTCGGTATCTGGATAATGCGGAGAACGCTTTCGTATCCGCTTACCGCAAATATAAAGACCGTTTGAATTTTGATATTCATATCGAATATATCGCCTCTCCTCGCTTAACAGGTAAAACCTTGATCATATCCGACCCGATGTTGGCCACCGGAAGCTCTATGGAATTGGCGTATGAGGCCCTGCTGACCAAAGGAGTACCCGACCATGTACACGTAGCCTCCATCATCTCAAGCAAACAAGCCTTGGAATACTTGCAGAAGAAAATGCCGGATGACAAGACTACAATCTGGATCGCCGCATTAGATAATGACCTCGACGATCATTCTTATATCGTTCCCGGATTAGGCGATGCAGGAGATTTAGCATTCGGCGAGAAGGAATAGGGATGTGTAAACCAAAACGTACTGCCTTTGCCCAACTCGGAATTTACACCGATCCGACCACCTAGCCTATTTACGATGGTCTCGCAAATAGATAGCCCCAAGCCCGTACCTTGTTTAAACGTATTTCCTTTATAGAAACGATCAAAGATATGGGCTTGTATCTCTTGGCTCATGCCATCCCCCGTATCAGTCACGGAGAATTTTATCTCATCACCTATGATCTCGTAAGCTAAGGTGATACAACCTTCGCTCGTATACTTGATCGCGTTGTTAAGGAAATTGGATATTACCTGCGTCAGCCGCATACGATCGCTATAGATTTGGCATTCCGGTGAATCTTGGGGAGCGATCAGAGCTACGTTATCGGGCATCTTGATACGGAATGAGGTCACGATCTCATTGATCACCTCTTTTACGTTCATATCGGCGAACTTGAAATCCATCGTACCGGATTCAATTTTTGCCAAGTCTAGAATATCACTGATCAATTGAAGCAACATCCGATTATTGCTATCGATGATTTCCACAAACTCATGCCTCTCCTCGGGATCATCCGTTTCCGCCAATAATTGAGAAAAACCGACAATGGCATTTAATGGCGTACGAATCTCATGACTCATATTCGCTAGGAAGGCAGACTTCAAACGATCCAGTTCTTCCGCCCTTTCCCTTTTCAATTGAGAGTCCTTTAACTCCGTGATATCGTAATTAATACAGATCATCTCCGGTTTATTCGGGTCTACGCTTTGAGGGTTACGGGTGATATTGGCGCAAATCCATTTCCATCCGTCACCAGACTTCACACGCACTTCCCTACGGAAATGATGCGCTTTACCCTGTTTCACCTCCTCAAAGAATGAGTTTATATATCCAGCGTCGTTCGGATGAATATAAGAATAAATCCCAATAATTGGGGACAAGGGGGTTCCATCCTTCTCTCCCATATTCTCATACCATTGCTTAATGGCATAGCCCTCAAAGGTATATAAGTCATAAAGGGCATAACCGACTTTAGCGTATACGCTGACCAAGGTAAATACATTCTCAAACTCAGAAATACGGTTATAGGCGATCATCTTTTCCGTATTATCCAAATTAATAAGTAAATAGCTGGAAGGTTCACCTCTTTGGTCATATAAAATACTGGCCTTGGTAACGATATCCATCTCGCCTACTTTCGAGGTGTTATAATAATCATCGACCTTCTTAAACGAATAATTCAGCCGGAAATTCACGGATTTATTCTCCTTGAGTTTCTTGATCACATCTTTAGGCAGAATCGGGTTGCTAAAAATATTGACTCCTAAAACGTCCTTCTTTGACCGGATACCGAATATCTCCATATCCTTTGCGTTCAGGTCAATCAAGTAACCGTCCCTGTCATAAAGCTCGACCCCCACAGGTAAATTTACATATAGCTTTCGGAAGATCATCTCATTATGATCGATCATCTTACTAATCTTTTCCTCTTTCAGTTTGAAATTAGGTAAAATCTGTAATATGCCCAACGCTTTTACGCACACTCCATTATTCAACTTACGCTCACATAATCTGGAGCGTACCCATTTTTCCCCAGTCGGTGTTATTATCGGAAATATCTGCTCATACGTATCGACAGATTGGATCGATAAAAAATCCGTAGTAATCAGATCCCTAAAGTCTTCCCGGATTATATAGTAAAATTCAAAAAAAGAGAGATTATTCCCCTTCTTCCCAAATATACTCATTAAATAATCGGAACAGATATAACCTCTTTGAACAAAATCGGCTTCCCACAAGCCAACTTCCGCTCTATCTAATAACAATTTACATTGATCCAATTGAGTCTGTATATCCTCCATAAAAATATCCCTTCCGATAAAATTACACTATGATTTCACAAAGATATAATTTAAATAGTATAAATCCCCTATAATAAAAAAGAGATTGTCTCGAATCACTCAAGACAATCTCTTTATATATTCAAAGCCTGATATAAATTATTTCAATTCCTTGATACGAATATTGCGGAATTTGACAGGGGAACCATGTCCTAAGAAACCTATATGACCTTTTTTGTTAAACAAACCCGGATGCTCCTTTCCATCCGGCGTACCATTCTTCACGGCATCCCGAATATTTCCATCCAAGATTACGACTCCATTCACCGTCACACGGATATGATCGCCATCCGCCATGATCTCTTCCGTATTCCATTCTCCAACCAGCTTGAACGCTTTCGGATGATCCTCACGGGCGGGAATGATACCGTATACGGAACCATGATGTTGCAGCGGAGTGATGTTTCCTTGGTAAATAGGATGTTCACAATCCAAGACCTGCACTTCCATACCTACATATGCTGCGTCTCCTTCCATCGGCGTACGGATACCGACACCGTTATTAGCTCCCGGGGTTAACTGGAAATCAAAACGATAGATAAAGTTTCCGTATTCCTTCTTGGTGTACAGATTACCTCCGAAACTACTGCTTGGAACCATAGAGATACAGCCGTCTTCCAAGATATAATCAACCGTGTTTCCAGTCCATTCATGCATATTCGTTCCGTCAAACAAAACCTTGAAGCCTTCTTTTTCCTCTTCCGGCGATAATTTGAACGGTTCTTGTTTTTCCAATTCCTTTACGTAGATATTACGGTAATAGACCTTGCTGCCATGAGCTTGCATCTCGATTTGCTCTACCGGGAAAATCGGAAGCTTGCGATCCCAATAGTTTTCCAGAATCACGTTATCTACCACTTTTTCTCCGTTCAAGACAACCGTCACACGGTCGCCAACCATCTTAATATAGAAGGAATTCCATTCACCCAATTTATTGTCGGCCACTTTCGAAGGCTTGCTCTCGTTTACCTGATTGTTGTACAAGCCACCGGAACCTACTTGCGCACCTACATTTACCCGAGAAGTATCCCAGATCTGGACTTGAGGAGTACCACGCAGATAAATACCGGCATCAGCCTCTGGTCCTTTCGGATCCAACATCCAATCAACATACATCTCGAAATCACCATATTGCTTTTCAGTACATAGGTTATCGTACCCAGTACCGTCAAATACTAATAGGCCATTCTCCACTTTCCAGTCACGACGCATATTCTCATCCGCCTTTTCCTGCGCTTTCGCCAATTGAGCCGGTTTCATTTTGGCGCGGGCGATCGGATTCTCGACCAAACCTTTCCAACCCGTTAAATCCTTACCATTAAAGATAGAGACAAATCCGACCTCGTCCGGCATCGCATCCAAATGTTGCTTCAAGGCATCGATATCATAACGAGCGTCTTCCCCGTCGAACATGGTCAAAACACGTTTCAAGATTGCCTTCACATTGTCACCCTTATATTCCGGATGGTTACGAGCGATATTCCAAACCGCATAAACAGCCGCAGAACGAACAGCCGCATCGCTTGAATCCAAGAATTCCGACGCATACATCAATGCCAAGAAGGTATCCGCCCGTTGGATCTGACGTAAAATAAGAGCCTTTTGCTCGCTCGTCCGGGCGATCTCCATGACTTTCCGCAAGCTCAACAAACGATTCTCTCTCGTAAATGCCGGATTAGATACCAACTGCACATAACGCTTTAACGCCCTATCGAATACTTGATCGGAAGCGGCGGATTGGCAAACCGTAAATAGTTCATCGGCAGCCTCAATACCCTTCCACGCCAACAAAGCGTCAAGAGCCGCATCCTTGGCCGCTCCATTCCCTTTATTCAATCCTTCCACGATCGTAGCCAAAGCCTCTTTCTCGCCAGTCGCTGATAAGACCTTATAATAAAGATATCTCTTGCTGTCTCCCGCTTGTATCATACGGCGATTCACGTTAGATACTTGAGTTGCCGCCGGTTGTTTAGAGATAGCGGCAATGATCGCATCTTGAAGCGGAGCGACAGCTGAAGCCTCCGCAGTCTCCAACATTCCGCACAATAAAGTGAAATCTTTCTCGGATACTACATCTTTCAATGCGGTATAAGCGGCTTTCTTCACCTCTGATGAGCCGGATTTAATCTGATCCAGTACCGTATTTAGATTCGCGTCGGCCATACGTATCGCCAACAGCTCCAAACCAGCGATTTTCCCGGCATCGGAAGCGGACGGGATCACTTTAGCGACCGCTTGATCAATATCGCCGTTAAATGCCATCAAAGCATCTTGACCCAATAATATCACTTGCTTGTCATTGCTCTTCAACAAATCCGCCAGCACAGGAATGACACTCTTATCACCGATTTTAACCAAAGCCCAAACAGCGGCCTGTTGCACATAGAAATCCTTATCTTTCAATTGGTCCAAAAGAACTTGTCTCGCTGGTAGATCAAAACGAAGTTCCAGATTCTTGATCATGTCATGTTTAGACGGGCATTTGCTTTCACGGCCTATCCAGTTCAAGATATCCACCTTGACTTCCGGCTTCGCCTTTAACATGTGTTTCATGACCTCGATATAAACATTTTGATCAGCGAAACCCGAAGCGAAGTTCAAAGCCGCATTACGGTATCCCTTATCCGTATCTTTCAAAGCCGATAATAAATTCTTCGTAGCAGCTTCCGGCTTAGCGGCTAATAGAATCTGAAGAGCGGCCTCACGGGTCTGTGTCATGCCCGCTTTCGTAGACTTCTTCAATAAATCATTCGCTGCTTTCTCCGCATCTTTGGTATCGCCTTGCTCAAGGACACGTTTTATCAAAGCGATATATGCCTCATTCGCCCCGGTCTTTTCCATTTTATAACCGACTTTCTCCGCAGCGGCGGCTAAATCGCCTAGAGAAGCTTTAGAACCTACACGACTCAACGCATAAAGAACCTCTTTCTGCATATTCTCATCGCTGGAACCAAGCATCACTTTCAATACATTTTCCGCATCAGCGATTTGCACGTCAGCGATCGCACGGATAATATCCTTTTGCGTCTTCGGAGTACCGGATCGACGCATCAAGGAAGCCACCAAAACCTTCTTAGCGTTATCGGTACGGATCGCGGATAACGCACGGGCAGCAGGACCGCTTAGGCTCTCATCGTTCAAATAGCTAGCCAGCGTATCCACACACTCATCTTTTCCCAGTAATTGAAGCTGTCGGATAATAAAAGCCTTTGTCTCCCGGTCGCTCACCTTATCCAAGGCTTTCAAATATGCGTTGGCTGTTGCTAGACGGGCATTTTCCTCACCTTTCGCCATCACGTAATGAGTCAATCCGCTCAACGCATAATCCACGTTCGAGTTACTGCCTTTTCCCGGAGCGTTAATCTTATTAATCAACATCAAGACCCCTTCCTCGCCAGTGGAGCTTAGGTCATTAATTAATTTGTTATATTCAGCTTGTTGCTCCGCCGGCATCTGTGCCAGTACATCGGCAACGATCGTCTTCGATGTACGATTAGCCGGGCTTTGAGCCATTAACATGCTACCGCACAACAATAAGCTGGCAATTGATATATATACTTTTTTCATATGTGTATGTGTTTAAATATTCCAAGGTGCTCTCATCGGCTGATCCAACAAACGATTAGCGGCCTCATCATTAATAAATTCCAGTTTTACGGGATCAAAGTGAAGCGTACGATTCAAACGAAGGGCTACGGCACCCATGTTCACGATCGTAGCGGAACGGAAGCCATTACGCTCATTCAAGGCAAAAGGCTGACGAGTCTTTACGCACTCGATAAAGTCGGTAACCTGTGGCTCGGGTTCGGGATAATCGGATAACTTTTTCTCCCAATCCGGGATATCACATACGAAATTCTTATAGACATTCCCGTTCGGTCCGGAAATATAAGGTGTGTTCGGATCCCCGTAATCACCTCCCCAAAGTACGATCTGGCAACCATCCTCATAGGTATACGTAATCGAGCGCCAAGTACCCACGGCGTCCGGATGTTGTTGCGGAGCATCCACCTCTACCTTAACCGGGCTGGTATTATCTTTTCCTAGAAAATATTGTACAGGGTCAATATAATGCTGTCCCATATCCCCTAAACCACCGCCGTCATAATCCCAGTATCCACGGAATGTCTGATGCACACGATGCGGGTTATAAGGTTTGTAAGGAGCCGGACCCAACCAAAAATCATAATCCAGCTCACTAGGCACCGATTGCGGTTCCAGATATTCTTTACCAACCCAATAGAACTTCCAGTCGAAACCGGTATGCTTGCTGATCGTTACCTTTAGCGGCCAGCCCAACATACCACTTTGAACCAGTTTCTTCAAAGGTTTCACGGGAGTGCCCAATCCATAGAACGGGTCTGCGAAACGGAACCAAGTGTTCAAGCGGAACATACGTCCGTATTGCTTCATCGCTTCCATTACCCGTTTACCCTCCCCGATCGTACGGGTCATAGGCTTCTCACACCAAATATCTTTTCCTGCTTTAGCGGCCTCGACAGACATGATACCATGCCAGTGAGGAGGCGTAGCTATATGAACGATATCTACATTAGGATCCAGAATCAAATCACGAAAATCATGGTATGCGGCAATCTTATCCTTTACCAACTGTTTACCTAGCTCCAGATGATTCTTATCGACGTCACACACGGCGACAAGACGAGTTCCGGCATAGTCCACATGTCCACGGCCCATACCACCTGTACCGATAATTCCTTTTGTCAATTGATCACTTGGAGCGATGAATCCATTACCCAACACGTGGCGCGGTACAATCGTAAATGCCGCGATTCCTCCAAGAGTCTTCAGGAAGTCTCTTCTGTTTGTCTTCATAGTACGAATTTAAAATTTAGATAGAATAGATTAACTTGAGTGACAAAAATAATCATAATACTCGAAGAGACAAGAAAAATGTATATAAAAAAGAAAAGGATGCCTTTAGCAAAGACATCCTTCCCTAGTATTTTATGAAAATTTATTACAAAGCGAATTGCGGTTGACGGTGAATCCATTGTCCACGGGTGAAATCCGGGAAGTCTACCAAAGCACCGCCACGAGCGATTGACATCTCTGACAAGCCGGAGATAGCGCTCCAAGCGGCAGCGTCATAGCAATCCATTGGAGCCGGTTTCTTATTACGGATAGCGTCGATCAAGTCGTACATCATGATATAGTCCATACCACCATGTCCGGCCTCAGCCGCCTCAGCGGAATGCTGTGCCCATAATTTATGGTCATATTGCTTGAACCATTCCTCCGAATCATCCCAACGGTGAGGTTTGGATTTACCCTGTACATATACATGATCGCCATCATTCATCCATAAACCCTCAGTTCCCTGAACACGGAAACCTAATGAATAAGGGCGAGGAGAATTGGTATCATGGGTTACGATGATCGTTTGTCCATTAGAACACTTAATCATAGAAGTCACGATATCTCCCAAATTGAAGTTGACCTTCGCCAACGGATGATTCTCACCCCCATTATCCACGATAAACTTATGCAATCCACGAGATTGAGTAGCCATAGCGGATAAAGAAAGGAAGCGGTTACCACGGTTGATATCCATGCAATTTGCTATCGGTCCGATACCGTGAGTCGGATAGATATCGCCATTACGATGTACGGAATGGTTCGTACGCCATTGAGCCTCGGCGAAAGCCGTCGGGCCCATACGAAGATCACCACTGCCCGGTACATAGTTGTAATGAGTTCCATCGTTGAATTTCACCTCACGCAAGTCATGCTCATAACCACAAGTACCATGCAATATCTCGCCGAACAAACCTTGGCGAACCATATTCAACGCAGCCATACAGTCACGACGATAACATACGTTCTCCATGATATTCAAATGGCTTCCGGTTGCTTCCGAAACATTTACCAAATCCCAGCACTCCTCGATCGTATTAGCGGCGGAAACCTCCACGCCTACATAAGGAACACCAGCCTTCATAGCGGCGACAGACATCGGAACGTGCCATTCCCAAGGACTAGCGATAATCACGCAATCAAATTCCTCGTTGTTCAACATATTCTCAAATTCACGTTCACCCCCTTTGTAAACTTTCGGAGCAGGAACATTAAATTTAGCGATATGTTTCAAGGTACTATCGATCGGGCCCTGTTGGATATCGCAAATCGCTACGATCTTATTACCGGGGATCGCCAATACATTATTAATATGCTCATGGCATCTAGAACCCGTTCCGATGAAACCGAAACGTAATTTACCATCATCTTTACCGGCTGTTTTTTTCTTTTGGGGTTCAGCGGCGGTTGTTGTAGCTCCGGCGTTTCCGGCCATTGCCAAGCCTGCGGCACCAATACCGGCGGCAGATACTTTCTTAAGGAATGAACGACGAGTGTTTTCCATATATTTTATAAATTAGTTTGTGTTTTGAGGATACAAAATTAAAAAAATATTTTTTCAATCAAAACGTTATTGAGTATTTTGAAAAATAAAGAGTCCAAGACTAAAAGTTCGTTATCTTTCCGGTTTCCCTTTTTAGCCTCTCGAAGGTCATCATCATCTGTCGAAGTCTTATAGGTTCTTTTTCCGCCAAATTAACTTGCTGACCGATGTCTTCCTTTACATTATATAATTGATAACAGTTACTATTTCCGGCAAAGGCAGCCTCCTCCGCATCGCCATAGGTATCCGGATACGGTGGGATCATGACCCAATCACCATCACGTAGCGCATAATTGAAATAACCTTCCAAGACAAGTTCCTTTCGCCCATTACCACCTTTTCCTAGAAATACAGGCAAGGTGTTTTGGCTATCTACCTTATCAGAATAGGTCTGTCCGATCAACGCCGACAGCGAGGCTAACAAATCCATCTGGCAAACCAAGGCATCCGACACAGCGCCCGGCTTAACTTCCGCAGGCCAACGAAGCATGAACGGGATACAGGTCCCACCATCATACAAGCTCGTCTTTCCTCCACGAAGCGGTCCGGCCATCTTATGATCCCCTACCAATTCCACGGCTTGATCTTGATAACCGTCATCCAGAACCGGTCCGTTATCGCTAGTGAAAATAACTAATGTATTTTCCGTTAGCCCCAACTTATCCATTTCCTTCAAGAATTCGGTCACGCACCAATCCGCTTCCAAGATAACATCTCCACGAGGTCCCATCCCCGACTTACCCGCAAATCTCTCGTTCGGTACACGAGGTACATGCGGTTGATGCAAGCCATAGTACAGGAAGAAAGGTTTATCCTTATTCTCTTTCATAAAACCTTTCGCCTCCTCAAGGAACAACTCTGCCATATCCTCATCTTTCCATTGGGCGGTCTTGCCTCCTTTCTGGAAACCAATTCGAGGTACACCGTTTACGATAGCGCCGGCATGCCCGACACTCGGGAGCATTCTCAGTAATTCAGGATTATCCCTCCCAGTCGGTTCCCCGGGGAAATTCTCCTTATAACTGACATAGAGAGGATCGTTCGGATCGAGGTTTACACCTCTCCCATTCTCGATAAAGATACAGGGAACCCGGTCATTGGTAGCAGCTTGGATAAAAGAATAGTCGTAACCGATCTCTTTCGCTCCGGGATAAACCAGCTTGTTCCAGTCTACCGCCCCGTCACCTAATCCCAGATGCCATTTGCCGACCGAGCCGGTGACATAGCCCGCTTGCTTCATCACCTTCGGCAAGGTAACCTGTTGAGTATTGATAATCAGAGCCGCATTGCCGGGAAGTATTTTGGCTTCCCTATTTGTCCAAGGATATAATCCGGTAAGCAAGGAATACCGGCTGGGGGTAGAAGTAGCCGCCGTACAATAACCTTGCGTAAAGCGTATGCCTTCATTTGCGATACGATCCATTCCCGGAGTCTGTATGCGATGAGCCCCGTAACAGCTTAGATCACCATACCCGAGATCATCAGCTACGATGATCACCACGTTAGGTTGCCGGGGAGCTGATTGAGCTATTAAAGTTGTTGGCAAGGAAAACCCTGCCAACACACTCATTATACAATACTTATTCATCGCTTATTACGGATTCTGAGTTAATGTACCCGGATAAGCGTTAATCTCAGACTGCGGAATATACTGGATAGCCAACGGGCTGGTAGCAGGATATTCAGGCACGCCGTCATGGAATCCCGGGTAATGACGTTTCATCGTATCGCCTACACGATATACATCAAAACCACGGTCAGCCTCATAAGCTAATTCCAACTGACGTTCTTTCATGATAAGCTCATGAGCGTTTGTCGCATCCAAAGATTTATATCCGGCGTTAGGTAAGGAACGGGTACGAACGGTATTCAAATCGGCTAATGCTTTTGTATAGTTTCCTAATTTAGCGCTAGCCTCGGCGCGAATCAGGTATAACTCACCTAAGCGAGAGATAACCGGAGAATAAAGGTGAGGATAGCCATCTTGCTTAGAGCACTTATAGCTATAGAATTTCGGGTTACCTTGACTTTCCAACATAAAGTAGTCATAATCTCCCTCATACGTTTCTCCCTTATAGCTAATAGAATAACGCTTATTGTCCACATCTACCGGAGTTAATGTATATTCTTCACCATCTACCGTAGCGATTAACTTACCTCCTACTTCCTTGGTCTCACCTTGACGATATACGTAACCGGAAATCTTGCCGTCCGTATATAAGTTAGCTACAAAACGGAAAGCGGGGATCTGATTTCCATTGGCGTCTTCCTTATATTGCGGATGGATAAACGCCTCACGTGCATCGGTTCCTTTTCCTGTCTCATGCAACAAATCCATATACTTAGCGCTGGCGTAAACCTCACCCCAGCCTTGACCATCGATCTCAGCGTACATACTTCCTAGCGGATCACCCCAATCTTCCCAGTCTGAGGCTATAAACTTCACGGCGAAAATAGTCTCTGTCTGTGAAGCGGCATCCGGAGCGAACTCATTATAACGCATAAAGTTAGCACGGTCCAACATAGAGAACTGGCCACTCTCGATTACCGTATTCGCATAATCATAAGATAATTGGGCATATTCCTTATTCGGATTCTCAAACGTGCCACTCATATACATATAGACCTTCGCCAATAAAGCTTGAGCCGCATATTTTGAGGCATAAGCGGTAGATTTAAACGTTGTCATCAGCTCTTCCGCCTTTTTCAAGTCAGACAGAGCTTGATCATACGTATCCTTCACGGACGAACGATCCGGAAGATCCAGATTATCCATATCCTCAGGCATACCGTTTACGATCGGCAAGCCCAGATTCTTCTCCGGTTCCTGATAATAAGGACGGCCAAACACACGGCAAAGATAGAAGTACATCATGCCGCGCATATAATAAGCCTCGCCCAACTTCTGATCCAACTCAGCAGACTCGCCCTCATTAATCATCTTCATCAAAGAACTAGTCTGTGAGATGATATTATAGGCACTGTTCCAAACCGTAGTAAGACCACCGTTATTTACCGTATGCTGATAGGTAAAATAAGTACCGAACGGATTGGTTGTCGGTTTATCCTTACAAACGTTATCCCCCGGGAACTCACCACAATAATGCAAGTGTTCGGATGCCTTTTTCAGTTTTGCGTAACAACCGTTTAGCAAAACATCCACCGCGGCATCTTTGTCCTCCATGATCTTGTCTTCCGTGTACTTATCGTAAGGTAGACGTTCGATATCACAGCTTGTTATGAACGTGGCCGCTGCCGCAAGAGCCACTATAGCGATTTTTTTCATTATGATTCCTTTAATTAAAATGTAACATTTAGACCAAACATGAATTTACGAGCTTGTGGGTACGGAGAGATCGCCACACCAACCGAGCCTGCCTTGTATTTATTGCCAACCTCAGCCGGAAGTTCCGGGTCAACTCCGGAGAAACCGGAAAGGACAAACAAGTTCTCACCCGAGAAAGAAAGACGGATATTATCTACATACTGAATCTTCCAAGGTAATGTATAGCCTAACGTCAAGCTACGTAAGCGTAAGTAGCTAGCGTCCTCCAGATAACGGGAAGATCCCTTGCTGGATTGGCTCTTATTGCCATATTCCGCCTTGGGGTGGGTAGCGATATCGCCCGGTTTTTCCCAACGATTCCAACCTTCCTTCAAATTCATCTGGTTATAATTTACATAAGCGCCGTCACTATCATACATCGAACGGTCGTAATTATAAATATCACCTCCTACGGAATAACCGAAGACAGCGGAGAGATCAATGTTTTTCCAAGATAAGTCAGTAGAGAAACCTCCGTAGAAATCGGGGCTCAACTTACCTATTATAGTCTGGTGCTTAGATGCGTCACTATAATTCGAGGTCGTTACACGTTCCCCATTCTCATTCGTGGTATACCATAACGGAGAACCTGTCTCCGGATCTACGCCTGCCCATTCGGTACCATACCAAGTATCCACGTCTTGTCCCGGAGTCAATATCTTATCCATCGAAATGGCATAACTTGAACCGGCGTTAGAAGTGATGATCTCGCTCTTGCCACCATATAACTCAGTGATCTTATTACGGTTCAGACCTAAGTTAGCTGCGACGCTCCAACTCCAATCGCCCCCTTTCAAGATGTCCACGTTCATCGAGACCTCGAAACCATTATTCTTGACGGCACCCACATTACGATAGATACCAACAATACCCGTTACACCAGGCAGAGGCACTTTGTAAAGCAAATCGGTTGTTTTCTTATTATAATAATCCAAGTTGATAGTCAAACGATCAAACAAGATAGCGTCGATACCTACACCTGCCGTATAAGTCTTCTCCCAAGTCAGGTTCTTGTTTTCCTTCTGTTCGATTACCGCACCCGGATCACCATTATATCCCGTAGACATGGCGTACACCGTATATTGAGAATATAATTCGGTCGGACGGTTACCTACGGAACCATAACTTGCACGTAACTTCAACTGTTGTACCCAATCCTTAGCCTTGAAGAATTCCTCCTGATGGATATTCCAACCACCGCTGACGGAGAAGAAATTACCATATTTAGCGTCCGTACCAAAGTTGGAGGCACCATCCCGACGGAATGAGAAAGACAACAAATAACGATTATCATACGCATAGTTGGCATTGAACAAATAAGATTGTACGGCCCACTCTTTTTGCTCTCCCTTTATCGTCTTAGGAGTAGTAGCGACATCGGCTACAGAGAAACCCGGAGCGAAACTAGCCGCTGTCTGATCCTTGATCTCTTGTGTATAGGTATTCCACTCATAAGCCAAGATAGCGTTGATAGAGTGCTTATCGAATACTTTGTTGAAACGGAGCAATTGGTTACTGTATACTCTATAGGAGGCAGTGGTTTTATCTTGCAATAATCCGTTATCTGCCTCTCCCGCCTTAGAACGAGGATCCTGATAGCTCTTAAAAAGGATACTATTATATTTATAGTTATTCACGGATGAGAAAGTCAACCAATCGGTAAACTTGATATCGAAGTCAAAGTTACCCATGAACTCATAAGAGGTGCTTTTGTCGTAATTCCATTGCAGATCATACAAGTAATTGGTAGCATCACTATTAATCCAGTTTGAAGGTCTGTATTGCTGGATCAAGTCGCCATTCTCGTCATACGGGGAGTCCCAAGGGAAATTAACGTACATGATAGCGCCTAGATCTTGTTGCTGGTCCATCACGTCGCTACGGGTAGCCCATACTTTAGGTTTGATAGTCAACCAATCCGTCGCTTGGTAATCCACATTGAAACGTAAGTTATAACGCTTGTAGTCATATCCTTTCACGGCACCATCCTCATCGTAGTAACCAACGGAAGTATAAGTCTTGATCTTCTCGGAACCTCCGGAAACAGAAACATTGTAATCTTGAGCGAAGCCCAGATGCGTACCCTCTTTCCACCAGTCGAAGTTACGGTTGCGCAAATCCTCCGTAAAATAACTCGGAAGGGCGTCTTGATTTGCGAAAGATTTATAATAATCATATAATTCCTCGCCGTTCATCATATTCATGTTTCCACGGTGCAACTGGTTCACACCCATCTTTACGGAAGCGTTAATCGTAGCTTTTCCGATCTTACCTTTCTTCGTAGTCACCACGATAACACCGTTCGCTCCTTGAGAACCATAGATAGCGGTTGAAGCGGCATCCTTCAAGATAGACATAGACTCGATATCAGCCGGGTTCAAGCTACCCGCATCCGTACCGACGATTACGCCATCCACGATCCAAAGAGGGTCCGTGCTACCGTTTACCGTAGACTTACCACGGATCACCACCTTACCGGCAGCGCCCGGCTGACCACCACCCGAAGTAACCTGTACGCCCGGAGCCTTACCAGACAATAAGTTCTCGACCGTAGGGCTAGTGGCATCCAACAATTTCTCGTTGCTCACCACCTGCATGGCACCCGTCAAGCTTTCCTTTTTTTGCACGCCGTAACCAACAACAACCACCTCCTCAAGGTTCTGAGTGTCTTCCTTGATACGGATAGTCATCGGAGCGCTAGTCGCCTTAACCTCGTGGTTCACATAACCGATGTAAGAAACGACTAAAGTAGCTCCGGCCGGAGCTTCCAAACTAAACTTTCCATCGAAATCGGTACTGGTACCGTTCGTAGTGCCTTTCACAAGCACGTTCGCGCCGATTACCGGCTCACCCGTCACCGCGTCAACAATGGTACCTGAAATCGTAATTGTCTGCTGCGCCACCATTCTCTCCGCGTTTCTCAATTCATTTGGATTAGAAGATGACTTGTAAACAACAATCCTATTGTTGTTTACAATAAAATCAGCATGCTGATTTTTCAGCGCCGTCGTCAAAATCTCCTCGACCGAACGGTTCGACATGTCGATTGAGATACGCTCATTCAGATTGATGTCATTGTTACGGATAAGGAACGTGTAATTAAATTTTTCCTCGATCAAATCGAAAAGTTCTTTTAATGTCGTACTTTCCATTTGAACAGACATCATTTGTGTCTGAAGTTCGGACGCTGAAACCGTACCGGGAATAAACGGCAGTCCCGCAAGCATACATGCGGCTACCATCATCTTACCGGTCTTCTTGAAATAGTTCATTTCCATTAAAGTTAGATTTAATAAATAATTTTCTCGTTTATACTATTTTCCACACTTACACCTTAGGATTAAGGTTTGTATTTTTATTTATCTTTTATAATAATCTCATCTCCCGAACGAGTCCACACATATTTGTGATCCACGTCCACCTCACGAAGGATCTTATCCAACGAATAATCTTTCGTAAAGCTGCCGGAGAAGATTTCCTTTCTCAAAGGATCGCTCTCGACGCGGATACGCACGTTGAACTTACGTTCCAAATCCTTGGCGATACTCATGAAAGGTTGTTCGGAGAATTTCAGGCTACCGTCCATCCAAGAGAGAGCATCCTTGGCATCCACCTCACTGACTCTTACCTTATTGGTCTGCTTATTAAAGCTTAGTTTCCGGTTTGGAGTCAAGGTCACATCGCCCGCATGGGCAACCTCATCCCGCAAGCTCACGTTTACTTTTCCCGACACCAGAGTGACATCGGTCGTTTCATCCATTCCGTAAGCCTTTACGTTAAAGCTAGTTCCTAGAACCTTGATATCCAATCTCTTTGATTTTACGATAAAAGGCTTAAGGGAATCCCGGGTAATCTCGAAGTAAGCCTCACCATCCAATTGTACGCTACGTCCGTTCGTATTGAAATCACTGCCATATCTCAACGTGGAACCTGCGTTGACCCAAACCACGGATTGATCCGGCAAAACGACTTTCGTTTGGGCTCCCATAGGAGTTGTCGTCTCAAAATAAGCCAAGGCGGCAGATTTCGGCTGATTATGTCTCGTACCTATATAATAAGAGGCAGTCCCCACCGATACCACGATCAAGACCGAGGCGGCAACTTTTCCTAAAAACCGAAAATTTAGCCAATGATTCTTTTCAGAAGGAATAGCGGGATCGATAAGTGCCCCGAAATGTTTTTGGAAATCGGCTTTCATATCAGAGGCAAACAAAGGTACATGCGCCGTCGCCCAACAATCCGCCATCTCGGAAAGGCACTGTTTATGAGCGTCATCCGTTTCCAACCATTGTAGTAATTCATTTCGCCCCTCCTCGGATATATCTCCCATGAGGTAGCTATAAATTAAATCTTCTATGTGTTTATTCTCTATTTCCATGATATTAACAAAGGAGCCGGTTTTTAACCCGGTTTCTATTATATACACATGTTTTAGAGATTCCGTTTAAGGAGATTCCAATTATTTTTCGAAAAAATTAAATATAAGTAAGAAAAGAGGGTAAAGATCGCCTAAAAGTTCACGCAACTTCGCCAAACCGATCTTGATCTGTACTCGTACCGTACTGGAACTGATATGATTTGTTATCGCTATTTCCTCATAGGTCTTGTTATGGTAAAGATATTGCACGAAGATATCCCGGCATTTAGCGGGCAAGGAATCCACGGCACGATAGATTTTCTCCTCGAATTCCTTATTCTCCAGATAAGCCAACGGATGGGGATCGGCGTCTATCTGCAACTCTTGTATCGACAATAAGTTTTCTTGTACATCTGATAAAGGGACTTCTTGCTGGCGTTTATCTCTTAAATAATTCAGGCAATAATTACGTACCGAGCGAATTAAATAAGCGTTTACCGGATGTATTAACGCCGAATGGTGATTCCATACATTCATAAAAACATCATTAACGATCTCACGTGCCGCCTCCGAATTATAGACATATTTAGTCGCTACGGCGCACAAGTACACGTAGAAGGTCGTATATAATTGTTCAAATGCTTTGGCATCGCCATTATTGATCCGAGATATTATGTCCTCCTTTACAATCAGCACAAACGTCAACCCTTAAGTTTCACTCACAATTGAATCACAAAAATAATGAAATATTCCAGAGATTACCTCATTTTAAAAGAAAGTATAGGGTAATAGCGCCAAACAGCTCGCTAAAGCGGACTGTTTGGATACTTAGGTGACGAACCGGGTGGCATATGGGTGGCATAGCTGTGCCATCCTTATGGCACGCCCTTGCCATCGTTGTGGCACGGCTATGCCACCGGCGTGGCACGACTGTGCCAATGCTATGGAAAGGACTGGCACTATACATCGTTGCAATACAATAACTTAGATTACTTAGAGGAATTGGCGGCACGCTTCTTGTTACGCCAGTAACTGCCGTCACGTTTGCTTCCGAACATATTACGGCGTTTCGACTCTTGCTTGATCGCTTCTTTCTTCTCGGCTACGGCGGCTTTCACCTCCTTGGTCTCATACATATGGCCACCAGCTACGGGGACTTCCTTGCCGATCAGTTTCTGGATATCTTTCAACAAAGGTACCTCCTCGGCGTCGCAGAAAGAGAAAGCCACACCTTCACGGCCCGCACGACCCGTACGCCCGATCCGATGTACATAAGTCTCGGGTACGTTAGGAAGCTCATAGTTAATGACGTGCGTCAGATGATCCACGTCGATTCCACGGGCGGCGATATCCGTAGCGATCAGCACACGGGTCGTATGATCCTTGAAATTCGTCAAGGCACGCTGGCGAGCGGTCTGGCTCTTGTTGCCATGGATCGCCTCCGCCCCTATCTCCGCTTTCGACAAGACACGGGCCACCTTGTCCGCCCCGTGTTTCGTACGGGTAAAGATCAATACGGATTCCAGTTCCGGGTTCTCCAACAAGCTTTTCAGCAAGTTGATCTTCTCGGCCTTCTCGACGAAATAAACGGATTGGTCGATCGCATCCACGGTCGATGAGGCCGGGGTTACTTCCACCTTTTGCGGCTCGCTCAAGATCGTACCTGCCAAGCGCTCGATCTCAGGGGGCATGGTAGCGGAGAAGAACAAGGACTGGCGTTTCTTGGGCAATAGCGGTAAAATACGCTTGATGTCATGGATAAAGCCCATGTCCAACATACGGTCCGCCTCGTCTAAGACGAAATACTCCAAGGTATCCAAGTGGATGAATCCTTGTCCGATCAAGTCCAGCAGACGTCCCGGCGTAGCGATTAATATATCGATGCCTCTTTCCAAGGCTTCCGTCTGGGGCTTCTGTCCCACCCCGCCGAATATCACCGTATGGCGTAATCCGGCGAAACGGCCGTAAGCGGCAAAGCTCTCTCCGATCTGGATGGCAAGCTCACGGGTAGGCGTAAGGATCAATGCCTTGATACCCCGTTTGTAACCTTTCTTCTTCTGGAGATATAACCGCTGGATAATCGGGATGGAGAACGCCGCCGTCTTACCGGTTCCTGTCTGGGCGCAACCCAATAAATCATAACCTTGCGAAACGATGGGAATCGCTTCTGATTGTATAGGTGTTGGAGTCGTATAACCTTCTTGCACGAGAGCCTTACGTATCGGCTCTATCAAATCTAAATCTTCAAATGTCATTCTAAAATAGGGTGAGCCATCACGGCTCGTTATGTAAATAATGCGGGCAAAGGTAGTAAAACTTTATGATATAAACTATCTTTGCGCTTTTTATGCCCGTAAAGCGATATGAAAGAATTATTACTACTACTGAAGAAGTTCTTCGGATATACCTCCTTCCGTCCCTTGCAGGCGGACATCATACAGCGTATCTTACAGAAAGAGGACTCGTTGGTGCTGATGCCCACGGGTGGAGGCAAGTCGATCTGTTTCCAGCTACCGGCTATCTATCTGCCGGGTACGGCTTTGGTGGTGTCCCCCTTGATCGCCTTGATGAAGGATCAAGTAGAGGGGTTGATCGCCAACGGCATCCCGGCGGCGGCGTTGAACAGTATGATGCCGGAAGAGGAGCAACAACAGGTGAAGCAACTTTGCGTGCAGGGCAAGATCAAATTATTGTATATCTCCCCGGAACGGATCAAGATGGAAGCGGACTGGTTCCTGCCCCGGCTGGACATCTCGCTCATCGCTATCGACGAGGCGCATTGCGTATCGCATTGGGGACATGACTTCCGTCCGGAATACACGCAACTGGCGATCTTGAAGGAACGTTTCCCGAAAGTCCCGGTCGTGGCCCTGACCGCTACCGCCGATAAAATCACCCGGAAGGATATCCTAGAGCAGTTACGGCTTCGCACGCCCCAAACGTTCATATCGTCATTCGACCGCCCGAATATCTCCCTCACGGTACGCCGGGGACTTAACAAGAAAGAGAAGATCGCCGCCATCGTCCATTTCATCCGGGGGCACCGGGAGCAGAGCGGTATCATCTATTGCATGCGCCGCAACGATACGACCGAGCTGGCCGATGAGTTGGCGATGTATAATATCAAGGCGATCGCCTACCACGCCGGCCTCCTGCCCGCCCAACGGGAACAGGCCCAGAACGATTTCATCAACGACCGGGTGGACGTGGTGTGCGCCACGGTAGCTTTCGGGATGGGTATCGACAAGAGTAATGTCCGTTGGGTCGTGCATTACAGCATGCCGGGGAGTATCGAGAATTACTACCAAGAGATCGGCCGTGCCGGAAGGGACGGGATGAAAAGCGATACCCTCCTGTTCTATTCCTTGAGCGACTTGATCGTACTTCGCCGTTTCGCCGAGGAGAGTGGCCAAAGCGAGGTGAACTTGGAGAAGCTAAACCGGATGAGACGGTATTGCGAGTCCGATATGTGCCGCCGCCGTGTCCTGCTCAGTTACTTCGGCGAGGAAGCGGACCATGATTGCGGCAACTGCGACGTGTGCAAGAACCCTCCGCAACGCTTCGATGGCAGTGTCTTGATACAAAAAGCGCTGAGCGCCGTCATCCGGACCGGCGAGCATGTAGGCATGCAAATGCTGATCGACATATTACGTGCCTCCGGTCGGGCGGAACTCTTGGAGAGAGGATACGATAAGCTAAAGACGTACGGCGCCGGACGGGACCTCTCTTATAAGGAATGGAAGGAGTACATTTACCAGATGATCCAACTCGGGTACATGGAGATCGACTACGCCGCCGAGCGTGTCTTGCGGATGACCCCGTTAGGCAGGCGTGTCCTGTACGGGGAGCAAAAGGCCCAGCTCGTCATCTATCGGGAACCGGATGAGCTGACACGCCCCGTCCGGAGAGGCGAGCGGAAATCTTCCTTCAAAGCCCAGCCGATCCGGCCGATCCGGTCCGCCTCCACGGACGAGACCTTGCTGGACTCCCTCCGACAGCTTCGCAAGCAAATTGCCGAGCGAGAGCATACGCCGGCTTATATCATCTTCTCCGACGATTCCTTGGAAGACATGGTGGAGAAGAAACCGGTCACCTTGGACCAGTTCAGCGACATCCGGGGCGTGGGGCAAATCAAGCTGGACCGGTACGGGAAGGTGTTCGTGGCCTTGATCCGGTTCGTGCTGAAGCTACCGAAATAAGAAGAACACATGTTAATGTTTTTAGCTCCTAAATGGAAATATAAAAAAATCACATATATTTGTCTACAGTTATTAAGCACAATGCCCCATATTCATGATAGACAAACATCTTTCTCTCCTCACCCACCTGCTCTGTCTGTGTTTTCTGGCAGGATGCGAGAATGAGTATTTCAAAACGGGGAGTATCCATATCCAATTGAAGAAACCTTCCGGATACGCAGATATCTCCTTGGCGAATATCCCGGTCACACTAATCAATCAAAGTATAGGCTGTGTCTACACCACGACCACCGACACAAATGGACTCGCTCTATTTGAACTAACCGCTGGCATATGCGCAATCTCCGCAAATCAGGAAACCACGACTGGCAACAGGGATTATATATTGAGTGGTAGCCTCTCCAATATCCAGTTCGAGGCCAATGGAGAAGAACGATCCGTGGAAATACCTTTGGAAGTGTCCGAACGAGGCCGTCTACTGATTAGCGAGATTTATTTCAGCGGTTGTCTCTGGCCTGACGGGAAAAATGTCTATAACAAAGATCAATACCTCACGTTGGTCAATAACTCCGATGACTTGATTTTCCTAGATGGCCTATGTATCGCACAAGCAGGACCCGTAAGCGTGACAAAGCCTTCCGGATGGATGCTCCATACCGATATGAAAGAAATACCTTTATTCATGATGTGCTGGGAGTTTCCGGGAACGGGAGCCGAATATCCCATTCAACCGGGGGAGCGACAAACGATAGCGATTAACGCCATAAACCATACCAATAGCGAAGTGGGAGTTCCGGCCTCGCTCGATTTATCCAGCGTGGAATGGGCTTTTTGGGATCCTATCTTGACCGGAAGCCAAATCTCCGCCGGTGTAAAACCTCTAAACTTGGTATGGCGTGGCACCGGTTTCTCCTATCTGTTTTCCATGAACGGCCCGACGATCCTCTTGTTCCGTCCCAAAACGGACTTAAGAGAATGGATCGCCAATCCGGATCACATCCAAAAAGAACCTGAGAGTTTCAATACGCTAAAATACCTCCATATACCCGCTGATTGGGTGCTGGATATCGCAAATTTCGTCTCTTCAACCTCTACGGTAGCTTACACACGTATCCCATCTTCTATGGATGTGAGTCCGGGTATAGCCACGTCCGGCGGCTCCGGCCTGGCAATGCGTCGGAAATATGAGCAAGAGGGGAAACGCTTCCGCTGGAAAGATTCCAATAACACCGCCGAGGATTTCGAGAAAAGTCCACCTTCCTTAAAACGGTAAGCCTCTATGAAGATCACTATCATTCTATATATGATATCACTATCTGTCTATGCCTCACGGTCATGGGCTCAACAAGAGAGCGCATGGGCTTTATCCGCCAATCCTGTCAGCATCAGCTATGTGCCTAAGGACAGCGCTATGGAAGCTGGTTTAAGTTATTTGATCCATCAAGCCGCCTTACCTGCCAGCGACCAGCCGGATCAAACACAGACCTATAGGGCTTATGTATCCGGTAACCGAAAGCTGGGTCTGCTTTGGCTGGCGGGTGGTATCGATTGGTCGCAAAGCCTACTGGAAGGGAGAAAATGGAATTTATTATCGCAACCGGACTATCTGATTACGGCCGGCGATTCCTTGGGAGAGCCACAACGCATCGAGAAATACAGGATCTACGGACAAGCGGCTTACGTCTTATCCCCGAAAATCAAGGTCGGGATAGATGGAGACTATACAGCTACAAGCAACGAAGATCGCTCCTCTTACCATATCTACCATGGGATGGCACACTTAATCCGGATATCAGGAGGTGTCGTTTACGAACAAGTACGCAGACGTTTTGGAGCCTCGATCCATTATACCCATCGAACAGAGGAATTAACGTATGATACGGATAGTAAAGATAAACTTTATACATTTCCTCTGGGGTATTGGCTTCCGATGCAAGAATTATCGGGAAGTTTCCTGTTTCGCAGCCAAGGAAAACGCCTAGGTGTTTCCTTGCAAACGGAAACCCTAAAAGAGCATTGGAGTCTTTTCCATGATCTCTTCTACGAGACCCAGCAATTAGCGGACAATCCAAATAACTCCGGCAACTTGAGAGGCTGGGAAGAACGGCTGCATCAAATCAGTTACCAAGGTCGTTTTACCCGAACGAATAAATCGTGGACGCATATCTGGTCGCCCACAGCCCGATTCAACCAAACTACGGCCAACCGCATATTACAACGGAATCCCACCACAAGCTCGTCTGCCATATGGACTACATTCGCCACCTATCGCCTAGCAAGGCAACGGATGTTATCTACCCAACTAAGTTACGAGGCGACAAAGAATGATACTTCGGGCGAAAAGGTATCCACATGGCAAATGACTGTCGGATGGAATCGTTTGGAAAATGATTTCTACATATATCCTTTTACGGTCAAACAATATACAGGACTCTTCCACGGAGAGATCGCGTTTCTTCGACAAATCCGCCTACCTAAAGAAAACAAGCTAAGTATCCGCCCGTCCGTGTATATCGTGTCGGGCTATGGCACCGAGATCAAATGGGAGAAGGAAACGCAGAAGGATGAGAATGGCTCTGCAGAAATCAAGCTAGAGCAGAACATGCAAAAAGTGAACGAGGATTTTATTGCTCGCACGGCAACCCGTCTGGGTATCGGTGCGGAAATGGAATATCGGCATCCCATTCATTCCGCCTTATCAGCGGGATTTCGTTTAATAGGTAGTCTCGAACAAACGACAAGTCCTCAATCGCCCCTCGGAGGGGGCGGAAATCTCAGTATTGTCATCTGGCTATAATAGGTCTTAATACTATGCGTTACTCAACTTTGTACAAAACACCAATAAAGATCGTGACGATATTTCTCTTATTGTCATCACTTCATCCGGGCAATTACCTTCACGGGCAAAAGCAACCGGATACTCTGTCCTTTTATTTACCCAACATTTTGGTAACAGCCATCGAGTCTAAGACTCCGGGTACGGTTTCCTTGCTTCCTGCATCAACATTAGAACACACGCAACCGATCACGATCGCTGATCTGACACAATTATTACCGGGAGGTCTCACCAATAATTCTGGGGTGACAGACGCACAATATTTCTCAGTGCGGGAGGTTTCTTTAAAGAACGGGGTAAACCAATTTCATAAGAACGCAGCTATGGGTGCCCAAATATGGGTAGACGGCTCTCCTCTTCATTTCAACACCGGCATCAACGAGCCTTACGAAGGATATGATGCCCGTTTTCTATCTCTCAACCAAGTGAAAGAGGCGGAAATCATCCGGGGAATACCTTCTGCCCGGTACGGAAACTTAACAAATAGCGTATTATTACTCAAGACTCATCAAGGTAGAATGCCTCTCTCCACCAGCATACGTTACAATCCGAAACTGAAACAATATATGCTTGGAAAAGGCTTCTGTATCTCCCCACAAGGCCATACGCTCAACCTGTTAGCGGACTATACCAGCCAAGGCGATTTCCATACCGGCGGCATACGCTTGGCAAACCTTTACCATTGGTTGCCCGCAGGGAAAAAACTAGAATTAAGCCTTACTTACACCTCTCGCATAGGAAAGGAAAAGCAATTCGTCAACGAGCAGAATCATACACAAAGACAACGATTGGATCAGCGATTTTCCATACAAGGGGAATGGCAACCCGACCGACGTTGGCTCAAGAAGCTGTCTCTGAGAATAGACGGTTCCCTTCAAAAAAGCAAACAAACAAAGAGTCAGGTCAACAATGCCTCTAGCCAGCTTTATACAGACCAGAAAGAGAGCGGCGAATGGGAAGCCCGTGTTTTATCCTCAAACTACATGTACACATTAGTCAATGAAAGCCAACCTTTTTATGTAGAAACCGAGATGCTGGCGTCTACCTTATTCCCTCTACGACAAGGGAGGGAGATCAGCTTAGTAGCCGGATTCTCATACCGTAGTGAGGGTAACGAAGGGCGAGGCAGGGATTTCGATCGGCAGAGGCCTCCTTCTACATCTATCCGTCCCCGCTCATTCCGGGAAATCCCGTCCTTGCATACGTTCGGTGGCTTCATTGAGGCCACATACCGGACTTCCAACCTCCATGTAGAAGCCGGATTAAGAAATCAAGGATTGAAAAGCCGGGATTATGCCTTAATCTATCAGACAGAACCTCGCCTGAATCTCTTATGGTCTCTCTTCTCCTCTCCCTCCGGCTATACATTGAGTTTAAAAGGTGGGCTCGGATGGATCAGTTTCATGCCGACATTGGATAAACTCTACCCGGAAGCTATTTATAATGATAAGGTCTCTTTCTATTATAATGATAGCAATGAAAGTGGAAACACCCTTGGTATTCTCACGACACATGCCCCCGGAATGGAACAAAATATGAAATTAAAACCTACCGTAAATCGAAAGATAGAGGTTGGCCTTATAGGGAAGACTCCGGCCATCCGACTTGACATGACCGCTTTTTTCGAGAAACAAACGGATGGCTTTTCCTCCTCGGCGCAATATATTCCATTCAGCTATCGGGAATATGATTATCTATCAACCGCCCAACTTCGTCCTGAATACAAAGATGGACAGGTATGGGTGAACGGTAAGGCTGTCCCTTATCAAGAGAAATATAGTTACACGCCGGTATCTGTACCAGTCAATACACTCCATAGGAAGAAACATGGGATCGAGATGGTAGCGGACCTCGGGACTTTCTCACCCTTGCGTACCTCCCTAATCGTAGACGGGATCTGGTTATATGTACGAGAAAAGAATACGGCCCTTAACGGGATCTGGCCGATCCAGTACACAGATAAAACAGAATACCCCTACGTAGGTTTTTACGACAAGCAAGGCGGACCGGGAAATGAAAGTCGTTCGGAGATCATCTCCACGAACTTCCGTTTCATCACGCGCATCCCCAGAATCGGACTGGTCACTACCCTTACGTGGCAAATGATATGGCTCTATAAATATCGTACGCTCTACAACGGTAGCACTGGCGAGAATGTATGGCCCCTATATTGGTGTGGAACAGACGGAATCATACATCCGTTCACCGAGACACAGAAAGAGGATCCAGCCTTCGCGCCTTTACTCTCCACCACCGCGCCGGAACGATTCCTGCCAAACTCTTATAAACCATATGGTATGCTGAATATCCGGGTAAACAAAGCTTTCGGAGAGCACATCACGCTGGCATTCTTTGCCAACAACCTCGCCGATTTACGCCCCACTCGCTATTCGGCCAGCACGAGATCTTACCTTCAACAAAATACCCAGCCTTTTTTCGGTCTGGAATTACAAATAAAACTATGACATCATGAAAACAAGCATACTTTACATATTCCTACTGTCAGTCCTTTACGCCTGCGACTCCCACTCTCTTCTTCCACCCAAGCAGCAATTGGATCAGCAAATAGCGCAACTGAATGATTATTCTTTGTTGAGCGGTCCCTTGAACGACCAGCTATGCGAAGAGATAGAAACCCATGCCCAAGAAATAGGGAATGACTCGCTTTTGCTGGCAACCCGCCAAATCATATACACCCGCTATTGCAGATTACAGGACACGGCCCATGCGAGAATGCTACTCGACCGCATGAAACCTTATGCCATCCGCATAAAAGACAAGCACCTTCTCATGAATCACCTGCGTATGGCATTTCTTCACGCACAGATACGCCAACCCGCAGAATGCGAGCGATGGATAAACGAGGCACGAAAATATGCATATATAAATCCTCAAAACTGGTATATCACGGCGGCTAGCGCTTGTCTTGAATGTGGATTATATCCCCAAGCACTCATCTATGCGGATTCAGCATTGGTGAACTTGAAATATAAAGTGATAAGCTCTCCTCACTTAGTAAAAGCTATAGCATTAAGCCGTACGGGAAAGACCGCCGAAGCGGAGGAATGGACCCAACGATGCATTACCGATATCCGCCACTTTCAGGCGAAACACCAAATACACACGATCAGCTATCTGCAATATCAACTCTTCATGGAATACGCCGTCTCTCTCCGGAAACATGGAAAAAACAAAGAGGCACTATCCGTATTGGAGGAATTAGACAGAGTCTCATTCAATAATGTCGCCACGCCTCTCTTGAGGAACAAAGACAATATCGAGGAATATAAGGTGCGTGTGGCACGTATGTTGTCCGAATGCCATTATGCGACCGGAAATCAATCGGAAGCCATCCAACAGGCAAACCGGGCAGACTCCCTACAATCCCATTATGCCCAAGAGCAAATGAACATACGCAGAAAGATGATCAGCGAAAGCCTGCAAAACGAACTATTATCCACCCGCTTAAAAAGTCAGAAGGCGGAAGCGGAACAGGCACGGCTCATCCAGTATATCCTTACCGGAGTCATTATTTTGCTCATGGCTATCCTAACCGGAGGATACCTTTGGTGGAGAAATCATCGCCGTCGCCTACGCCAGTTATTCGATTTATTGATAAGCCATCATGCGGCTTGGTTGCTAATACACGATCCGCTTCCGCTAATCTCCCGGCCACAAATAAAGTTACCAGATCATTCAGAGGCAAACACCGAGGTCACAACAAAAGCTGATAATCTCCTATATCAACGAATCCTATCAGTTATGAAAGAGCAAAAGCCTTTCTTAAATCCTAATCTCGACCTTGTGACCCTCTCCCGTCTAGTGGGTACTAACCGAACACAACTATCCACCACCCTCAATAGGCAGACGGGAATGAACTTCAGTCGTTGGCTGGCTGAATACAGGGTACACCACCTCCTTTCGCTCGTCGCCCTACGTCCCGACAGCGACATCACCGCACTAGCCTCCGAATCAGGCTTCACCTCCCGAACCTCCTTCTTCCGGCAGTTCCGGCAAGTCACCGGACTTACGCCCAACCAATACAGAAACGTACGAAAAGAGACCGGCAAATAATCTGTTAAAGTACGTGTCTAGCCTTTGATGCAGGGGCTTTACGGCCTTTGGTGTACCAGATCGTTCGGATCAAGTTTCAATACGTTCGCATCTTTTCTCATCCCTTGATTTACCAAATGGGACTGTCTATATTTGACCTCGCAAGTCCCTCTTATGCGGGTTACTTAAGACAGTACCAATATGGAAGAAAAGCAAAAGCCATCCCTAATCGAACGCAGGCTATATGCCCGCATCTTACAAATCATGGAGGATAAGAAGCCTTATCTCGATCCACAGTTCAATTTGTGCCAGTTGGCCAACCTCGCTTGCACGAACCGTACCCGGCTATCCTCTACCTTGAACAATCAGACGGGTATGAACTTCAGTCGCTGGCTGGCTATCTATCGGGTAGAGTACCTCATACGGGAATTTTCCAAGTGCCTCACACAAGAGCCGCAGGAGTTATACAAGACGGCTGGGTTTACCTCCCGTACCTCTTTCTACCGCCAATTCAAGGAGGTGACGGGCAACACTCCCATCGAGTACTTCGCCAACCTATATTATAACAACGTAAATGATTCAACTAAATAAATAGCGATATGAGACATTTTACACTCCTACTCTTATCCGTTTTTACTGTCTATCAAGCCAAGGCGGATATATTGATCCCCTTAGACAAATATCCTACGGGGAAAAAACGTTTCAACTTACAGATCAACGGAAGTCACGATACCAGTACCCCTTGGCTCTCCACCACGTCATTTGGCGTGGATGAAGATGGGCAGATGGGAAACCCGGAGAATTGGACATCCGAACAAATCGACGAGGACAATCACTCGGTAAGTCACCGACTCATCATGAACAGTATTTCCCTGCGCCTCTCCTATCGTGTATGGGACAATCTCAGCCTGTGGGCAGGCATCGGTACCACCAACTTCACCCACGAGGAGACTTTCCGAGATGATGACGACCTAAGCAGTACCATCTTCAGCAAGAACATGATACCCATCTACAGCGGAGGGCTAGGTTACGGCCATGCCTTCACCGACCGCTTTTTCATGTCTACCCAACCCGGCGTGCGCTATGCCAACAGCGATAACATGACCACCGAGGTGTATTACCAAGGCAAGACCATCCCCTTGCGAGACCTCAGCCTCAACCGCCGTTACCTAGAGTGGGCCGTGCCCGTAGTAGCCGGATACGCGCTGGGCAATTTCGTGCCCTACGCCGGCATCCTCTACAAAGACTACACGATGAAAGACCGGTACGAGTTCACCAAGACATATGCCGGCGAGGACTATACCGCTCGTATCGACGAGACCTTCCACGCCCGTCACAAGCTGTACGCTTTGGCCGGGGTGAACTATTTCCTCGCTGACAACATCTCGCTCGGAGTAAACGGAAGCTTCGGCAAGAGGCAGTCCGTACAGTTACAATTCAATATCAGTTTCTAAACCTCTTAAACAGATATATACATGAGAACGACACTCAAAGCACAAGCGATACGGCTGATCGCCATATTTTTGCTTATCTGTGCCTCTACCACCACCGTCAAGGCACAGATCAGCCAACATCCCGAACTGTATAAGGTGAAAGAATTCCACAATATAGATAAAGACGGAGGTGCCTATTACTGCTTCACCGACGCACAATACTACCAAGGGAAGCTCTACGGGGTCTACATAGATAATAACGGCCCCTCATCCATACGCCTCATCGCTTTCGAGGTGAACGGCGAGACCCGGACAATGGAACAATCCACCGTTGGCGACACCGGTAAGAAAATGATCTTTCTCAATGATTTCGGCGTATACCAAGATGCCGAGATCATCGTATACCGCAATCGCTTCTACGTGCTCTGGAAGAATAATACCAATGGCCAGATATGGATCGGCGAGGTGGATATGAAAAAGGGAGAATACAAGAAAACTCGTATGCTCGATGACGGGAAAACTTACGCCAACTTCGCCGCCACCATCTACCGTGACAAGATCTGCGTCATCCTACACCGCCGCACCAACAAGAAACTGCAAGTCTACCAATACGGCGACCCCGAGCTGAACAGCGGCTGGGACTGGTGCGGCACCGTGCGCAACGCCGGACACGATAATATCGAGCTAAAAGGCTCAACAGGCATATCAATGGAATACGATCCCGACGACCACTGGGACGCCACCTCGTGGTACGGCTACGACGACACCGAGAAAAAGAACGTGGAGAAACTCATCGTAGGCCGACTCAAGAGCGGTACCTTCGAGGCATTCAGCTACAGCGGCGAGTATGGCAAGGATAACATATGGCCCTCCAACTGGGAAGAATACGCGCATCACGACATAGGACGCTCGAAGACCTTCTCGCTCAAGCTCATCCAAGCCGATATAGAAGGCTACGCAGCCGACAATACCAGCGGCTACAAAGCTTCCTCAAATCCCCTGATCTTCAGCTACTGTACCTATGATGGCAAGGGAACGGGCGAACACTTCCTAAAGAAATTCTACCCCGGCAGCAACAGCTTCGCCACCGACGCACCCATCTACACCGACCTGCCCTACGGCTACACGGTCGTAGCCACCGCGGCAGATCCTACCACCGAGACAGCTCCCGGCGGAGGGCTCTACTACAAGCAATATATCTACCTGCTGCGAGGTAACCAGACTCCATACCATTGGTACAAGCACGCCTACATCGCCTCCATCCGCTCCAACGAGATCGTAGAGAGACGCAGTTCCTTCAACGACGAGAAGGCCCTGTTCGGCAACAGCGAGCTACGCAATCTCGTGCGCCTCGTCGGCATCATCGAAGGACCACCTCCAACGGTAGTGGATAATAACGAGTGGTTCGGCGACCTCGGCGTAGCCTCAAGCCTTGCCTTCACCATGGGATCGGGCACCAGCAACTCCGTGAGCCGACTCTATAAAAGCGACCTCAAATGCTCCTTCGGACCGCATACGGATAAACTCACGGCAGCATTCGGCGGCGGATACTCCTTCCAGAAACAACACGAGGAAGTAACAAGCCAGTCCGAGTCCATCACCGTTACCTTCGAAGCAAACGACACAGCAGACTACCGGGCCATCGCCCTCTACTCTGTACCCATTCTGACCCGTTGCGACCTAGAATACCTCTCCCCCACCCGGAGACAGAGTGTACGAATGCCCATATTCAGCTATACTTACATGACACGGCAGAGTATCAAACAAGTAGAAGTGCCTCTCGACCTAGAGCCTTTCCGCATAGACAATCCAAGCAAACTTGGAGACTGGGAGGCCCGTGAGATCCTCACCATGACCGCCAGCGAGCCAAATGTCAGCAAGTCCGTCAACTTCAGCCTCAACTCCGAACGGATCGACATGACGCTGGAAACCAGCGGCACAATCTCCGACAGTCAGACCAAAGGTGCCATCAGCCTTATGGATTTGAAATTCCCCTTCTTCCAACTAGAGAACCAAAGTTCTTGGGAATGGACAGACCAGACCACAGCGACAACCTCGCAGGGTATCAGCGCATCCTATTCGAAGATACGACGCACGGACAAGCACGTCAGGCCGGAAGAGACAGCCGAGTCCTTCTCATCCACCCTCTATCTGCTCACTGCCGAGAAGTCGAACACGCTCCGTGACCAGTACTACCCCAAGCTACTCGAACGGAAGATCAGCTTCGGCACCGACACCTTTCCCTTCATGGTAAACAGCGACAAACCCTTCGTATTGGCGTGGGACATCAACAACATCACCTATGTACGAGGTGACGTGAGCGCCACTGGCAATGAGGAGGTAACAACCGACGAGCCCCTGTCTATCCGCTTCCTCGACGGCATGCTTACGGTAGATTGCCTGCCGGGAGCCACCGTCAACGTCTACAGCATGAACGGCACGTTAACCGGTCACCAGCAAGCGGTATCCGGAAAAGCAATCTTCAGCCTGCCCGGACACCTGTACACCGTGGAGGTCGTGACCGAACGTTACCGGAAAGTACAGAAAGTAGTGAGATAATACAGTTAGAAGCCATGAAGACAAACCTCCTCCAGAGAAAACGCCTCCTAACGGAAGAATCGAATCGCTGTTATCTGTGCGATGACCCTGTCTGCACGAAGGCATGCAAGCCCGGACTAGATCCGGGCCGCTTGCTGCGGGCCTGTAAAATGGACAACCTAGCGGGAGCTATCCTCCGGGCCTACCGGATGGAAGCCTGCAAGGATTGCGACGGGCATCCTTGCGAGAAGGCCTGCCTCCGCGGACGAACCGACCGGGCGATATCCATCACCCAGATCGTACGGCAATTACAAGATATGCCAAACCCGACGGATAGTTCTCCCCTCACTTCGTCTCCGGACTTGGCGATCGACTTTTGTGGTGTCCGCTGCGCCAACCCCTTTATACTGGCCTCCTCGCCCGTAGCCCATAATTACGAGATGTGCGTCCGGGCCCTCGAAGCCGGTTGGGCCGGTATCTGCTTCAAGACGATATCATTCTATCCGAGCCATGAGGTATCCCCCCGCTTCGACCAAATGGAGGTGGATGGTGTGCCTTTCATCGGATTCAAGAACATGGAACAATTGTCGGAAGCCTCTGTCGAAGAGAATTTCGATACTCTCTATCGCCTCAAGCAACGCTATCCTGACAAATTAATCATCTCCTCCATTATGGGACGGACAGACGATGAGTGGACACGACTTGCCCAATATTCCATGCAGGCTGGGGCCGATATCATTGAGTGCAACTTCTCTTGCCCACAAATGACGCAAGAAGGGATGGGCAGCGACGTAGGACAAAGCCCGGAACTGGTACGCCGGTTCACCGCCGCCACACGCCGGGGTACCCATCTGCCGATACTAGCGAAGATGACACCGAATATCGGGCAGATGACACCCGTGGCGCTCGCCGCCCACGAAGGAGGAGCCACCGGGATAGCCGCCATCAACACCATCAAATGTATCACCCGTATCGATGAGAAAGCGCTTACGGCCCGGCCCGTTGTCTGCGGACTGAGCAGCGTGTCCGGCTATTCGGGGAAAGCCGTGCGCCCTATCGCTCTCCGGTTCATACATGAGCTGGCGAGCGATCCTTCTGCCGGCAAGATGCCTATCAGCGGGATAGGCGGTATAGAGACTTGGCGGGATGCCCTCGATTTCCTGCTACTAGGCTGCACGAACCTACAGATATGTACCGCCGTGATGCAATACGGCTTCCGGATCATCGACGATCTATGCGAAGGGTTACGACTGTTCATGCAAGAGAACGGATATAAAACCCTATCCGACCTCATAGGTATCGCTTTACCGAACATCGTACCCCCCGAGAAACTGGAACGTACGCAGATACACCGCCCGACAGTAGATAACAGCCTATGCCTCGGCTGCGGACGCTGTTTCGTTTCCTGTAACGACGGTGGACATCAAGCTATCCGTTTCACCTCTATGCGCAAACCGGTGATAGACGAGCAAAAATGTGTCGGCTGCCATCTTTGCGCATTAGTATGCCCAACCTTCGCCATACATTGACAGGATGAGGATCGAGACGGGACACCTTATTCTACTATCCATACTTCTTCTGTGCCCGCTAGTCCATTCAGACCTGCGGGCACAAGAGAAGACACCCGTCACACGAGCCGACTCCATCATGCGGCAGGTAATCCATCAAGCCCCCATCTACGAGCACGTCCTCGAGAGCTATGAAGCGGAGACCTACGTGAAAGGCCGTACGCACGTTCCCCGGAAGAACAAGCTGCTACGATACGCCTATCTGGTCTTCCCGATAGAGCGTCATCCCCGCGATGCCTTCTTCGAGATGAGTGGCCTCACCCGCTACGACGCTCCCAACCATTATCGCAACGAGATTGTAGCCATCAACAGCAGCCATCTCGCCGCCGGAAGGCATTACAAGGAGATAGCCTCGTTCGTCAACTTGAACGTCTACTCCCCCACGATCTACAATAAGGGAATGATCATGCCACTCTCGCCCGATGCTTTCAAATATTACACGTTTCGGCAGGAAGGCACGGACACGATCTCCGGCATCCCTGTGTATAACATCCGTTTCACCCCTCGCCAATGGAGCCAGAAACTACTATCCGGAAACCTGTACGTAACCGACGAACTCTGGACCATCGACCGTATCGAGATACAAGGGCACTCCTCTTTCTCCGAGTTCAACCTAAGCATACGTTTCAACCGTGACGAGAAGCATTTCATCCTCCCGGAAGAGGCTGACCTGCAAGTCTGCTACCATGCCCTAGGCAACCGGATAGAGAGCGACATCCACGCCGCTTTCCGCTATAAATCAATCTCTTGGGTAGAGGAAGACCATGAGAGCAGGAAATTATACTCGCTCGATCAAACCCAATACTATACGATCACCTCCGACACACTCTCCTTTACCCAAGACAGCACTTATTGGAACAGCCGGAGGGACAAGCCGCTCACTACCGACGAGAAAGCCTTGTACACCACCGGAACGAACGTGGTGAGGACGGAAGCGGACAGCAGCGCTCTCACTCGCTACCTCCAACTCGGCGAGCGGCTCACCAGCACGGTCAACAGGGATTACAAGAGTACTCGTGTGAAGTATTCCGGCCTTCTCAACCCGTTCCAGCTATCTTTCGGAAGCAACGGGATCACCTATAAGCAAGAAGCACGTATCAGTAAGACATTCGAGCATGACCGTCAGCTACGCTTCCACCCCGAGATCGGTTTCCTATTCAAGGAGAAAGAGCTACGCCTACGGCTAACAACCGACTGGGAGTATCACCCCGAGCGTCAAGGCATCCTCAACCTCACGATAGCCAATGACAACCAAAGCTATTCCTCCGAAGTGATCCACCAGATCAACGAGATCCTAAAAGATACCCCAATCCGTTTCGAAGATCTCAACTTGAAGTATTTCCAGCACTACTATGCCAAGCTGATGAACCAGATAGAACTGATGAACGGCTTCCGGCTCTCGGCCGGACTCGCATACCACTATCGTACGCCCGTGAAAAAGAATAAGGATACCGGATTGGATCTAAAGGATCATAATGAGTTCACCCCGGTTATCGGCCTTACCTACACGCCCCGGCAATATTACTGGATGGACGGTTACCGGAAAGAGTACCTACATTCCCATTACCCGACCTTCCGGATCGAGCTGGCACGAAGCATACCGGACCTGCTCGGCTGTACGGGAAATTATTGGCGGATGGAGGCCGGCATGAACCAGACCGTACGGCTGGGCTTATCCGAACGACTGAGTTACAATCTAAGCGGTGGACTCTTTTTTAACCAGCATAACATGTACTTCGCCGATTTTAGCTATTTCGCCAAACGTTATTTCCCCGAGCCTTGGGGCGACCGGTTTGGCGGGATCTTTCATAATCTGGGTGGGGATTGGTGCAATGCCTCCGACAAATATATTCAAGGGCACCTCATGTACGAGAGCCCATTCATTCTATTGCGATTCCTCAAGCCCAATCCCAAGGCGCATAAATACCTCGTGTCCGAACGTTTCTACCTCAGCCAGCTATGGACTCCCGTATTGCCGAATTACAGCGAGCTCGGGTATGGTATCGGTAGCGACCTTTTTCATATAGCGCTTTTCCTAGGCTTCGAGAAGTTCAAGTATCAAAGCGTCGGGTTGAAGTTCGCGCTTGAGTTATTCAGATAATTATAAACAAGTATAGATATGAACAAGAGAAACACTATTAAACAACTTCTTCACCGCGGATGCCTACTTATGGGTATCAGCGCAATAACAAGTTCGGCCTTCGCATGGGATTTCGCCGAGCATCGTAAGATCGGCGACCGTGCCATGAGCCTTCTCCCGCGTTATCTGGTGGAAAACGGGATCTTCCCCAACGAGGCCGTCGCCGATAGCGCCTTGCTGCAGATCCTCAACATGTCGCATATGCCCGGCTCGAACGCCTACGCCATGAATGAGCTGACGCAGTTGCCGAATATCGTAACCTACGGTACGCTTTGCGGATTGGCCGGCGACCATGTGGAAAATCCCATGCTCTTGGAGACAGGCCTGCAGACCCATTTCTCCAAGACGAACCGTACGCTGGCTTTGGAGACACAAGCCATGAACGAGTTCCTCACCGGAGCCAACAGCAAGGAGCTGCTCGACATCAATCTGGCTTACGGTATCCTGGCGATCAAGGACCTCTCCCACTTCTACGCCTATGGCAAGGGATTGAACGAGCATCTGAAGATGATCGACCCCGAGCTGATCCGCCGCCTTCAACGCCCCTCGGAAGTAAACAAGGTCTTCGATAAATTAAATCAGTTGCCCTCCATGAGCAAGTATTTCTGCATCCACATCTTCGCCATCTATCTAGCGCAAGAAGCAGGCAAGGAGATGTGTAAAGGAGATACGCAAATGGCGAGCAACCTTATGTTCTACGCCACGATGTACGAGGCTTTTGCCGAGCATTTCCTACAAGACTCCTTCGCCTCCGGACACCAAATGGTACGTAGGGGCTTCTCCGCCTCCGCCGTATCCAACAATAAGAGCCTGCACGATTTCTACAATACCATCCCCGTACAGACTGCCAACCTAAAGGGTGAGACTTGGAGCGCTTACGGCGATAAACGTTTGAACCAAAACATGATGGAGTACAACGAGGCCGATGATTACCGGCATATCCGGGTCACGGAGAAGCACCCTTATTCCTTGGAGAAAGGCGATAGCTACGAGCGGGAGACGAAAGTATTCTACCAAGTCGTGACCGCCACCTGCGAGTCTATCGTAGAAGTCTGGAAAGCTTACCAGAATGCTTTGGAAGGATCAGGCGAGAATATCTTGAACGAGATCCCTTCCGAACGAGACGACCTGCCCCAGTTCGTCTACGATCGTTTCCCGGTAATCAAGGATTTCCCGATCCCCTTCGGGACGGATCTGGATGACGTCCCCTTGGAAGCTTCTGTCGCCGACCGCAAGGATGAGCTACAGCTGATCGTACAAAAGCCTTTTACCCGCAACTTTATCCGGTCGAGGGTAGCCAACTCCTTCATGTTCCTGATCGGTACGCCGATCCATAGCAACCGGGACGGTGTCATGACGTATGGCGGTCGCTTGAACGTCAGCATGATCAATTGGCATAAGTTCGGGAAAGGGAAAGGCATGATCATGGAGCCGAGCGACATCGCTCATTGGGTATCCCCTACGATCTCCGGTTATTATATGCACGCCCCTTCCTCCTCCTACACGATCAAGAACTGGAACGTGAAGGCGGGCGCCAATTATAACATGGATATATTCGTTTCCCCGAAACGTTTCCTCGGCCTGTATAGTTATTTCGAGATGGGTATAGACCGCCGTAATGACGAGACCCGTTTCTTGGTAGCTCCCTCGGTCGGTATCCAGCTAGGTTCCCTGATCGGTGTCCATAATTTCAATATGCCGGGATGGTTACGCATCCCATTGGGAATTATCCTCCCCTTGAAATTCGCCGTCACTTGCAATAAGGTGGCCGGCCGGCCGGTAGAATGGATCAGCAATATGGAGGTGGATATATTGTTCTAGGAAACACCTTGATTCATGCCTATATAGGTAAGAGGCCACACGGATATCGGCGTAACCCCTTACCTATAGAGGCACAGGGCCACGCCGATACTCGCGTAGGGTCATACGTATATTCGTGTGATCTCATCGATTTCACCGAACTCGATCAAGGCGTTAAACAGACGGATCCGGGTATACTTAGGCAGATCCTCTACCGGGATATCCTCGGCCTGTACCAAGCCTTTATCCAATAAGTAAGCACGCATCGTACCACATAACAAAGGGCGTGCGGGAGTGATCCAAGAGGTGCCATTCCAAAGGGCGACATTACAAATGGAAGTATCGGTCAGCAAACCGTCACGGATTATCAAGATATCGTCATGTCCCGCTCGTTGGGCGAATAAATCATTTAGGCATTGACGATCCGTACTCTTATAGGAATAATCGATCTCATCGCATGTAACCAATCGCAAGGAATGAACCGGACGCATACGGTAAGGAACGTATTCTACCTTTAAGACCTCGCGGGTATATTCCACCCGGCATTTGGTACGTTCTTGATGAGGCCCCGGATGAATGTAACCCGCGAGATCAATTTCTTCCCTCGCTCCGAATAGCTCCCTGCGGGTACGGTTCATCCGGGCATTATGGTAAGGAAGGTTATGTATCCGTCCCTTCTCGATACGGATCGTCTCCACAAACGGACTCCCAGATAAGGTCTCAATAGATGGGCACATATACTTTTTGTTTCATCTCGTTATACTCCGATCTCACCTCACTTTTAGAGGTGATTCCCCCACCGCTCTTGAAAATAAACGAACGGGGAGAGACTTGTTCCATAAAACGGATCATCACGGCGCTGTCTAAATCTTGGCCGTCAAAATACCCCATCACCCCCGTATAGAAGCCCCGCTCATAGGTCTCCGCCTCGGCGATGATCTCCAAGGTCTTTTTCTTGGGAGCGCCCGTGATGGAGCCGGCAGGCAAGAGGCTAAACAAAATCTCCCCGACATGGCCGTTCCATCCCTCCGGCAACCGGCCTCTTATCTCAGAACTGACCTGCAACAAACTTCCGTTATGCGTACGCAATTCATCGATATAACGATACCGGGGAACACAAACCTCGGAGGCTACGATACTCAAGTCATTCCGGATCAAATCCACGATCGTGGCATGCTCCGCCGCTTCCTTGGGATCATCAAGGATACGTCTCCGGGCATCGGGCAGCGTAGCGTCGATCGTACCTTTCATGGGATACGAATAGATGAGACCATCCCGCGTCCGCACGAATATCTCCGGCGAGAATACCACGAAACGATCCCGCATCCAAAGCTTATACATCGCCTTGGAATGGTAAAAGATATCTTTCAAGGAGAGGTTCGTATATATCGGAGTAGCGCATGTCAAGTTTACCAAATAAGAATTACCCGCATGGATATGCCGGGAAACGGTCTCGAATGAATGGGCATACTCCTCGAAAGAAACATACGAGGGTTGCCATTCAACAGGTTCTCCGGATATAAGATGAGAGGAATCCCGCAAGTTACATTCATGATTTGTATTCGTAAAGCCGTTCAAATCGTACAATAACTCGGAGGGAGCGATCTCTTCCGGCCTCTCCACGTAGATCCGCTCTCGTTTATAATCAATGATAAAAAGGAAAGGCCGTCCCGCTTTCCCCATTTCGTTCATGCGGAAGACGGCCTCTTCTTGCGTGTATTCGGTCATTATACTAAAAATCGTTCTGTCAAACCACCAAACGCATCGATACGGCGATCCCGGAAGAAAGGCCACCAACGACGCACGTTCTCACTGCGAGTCTTGTCGATCTCTATCACACGTACCTCCTCCTCGTCATTCGGGAATACGGTTAATAGCTCACCTTGGGGACCGGCCACAAAACTGTTTCCCCAAAACCGGATACCGCCCGTTTGTCCCGAAGGGTCCGGCTCATGCCCGGTACGATTTACGGAAATGACCGGGAGTCCGTTCGCCACGGCATGTCCCCGCTGTATGGTCACCCACGCACCCAGCTGACGGTCCTTCTCTTCCTGCGTATCGCTACTTTCCCAGCCGATAGCGGTCGGATAGATCAACATCTCGGCGCCACGCATAGCCATCAAACGGGCTGCTTCCGGATACCATTGATCCCAGCAAACCAACACACCAAGACGCCCCACAGAGGTATTAATAGGCTCAAAGCCTAAATCACCGGGGGTAAAATAGAACTTCTCGTAATAAGCGGGGTCATCCGGGATGTGCATCTTGCGGTATTTTCCGGCGATCGTACCGTCTTTCTCCAAGACGACGGCCGTGTTATGGTACAGGCCCGGGGCACGCTTCTCGAAAAGGGAAAGCACCAAGACGATACCCAATTCTTTCGCCAAGGCACCGAAGGTTTCCGTCGATGGGCCGGGGATCGTCTCCGCCAAGTCAAACATACTCGTATCTTCCGTCTGGCAGAAATACAGGCCGTTATGCAGTTCTTGCAAGACGACCAATTCCGCTCCCTCCCGGGCAGCTTTACGGATATTTACCTTTAGCTTCTCTATATTCGCCGCTCTATCAGCGGTATTCTTTTGTTGTATTAATCCTACTTTCATATTTAATTGGTTGTAGTTGTTATTCGATAAAGCTTTCCGGATACTGCATCGTTACGCAATGCAGGGAACCGTGTTGCTTGATAAGCGGAAGGCAATTGATACCCACGATCTCACGGTCCGGGAACGCTTCCCGCAAAGCAGCTTTAGCGATCTCATCTTTCGGTGAGTCATAGAACGGAACCAATACGGCCCCATTCATGATCAGGAAATTAGCGTAGGTAGCGGGCAAGCGCTCCCCTTCCCATTCCACCTTATCGGCCATCGGAAGTGGAATCAGACGATAAGGCTCCCCATTCGCCCTAGTAAACTCCTTGATCTCCTCCTCCATCGCCTTCAATTCCTCATAATGCTCGTCTTCCTCATCCTCGCAACGGACATAAGCGATCGTATCCTCGCTACAGAAACGGGCGAGCGTATCCACGTGGCTATCCGTATCGTCTCCGGCTAAATAACCGCTGGTAATCCAAAGGATACGATCCAAGCCAAATACGTCTTTCAAATAACGTTCCAATTCCTCCTGTTGCAAATACTCATTACGGTTTACGGATGCCAGACACTCAACGGTAGTCATCAACGTACCTTTCCCATCCGATTCGATACTACCGCCTTCCAGCACGAAAGGTTGCATATTAGCGGGCACCACCTCATCGGAGAAGGTCTTCATATGACAAAGATTACGGGTAATCAAATTATCATGATTGGCGGCGAACTTCATTCCCCAGCCATTGAACACGAAATCATAAAGCATGGGCGTTCCCTCATCGAAGACGGAAATTCCCCCGTGATCCCGTGCCCACGTATCGTTCGTATCCATCTCACGGAAAATGACACGGTCGTAATCAACCTCACCCAATTGTTCACGTACGGCGGTCTCGTCCGGACAGACAATCAATAACTTCTCTCGCTTGATCACTTCCTTGGCGATAGCCACGAAGCAAGGAATCACCTCGTCCAATATCGGGGCCCAATCCGTATTCTCATGCGGCCACGTAAGCTGCACGGCACTTTGCGGATACCATTCCGCAGGTAATATCACGTTATGTTCCATATTTGAATTGTTTAAATTGTTTCACAAGCACGATCGCCGTCACGATCGCCGCCACCGTGTCGGCGATAGGCATACTGATCCAGACACCGAGAGTTCCGAATAACGGGGGGAGGATGATTAAACAGGGTATCAAGAAAAGCATCTGCCGGGTCAAGGAGAGAAAGATCGCTTTCTTAGACATGCCGATGGAAAGGAAGAAGTTAGTCGCCACCATTTGGAAGCCCACGATCGGGAATACGGCGAAGACGATGTGCAGGCCATAAGAGGCGGCACTGATCAACTCCCCGTCACTCGTAAACATACGGACGATCCACGACGGCACCAACTGGCAAAGCAAGAACCCCAGCGTAGCCACTCCTACCGCCCAGCACATCGTCAGCCGGGTCACGTCCGTCACCCGGGAATAGAGCCGGGCACCATAATTATAACCGGCTATCGGTTGCATACCCTGATTAAATCCCATGATAATCATTACGAAAAGAAAAGCGATACGGTTCACGATACCATAAGCGCCAATCGCCATATCTCCCCCATGCTCTTTCAATCCCCGGTTGATAAGGATCACGATCAAGCAGGAACAAAGGTTCATCAAGAACGGAGATAAACCGATCGACAAGATACCTTTCACGATCTCCGAGCGCAGCCTATAAATACCTCTCTTGAAATGAAGGAGTTGTTTCGGTCCCGAGAAATGAATCAACTGCCCGGTAAGCGAGATCACCTGCGAGATCACCGTCGCCCAAGCCGACCCTTTTATACCCCATCCAAACCCAAAGATAAACAACGGATTCAAGGCGCAATTTATAACAACCGACGCTAACGTAGCATACATCGCCATCCTCGGAAAACCCGAGGAGCGCAAGACCGCATTTAATCCCAGATACATATGCGTAACCACATTGCCATACAGAATAATCCGCATATAATCACGGGCATATGAGATCGTGTTCTCACTAGCGCCGAAAAAGTACAGCACGGGATCAAGCAAGAACAGGAAAGCGATCGTGAAAGCGACACCCAGAACCACATTTAAGATCAACACATTCCCCAACACCTTATTCGCCCCCTCATAATCTTTCTGCCCCAGCTTCACGGCAACCAACGTAGAGGCACCGACTCCCACCAACGAACCGAAGGCGGCCGCCAAGTTCATCAACGGAAAGGTCAAGGCTAGGCCGGAAATCGCTAACGCCCCCACTCCATGGCCAATAAAAATGCTATCGGCCATATTATATAAAGAAGAAGCTGTCATTGCGATAATCGCAGGAATCGCATATTGCGTAAGTAATTTACCGATAGGCTCGGTCCCTAATACCAATGGAGAATTTTGTTTTGTCATGCCGCGAAGATACGGATATTTCGATTTATTCTTTATATTCGCGACCTTATAATAGTTTAAATATGGCAGAGGAACTACGGATTAAAAATGGTGATAAACAGGAAATGTATGAGACGTTGCTCCCGCAAATCGCCTCATTGGTAGGTAACGAGACCGACCTAATCGCTAACATGGCGAACGTCGCCGCAGCACTCAAGCAAACTTTCGGTTTCTTTTGGGTGGGTTTCTACCGGGTCATAGACAATCAGTTGGTATTAGCGCCTTTTCAAGGCCCTATCGCCTGTACACGAATCAAATACGGAAAAGGGGTATGCGGCACGGCTTGGAAGGAGACCCGTACGATCATCGTACCGGATGTAGACGCTTTCCCGGGACATATCGCTTGTAGCTCGGCGTCACGCTCTGAGATCGTAGTTCCCGTGATATGGGAGGATAAGGTAATCGCTGTCCTTGATATAGACAGTGATCAACCGGATAGTTTCGATGAGACTGATCAGATCTTTTTGGAAAAGATAGTGGAATTGCTTCCTCATCAGTAAGCCTCGCCTCAGTACTTCCCAAGAAGTACTGTAGTACTGCCTAAGAGGTACTGCAGTACTTTGTAAGGAGTACTCCAGTACTCTCCGAAGAAATACCACAGTACTTCGCAAGGAGTACTCCGGTACTCTCCCTGAAGTACCGGGACAAATGCTACTTACCGCAAATACCCTTAAATGGACAATAAGAACAAGCCTTCCCCGTAGGGGTTTGCGTAAAGGGAATTTCCGGATTGAAGATCTCGTCCAAGCAGCCCCGCAGCCCCTCCTCGAACGCTTGGGCATAACCGGAGAAATCCTCTACCTTCTCCGACTTCCCCCGTTCGATACGGTGGTAGACCGATGGGTCGAACGGATCGGCGAAAAGGGAACGGACGCAATAAATGCCCGGTTGTATCGTCTTTCCTTTGTTCTCGGTGAGATGGGCGTACATCCAGCAATACATGAATACCTGCATCACGGCTTTCGCACGATCTTTCTCCTCCTTGTTGAATAGGCTCTCGATACTACTGAAAGTCGTAGTTCCGCTACCGCTCTTGTAATCGATGATACGGATAGCGTCGCGAACCTCGTCCACACGGTCGATAAAGCCTTTCAACCGGATCTCGGAATGGTCGGAAAGGCTGATCAGACCGTTTATCTTACGCTCGGACTCGATGTAAACGAAAGGGGTCAGCTTGCCGTCACGCTCCAAGATTTTCTCCACGTATTTGCGGATCATCTCGCCGATCAGGTAGTTTTGTCCGGTAAGGGAGCGAACCACCTCTGTCTTGAAAAACTCGCTGGCGAAAGCCCGGGCGATAACTCCGGTAAGCAAGGCCGTATCCTTACGGATCGCTTTCAGCAAATCCACGGTAACCATCTTCCCTTGGAACGGCTTGTAAAGCTCCTCCATCACTTTATGTAAGATACTTCCGAATACATCGCTCTCGATCGTCTCGCTCACCTCCTCTTCCTCTCGAATGCCTTCCACGACGGAAAAATAGAATTTCAACGGGCAATCCAGATACGTATTGATAGCGCTCGCCGAGATCGCCTTGCTCCCCCCTTTCCGGTAAGCGTCTAAACGGCGCATGATATCCTCCCTTTTCGGCACGGCCAATGGCGGGGTCTTGGAGGAAGATACGTTATAGACCACCAATTTATCTCGCATCGGAACCTCATAATGATAATGCAGCTGGTGGACAAAGCGACTTACCTCTCCCGTCTGCAATCCGTTGCTGCGGGTATCGTATAAAAGGCTCACGTGGCTGGCACGCTCTATCAAACGATAGAAATGGTAGGCCCATACGCTATCTTGATGCTCGTAGGTAGGCAACCCGAAACCCCTGCGTAGGTTATAAGGGATAAAGGAGTTCGCCGCTTTCCGCTGCGGGAAAATACCCTCGTTCATGGATAAGATAATCAGACGGTCGAAATCTAAGGCACGGGTCTCGAGCACACCCATAATCTGGAGGCCGGAAAGCGGCTCGCCGTGGAAGGGGATCGTGATCGTATCAGTCACCCGCTTCAATAGGCGGAAGAAGGTATCTATTTTCATCTCTACACAAGCGTCTCTCATTACCTCTTTCATGCGGTTTACCGTGGTGAAATAATGGAAGATGAACTCTTGCTCCAAATCGTTCGTCCGCTGGGGTGCGTCCTCCTCTTCCTCATCGGAAAGGGCGGACATAACCTTGTTCAGCTCTTCCAACACCTTGATCAGATAATCCGAGAAGGCCTCCACCCCGGTCACCGGCGTGAACAGGATTTCTAGCAAAGGCGTTTTCTCTAACTCCGTATGCGAGATATAGATCTTGTTGTTCTCCGTGATCTCTTTCACCAAGGAGGAAATAATCTCCGGTGAGGTGGAGAGGATGTAGCGATGGTTCAATACCGGCAGCACGTCACGGAAATAGAACAACGGATTCCGGTCTATGTAGCGTACGTTCTTCTGCAACGCCAAGATATACTCGATCAACGAGGCGACCGGGGTTCCCGCCAAGGGATAACCCATCGTGACGTTGATACGCCGGATTTGCTCCGGAATGGCGTTCAGCACCGGGATCAGCAGATGTTCATCGGGCAAGATCACCGCCGTACGCAGGGCTTCTTCCGAACTCATCTCCGCTTCCTTGCACCAATCGCTCAACAGGGTGTAGACGTGCTTGGCCTGCCCGATACCGGAAGGGATGCCGATCACCTCGATCTCAGTCTTTACCTTCTCCTCGGGGGGTAATTTCATCGAGGAAGGGAAGCTCTTCCGGTTACGGGAGACGAAATAAGAGGCCTTATTATCCGGATCGGTTACCTTATCGGATACATAATCCCAATAGAAATCCGCTATCTTCCGCTTCTGCAACTGGGCTAAGAAACGTTCTTCCGATACGGACAAGGCGTTCAAACCGACGAAGACAATTTGCTCGTAAGGTAAATCCGGAGACTCACCCCGTTCCATGCTTTCCACGACCTCCCGGAAGATCATGCCCTCGTAGCCTTTTCCCTCGGCGGTCAAGGTCGCACGGAATTCCTCATAGAGATCGTATAGCACTTGCCAGACCGCCAAGAACTGTTGCTGGTTCGGAGTATCGCCCCGGGGATAAAAACTGGACCAGAAACTACGGATAGCGGCGATCTGCTCATCACTTAAGAAATCGAAATCATTCTCTATCTCCCGTAGGTCCGTCACGTTACTGAATAGCATGCGGGCATTTGCCATGTACTTATCGATATCGTCGAAGTCGTTGAGCAACATCTCGCCCCAATACAGGAATTCATCGAAAGTCTCGGTGGAACCGCTTTGGCGGATGTAGATGTCGTACAGGGTAAAAAGCATACTGATCCGGTCGGCGGATTGTTTTCCGCTCAACTGGATAAAGAGATCGTTGATCGTAAGGATTGTCGGAGAGAAAAGGGGAATATCGGCTACCTCCGAGAGATATTTCTGGAAGAAAAGTCCCGTACGCCGGTTTGGGAAAACAAAGGCCAGACGACTGACCTCCGCTCCCCATTTCTCGTAAAAAAGAGACGCTACTTGATATAAGAACGGTTTCATTTATTCAAAAATTTGTACAGGCTGCGGAGACGGGGCGTGCCCCGTCTCTACAATCGGATACGATTCACGTTATATTAAGATGTTCTCTATCTCCTGCAATTCTTCCCCGGAGAAAGAGATATTATCTAACGCCTTCAGGTTATCCATCAATTGGGCGACAGAGCTAGCGCCAATTAATACGCTAGTTACCCGTTCGTCCTTTAATAACCAAGCGAGCGCCATCTCCGCCAAGGTCTGTCCACGGCGGGCGGCTACCTCGTTTAGCTTACGGGCCTTTTCCACGGCCTCCGGGGTAACTTGAGAGGTCTGCAAATGACCGGTCGATTTCGCCGCACGGGAATTCTCCGGAATTCCACGCAAATACTTATCCGTAAGCAAGCCTTGCGCCAACGGCGAGAACGCTATCATACCCACACCCTCTTCCTTCAATACAGGCAATAAATCCGGTTCCGTCCAACGATCGAACATCGAATAGCGGGCTTGGTGAATCAAGCAAGGCACCTTATGTTCTTTCAGTACGGCCAAGGCCTTACGGGTCTGGTCTGCGTCATAGTTGGAGATACCTACATACAAAGCCTTTCCTTGCCGGACGATATCAGCCAAGGCCCCCATCGTCTCCTCGATCGGAGTCTCCGGGTCCGGACGATGGGAGTAAAAGATATCCACGTATTCCAGTCCCATCCGTTTCAAGCTCTGATCCAAGCTAGCCATTAAATATTTACGGCTTCCCCAGTTCCCATACGGTCCCGGCCACATATCGTAGCCCGCCTTCGTAGAGATAATCATCTCATCCCGATAAGCGCCCAAGCCCTTCTTCAATATCCGGCCGAAATTCTCCTCCGCCGATCCGTAGGCCGGGCCATAGTTATTCGCCAAGTCGAAATGAGTCACGCCATGATCGAATGCGGCGTGAGCGATCTGGATAAAATTACCGAACACGTCCACACTACCAAAGTTGTGCCACAATCCCAAAGAAACGGCCGGCAATAAGATACCGCTCCGTCCGCACCGCCGATATATCATATCCGCATAGCGATTCTCTTCCGCTTTGTAAAACTCCATATGCTCTTTCTTTTTTTAATTATTATATCTCATCCGGCCAAGGAACCGGTTTACCTGTCGCCTTAAACGACGGACGTTGCCCGTCCACTTTCCGTAAATACGTACCCAATTCCCCGGACAGACGCTTTACGATATCGGGATGCTGCCTTGCCACGTCATTATGTTCCCCTATATCCTCCGTGATATTAAACAATTCCTTCTTCCCCGTCTCGTAATAATAGATCAGTTTCCAGTCTCCATTACGAACCGAGCAAGTCGGACCGATTCCCGGCCCGTCATTACCCCATATATTCGGGCAGTTCCAGAATAAGCTACGTCCCACGGAAGGATCTCCCGTACCTTTTAATAAAGGCATGAAACTGACGCCATCTATCGGCTGTACGGTCTTATACCCCTTTATGCCTGCCATCTCCAAGATAGTAGGATAGAAATCCTCGATAATCAAGCATTTATCACATTTGCTTCCCGGCTTCACCACCCCCGGCCAACGCACGATCATCGGCTCACGGACTCCTCCCTCATAGGCGGAGCCTTTACCACTGTTCAAGGGATAGTTTTGCGTATGGATCTCGCCGTCACGCCATCCGGGCTCGCTGGAAAGACCACCGTTATCGCTCATGAAGATCACGATCGTGTTATCCGCCTCGCCATTCTTCTCCAACCAGTCCATCAAATCGCCCAGACTCTTATCCATACCCTCTATCAAGGCAGCGTAAGCCGCCTCTTTAGCCGTTAACCCCTTATCGATATATTTCTGGTAGAAACGCTTGTCCTTATCAATCGGGATATGGATCGCATAATGTGACATATATAGGTAAAACGGCTGGTTATATTTCTTAGCCTTGTCCAACGCCTTGATCGCCTCCTGCGTCAAGGCCTCCGTAGCGAAGGTGTCGCTTCCCCAATACTTTTCCAATCCGGGGATAGCGTTCGGAGCGTAAGGTTTACCATCCTTGGTATGCCCGTAATTATTCTCGCCGAGGTAACTGGCGAGACCTCCGGCGGCATGCCCGGCTATATTGACCTCGAATCCCCAATGATGCGGGTCCTCCCCCGGGGTATCGATCGCCCCGAAGTGCGCCTTGCCGCAATGGATCGTGTGATATCCGTTATTCTTCAATATCTGCACGAATGAAGTACCCACAAACGTATTATTCGTCCCGCCCACTTGAGCCACGCCGTTATAATTCCAATCCGGCAGGGTAAGCACATCACTCTCCCGGTCGGTCGTCTTATCCTTAAAAAGTGTCCAGTTCGTAACCCGGTGACGGGCGGCGTTCGTCCCCGTGATCAAGCTGCAACGGGTAGGCGAGCTGATACTGCTAGCGTAGGCTTGGGTAAACATCATGCCCCCTTTCGCCAATCGCTCCATGTTCGGGGTCTCATATACCTCATTATAATGCGTCTTTTGGATCCAAAAAGGTAAGGACGTATCCTCCCATCCCATATCATCCACCAAGAACAGGATGATATTCGGGGGACGACTGGCACTCTGGGCGTTCGCTACCGCCGATACCGACAATAAAGCGATGGGAATAAACTGAGTCTTCTTCATGATAGGCAACGGATATTTGTATTCTACGAAAGTAGATATATTTCACCGAAAAACAATATTGTTTCATATACAAAATAATATTGTCTTATGTATTATACTTTTCCGGACATAAAATAAGGGGCCCTTGACAAAAAGAGTCCCTTACCTAATATCTTATACCCAATGATTTATCCGGAAAGCCTTAACGCAAACGATCCAAAGAACGTACCAGCGCCTCATCGGCCCCGATATTACGGATCGCCAGATAATCCAAGATCAGATTGACCAACGGGAAGGAAAGAGCGATCTTAACACTTACGCTGGCACCTTCCATATCCCCCTTCAAGGAATAGATCAAGAAGGCGAAGAAACCATAAAAGCCCAATATCAGCAATGCGTTGAACACGCAAAGACGGATTTGCAGGATTCTTTTCTTATATAAGAAGATCGTCACTAAGGCAATGATAGCGATGATAGCAGTCAAGGCAAATAAGCCCCATGCCGGGTATAGTAATTCCGGCTCACCGATCATCGTGCTCAACCCGCTAGCATCGAACGAAAAGAGAGCGTCTCCTTGTTGCAACACGGCCAACGGCAAGAATAAGGTAGCGACCGTAAGCGCCACGATAATTAGCAGGTAAACAGTTTGTATTCTTTGTAACATGGTAATTAGTTCGTTTTAAATGGAAAGGCCGACTCATTTGAGGGTCAGCCTTTCCGATGTTCAAAAATATTTCTTCTTAGAAGTTATTCTTCTCTTTAGCAGGATTCTTGTAATAAACCTTGCCATCCTCGTACTCTTGAGCGGCGATCAACGTTGATTTCGGAAGTTTCTCATAGTAGCGTGAAATCTCGATCTGCTCACGGTTTTCAAAGACTTCCTCCAAGTTGTCATTGTAAGAAGCGAACTCTTGAAGTTTCTTTTCCAGATCTTGTTTCATCTCAACACTAATCTGATTCGCCCGTTTTGAAATGATAGCGACTGTCTCATATACGTTACCCGTTTCTTCACTTAACTTCATCATGTCACGGGTTACCGTATTGGTAGGAGCGTTTGATTTTCTGTAATCCATTTTCGTTTTATTGATTAAATTCGCTTAATATGCATCTGTAATTCGCTTGCTGGCATAGTCGTAGAACTTCGTTACCTGCTTTACGTAGTTACCTTCCGGATACTCGTTCATGTAGTTGTAATACTCGTCAACCACATCCCGGTAACGGCCCTGCAACTTCTCCTCTACGGATACTAGCGCCAACTCGTACTTCGCACGGATGATAAGGAACATGAATTCCTCACGATACTTGGAATACGGGTAATTCTTCAAGGCGTTCTGCGCCGTGATCACGCAAGACTGGAAGTTATTCCCCATATAGGTACCTAGATTGAAATACAAGCGGGTGGCCATCAATTCCTTGTAAGCCAACTTCTCCTGAAGCTCGAACATGATGTTCTGCGCTTCCTCGGCCCGTTCACTTTGCGGATAATACTCCAAATAAAGTTGCAACTGCTCGATCGCCTTATACGTCTGCGACTGGTCTAACCGGGGATCCGGAGAGTCCAGATACAAACCATAACCGGAATAGAAACGGGATAATTCCGTAAACTCCCCTTTCGGATAGGTCGTATAATAGGTCTCGAAGTATTGCGAAGCCGTCTGATAATCTTTCTGACCGTAATAGCTTTGCGCCAACAAGTACAAGGACTCCTCGGCATAAGCTGTTCCTTTAAAGATTGTAACCAGTTCATCCAGCAGAGTAGCGGATTTCGAGTATTGCTTCGCGTTGAAGTATTTCTTCGCGTACGAATATTTCAATTCGTAATCCGTGCTCTTCAGTATCTTATTATACTCTCCACAAGAGGATAATAGTACTGTCATCATCATCAGTAAAAATACAACCTTTTTCATTCACATACTTTTAGCGTGCAAAATTAGTGCTTTTAGGCGAATAAATGAAACCCAAAACGTTAATATTTACAACTTATATAAATCGCTAGCAGCGATCAATTCCAATTTATTCGCTTTCAAAACCTCCGCGCACTTATTGACATCGTCCGGACGGATGATCACGTTAGCAGCGTCGCCTTGAGAAAAAGCGTACATATATTCAATGAAGATCCCGGCCGAGGTAATGATATCCATCGCCTTTGCCAAGGCTCCCGGCTGGTTGGGACAATGCAAGCATACCACGTCGGCCACGCTTACAGCGTATAACTTTTCACGAAGCACGGATATCGCTTTCTCCGTATCGGATACGATTAGGCGAAGGATACCGAAATCGGAATTCTCGGCTACCGTGAAAGCGGACATATTGACCCCTGCCTCCCCTAATATCTTGGCGACTTCCGTAAAACGGCCTTTCTTGTTTTCCAGAAAGATTGATAATTGTTTTATTAACATAGTACTTAATCTTTTAGAGGTTATACTAACTTACGTTTATCGATCACGTGTTTTGCCTTACCCATACTACGTTCGATACTACGCGGCTCCACGATCTTGATGTCCGGTTGCAAACCGATCACGCTCTGCATGCGGGCGGCGATCTTCTTTTTCAAGGCGATCATCTTGTTCATCTCGTCCGAGTAGTATTCTTGGCGAACCTCCACCTGTATCTGGAAGGTATCGGTATTGTTCATACGATCCACCACGATCAGGTAATGCGCCTCAAACTCCGGCAGCTCCAAAATTACGGATTCTACCTGAGACGGGAAAACATTTACGCCACGAATAATCAACATATCGTCACTTCTACCTAAAATACGTCCCATACGAACCGCCGTACGTCCACAGGCGCACTTCTCGTAAGTCAGCGAGGTCAAATCACGTGTACGGTAACGAAGCATCGGCATACCCTCCTTCGTAAGCGTGGTGAAGACCAACTCTCCTACTTGTCCCGGTTCCACCGGTTGTAAGGTATTCGGGTCCACGATCTCCGGGAAGAAATGGTCTTCCCACAGGTGGGTACCGTTCTGGCACTCACACTCGCCACCAACGCCCGGCCCGCAGATTTCCGTCAAGCCATAGATATCGTAAGCTTTGATATTTAGTTTTGTCTCTAATTCCTTACGCATATTCTCCGTCCAAGGCTCGGCACCGAACGCTCCGACACGTAGCTGGAATTCCTCCAAGGGAATACCGGACTGGTGGATGGTCTCCGCCAGATACAAGGCGTACGAGGGCGTACAAGCCAAACCCTTCGCACCGAAGTCGTGCATCAACTGGATTTGTTTCTGGGTATTACCGCTACTCATCGGGATCACCGTACCACCGATATTCTCCACTCCGGCATGGGCACCCAAGCCTCCGGTAAACATTCCGTAACCATAGGATACTTGCACGGAATCGTTCTTTGTCAAACCATAGGCGGTCAGGCAACGAGCCACCACCTCGGCCCAAATACCCAAGTCCTTACGGGTATATCCCACGACGATAGGCTTACCTGTCGTACCGGAAGAGGCATGCAGACGGACGATCTCGGACATCGGCACGGCCATCAAGCCGAAAGGATAGTTATCACGCAAGTCTTGTTTTACCGTGAACGGTAATTTCGTTATATCATCTATTGTCTGTATATCGTCGGGAGCAATGCCCATCTCCTGCATTTTCTTGCGATAAAACGGGGAGTTATGGTAAGCATGTTCAACAACTCTTTTCAACCGTAGGCTCTGTAGTTTCCGCATTTCCTCACGGTCCATACATTCAATAGTTTCGTTCCAAATCATGGTATTTGTCTGTTATCTTTTAAAGTTAGTAGTCTAAATCCGCCGCAAAGTAACAACTTTTTTTAAATCGGCACCCTTTTGTTACGAAAAATTAGTCACGAGGCGATCATTTCAACTCCTTCACCTTGATATTGCGGAACGCTACCTCATCCCCATGATCCTGCAAAAGGATGTGTCCTTTCGGAGCCTCGCCGAAAGCACCACCCGCATTATAAGATGGATCAGCGTATTTACTGCCCTTCACCAAATCACGGAACTCCTTGCTGCCACGCTCGTACTCCAATACCTTCACACCATTCAGCCAGTGCTCTACGTGGTTGTTCGGGAATACCTTCACCACGGCCGTATTCCACTCTCCTACGCCGTTGAAATGGATGTTCTCGCTTTTCTTCAGATCATACAAGCTTCCAAGGGTACGACTACCGGGGAAAGTCGTGTAAAGCTTGGCATCCGGGTGCTTAGCGTCATCCAATAGCTGGAACTCCAAGCCGTAAGCGGAGCCTTTTTGCTTCTCTTGCTCGGTCACGAAGTATTTAATACCGCTGTTGGCCCCTTCGGTGATCTTAAAATCCACGCTGAACTCAAAAGCGGAATATTCACCCTCCGTAACGATATCGCCTCCGTTCGTAGACTCGCTACCGTCGGATTTCTGCACGATCAATTCGCCATCTTTCACCATCCATCCGTGATCCGGGAAAGCGTCTTTGTGCGCTCCACGCCAGCCTTTCGTTGTCTTACCATCAAAAAGGAGCGCCCAACCCTCGGCTTTCTCTTGGTCGGTCAATTGATTGATCGCCGGTGTAATTACGGCCATCGGTACTACCTTAGCTGTCTCTTCCGTGCTTTGCGTGTTTTTTCCACCGCAGGCGCAAAGGATCATAGCGCTCATGGCGGTACAAATTACTAGTGTCTTCATGTCTTATTTATTTTTAATATATATATAATCAAGCTATGTGTGCGTCCACAAAGATAATTGATTTCATAAAAAATAGACGTATCTTCGCGATATAAATATTAAATGATTATTTATATGAAACAACCAAAGACCGCCTTGTTCGATTTTGACGGCGTAGTAGTAGATACGGAACCTATTTACGATTTATTCTGGAACGATGCCGCTAAACGTTATGGCTTAGGTATCGATAATTTCGCTGATATTATAAAGGGTACGACCCTACCGTATATTCTGGAGAAGTATTTTTCCGGATATACGGAGGAGTTCCGCCAAATGGTGACCAAAGAATCTACAGAGTATGAGAAGACGATGCCCTTGCCTCCCATGCCCGGCTCCATCGAGTTCATCCGTATGCTGAAGGAGCACGGCGTACAGATAGGCTTGGTTACCAGCTCGGATAACGCGAAGGTGAAACGGGCTTTCAGGCTTCTACATCTGGACAATCTATTCGATACCCTAGTGACCGCCGACCGCATCACGCAAGGTAAGCCCGATCCGATGTGTTATCTATTGGCGGCGAAAGACTTGAACGTATCTCCCGAGGATTGTATCGTATTCGAGGATTCTTTCAACGGCATACAGTCCGGGAAGGACGCAGGGATGCGTGTCATCGGGTTAAGTACGACGAATCCGGCGGAATCTTTAAGAGATAAAGTATATGAGGTAATCCCCAATTTCGAGAAAGTCACGTTCGAGGATTATTTGAGATGGTAAGCAATCGAGAAAAAGGAAATGATTATTTCCTTCATTCCTTCACCTACCCCTTTACACACACCCACACACATGTATGCGTACATTAATAATACGCGTATGCGTGCGTGTGTGTAGGAGCCGGTGAAGGAATAAAGGAAACGCCTGTACCGTCAATGGGCTACACCAGTATCGGCGAGAGCCGGAAGCAGTACTGGTGTAACCCCACGGCAGTACTGTCGTGGGGCTGTGACTATATTGGGATCAGAAACTATATCCTACGCGAACACCCAGCATGGCCTGATCGAAATCCTTGATGATATTATACTTCACCTCCAATCCTATCGAAAGATTGTCGGTAGCATAAACCTCACCGCCTAAACCGATATTGGCTCCCAGACGAGTCTCGTTATGAGAAAGGCCATGGCCCGCATCCCAATTCCAAAAGGACAGACTAAGCCCCGCTAATGGATAAAAACCGAACATCTCACTTAACTTCACTACATAATGAGCATTCAAGTCGATCGCCCAAGTGCTGTGATTATCATTCTTTACGAAATAAGTAAGAGAGGGGCTCAAACGTACCGCATCCGTGATACAATAGCGGTAATCAACTCCTAACGTGGCATTCTTCGAATCGAATCCATAACCGATGTTAAATCCCACGGCAGATTGTCCTTGCTGCGTCTGCGCATAAGCTCCCAGACTAAAGACTGCTAACATCAGCATCATTACAAACTTTTTCATACGCTTTCTTTCGTTTAGTTCAACATTAGATTATTATTGGTATTTATTTTACTTTCAGTCGATCGCCGGCACTCTTCACGATGCTACGGTAATAGTCCTCGTCATATCCGGGAAAATCGGGAGACGCAGGCTGGCCGTACGGATTACGCTTGAACTGTCCGTTCACCTCTTTCTTCACGTTTCCATCGATGTATTTTACAAGCAAATACTCACCCAATTGCTTCCAGCGGGCGGTAGCGGAGTCTGAATTAGTCGTGCTATACCACGTCAAGAACTTGACAGCCTCCGCCGGGTCCTTGGCATACAACTCCTGAGCCGCCTTATCGATAGCCGGTACGGTCTCTTGATAACCATTCTCCAACTCTTGCTGTACCTTACGGATATCCTGAATCATGAAGCTATATTTGTGGTAAGCCATATTAGCCACCCAGTTATGAATCCAGAAAGCGGAAGTCCAAGAGAAGTTCAGCAAATCGCCGTTTCCCACCCGATAGCACTCCGGAACATCCGTTACCGACGCATATACAGGAGTGAAGACTGCCATATCAGCGTCGTCCACGGCAAACCACAAGATACCACCGATAGCGTCCGGCAACCAGTTACGCATTTGTGGAACAATCACGAAGCCCGTTTGTTGCGTCGCTATGGCACGTTCATTCGTATATTCCTGCCCGTCTACCTCGAACGTCATCGGCCGCCAGCGGTAAGGAACCTTATACGAGCCGGCACCGGCATCTTTCGTCATATCCAGATCCGTTCCCTCGTAATGGTCGCGCATGCCATTCTGTACGTCTTGAACGGAAAGCTTACGATTCGGCTTCACATACAGAGGCATCGGCTCCTTGGAAGGATCACCCTTGATAAAATCCATATACTGATCCATCGTGGTATCATATTTACGGAAGAAAGACCATACACGAGCCTCGCATCCACGCAAGGCGCTGAAATCATACGGGCAATAAGCCTTGGCGAAACTGAAATCAGCGTCCTTTCCCTTGAAATATCCTTTCTCACGGGCGAAAGAAACCACATCCGGCGAGTACATGCAATTCTCCTTATCGTCAAACGGTATCTGCTGGATACGGGACTGGTTGGCATGCGCCGAGATACAATCGTCCGGGATGCGGATCGCTACCCAAACGGCACCTTTGTTACCCGGTCCCTTACCGATCATCTCCATCACCCAAGCCTCGTTCTTATCGGCGATAGAGAACGTCTCGCCACTGCTGTAATAGCCATATTCCTTTACTAAGTCCGTCATGACCTTGATCGCTTCACGAGCCGACTTGGAACGTTGCAAAGCGATGTAGATCAAGCTACCGTAATCCATGATACCCGTCGTATCCACCAATTCATGGCGTCCGCCGAACGTACTCTCCGTGATAGCCACCTGATGCTCGTTCATGTTACCCACTACGGAATAGGTCTTCTCCACTTGGGCGATCTTGCCCAGCGGTTTCCCCGTATCCCATTCCTTCACTTCCAACATGGCGCCCTTCGGCCATGTAGCGGCGGGCCAACGATACATCTCCCCATACAGGGAATGCGAGTCCGCCGCATAACTAATCATTACCGAACCGTCTGTCGAAGCCTTCTTGCCCACCAGCAAACCGGTACAGGCGATAGCCTCCACCCCGGATAACAGGGCGGCGCAAGCGGTTAATAAAATCCAACTCTTCTTCATATAAATAAAGTTTTAAGCAAATAAAAGCATATATACACCGGCGCCGCAACAATAGCCGATCAACGCCAAGATAGAGAACCGTTTCGTATAATACATAAAATCGATCTTCTCCAATCCCATTACCGTAACGCCCGTGGCCGATCCGATGATCAAGATGCTACCACCCGTCACGGCGCAATAAGCCAAGAAGGTCCAGAAACCACCGTCCGATACGAAGAACTGGGCATAAGGCGATAAGTCGGCCGCCTGCTCCACGATCGGGTACATACCCATCGTAGCAGCTACCAAGGCTACGTTATCCACGCAGGAGGACAAGGCGCCGATCACGAAGCTGATCAGATACGGCTCATGCACATGCTTATCCAAGAAAGCGGACATGATGCCCAACTGCCCGGAGGTCTCCAACGCTCCCACGGCCATCAAGATACCCAAGAAAAAGAAGATCGTAGCCAAATCGATATTCGGCAACAATTGGGAAATACGGAGTTTCTGGGACTCATGCATATGCAGCTTGCTATACATCAAATCCGTATAGAACCAAAGGATCACCAATCCCAGCAAGACGCCCAAGAACGGCGGCAAGTTCGTCACCATCTGGAAGACAGGCACCAACGCCAAGGAAAGCACGCCGATCACAAAGATCATCCGACGTGAGCGGTTCGGTATCTCTGGTATGTACTCGTCACCTTGCTCCTCCTCGCTCAACACACGCAAGGTAGATCCTTTCTTGAACAACCAGAAATGGGCGATCGTCAACGGCACCAACATATTAACCAAAGCAGGGATAAATACGTGAGAGATCTGGTGCATCGCCGAGATATTCTTTCCGACCCAAAGCAAGATGGTCGTCACATCACCAATCGGCGACCATGAGCCGCCGGCGTTCGCCGCTATAATCACCATACAGGCATATTTCAAACGATCCGTACGATCCGGTACCAGCTTACGCAACACCGCCATGATCACGATAGCGGCCGCTAAGTTATCCAATAAGGCGGAGAAGAAAAAAGTAGCGAAACTTATATACCACAACAGCTTACGTTTATTCGGCGTACGGATATACCCGGTCACGGCCCTAAAACCACCATGCTTATCCACGATATCCACGATCAACATGGAACACATCACGAAGAAAAGCGTCTCGGAGACGTTTCCTAAATGATAAACAATCGCACGGTTCGATATAAAATTAATAAATTGCTCATGCGGGGGCAAGCTGGCCATCTCCGGGTTCTGGGTCAAGAACTCTTGAAAGATCGTACTGGAGCGTTCGACGAAAATATTGTAGGCATCGAACATCAATATCATCCACATAGAGATAGCCATGAACAACGCTATGGCCGCTTTATTTATTTTGATCTTATCCTCCAAGGCAATAGCGAGGATTCCTAAGACAAAAATGACAGGCATTAAAATGAACATATAATCAAGATTTTAATTGTTTATATAGAAGCTGTATCTCCTCCGGCCAAAGCGCCTCGTCCGGGGTCTCTAGGATTAAGGGCATATTGTCGAAACGGGGGTCCACCATGATCATGCGGAAGGTATCAAGGCCCATCAAGCCTTTACCGATACTCTCATGCCGGTCCACACGTGATCCCAGCTCCTTTTTAGAATCGTTCAAGTGCATACCCCTTAAATAAGAAAAGCCGACCACCTCGTCGAAATGACGGAATGTCTCGGCAAATCCCTCCGGTGTCTTTATATCGTAACCGGCGGCAAGCGTGTGCGCCGTATCGAGGCATACTCCCACCCGGCTCTTATCCTCTACCTCATTTATAATATAGGCGATCTGCTCGAAGGTATATCCCAAGTTCGAGCCTTGCCCCGCCGTATTCTCTATCACGGCACATACGCCACTCGTCTGAGCCAACGTGATATTGATCGACTCGGCGATGCGAGACAGGCAGGTATCCACCTCCATCTTCCCCAAATGGCTTCCGGGATGGAAATTCAGCATTTTCAGTCCCAGTTGCTCGCAACGTGTCATCTCGTCCAGAAAAGCGTCACGGGATTTCTGCAATCCCTCGGCGTCCGGGTTCCCCAGATTGATCAAATAGCTATCGTGCGGCAAGATACATCCCGGATCGTAACCGTACGCTTCACACCGCTCCTTAAATAAATGGATACTGTCCGCCTTCAACGGCTGCGACTTCCATTGCCTCTGATTCCGGGTGAAAAGGGCAAAAGCCTTCGCACCGATCTCATGGGCATTAACGGGGGCATTCTCAACCCCACCGACCGCACTCACGTGAGCCCCAACATACTTCATAATAACCTAACTTTTCTTTTTATTTATACTAATGTTCATCCTCAGTCTTACACCCGCAAAAACCAAACTCCTCCATCGCACGTTCTTGCGGGGTGATGAAATAAACCATCTCGGCACGGGTACACAACTCATTCGCCGAGTTATAGATCTCGGTCTCTATGAAGATGGCGTTCCGTTTCCGGTCTGTCATCCGTCCCCGTATCGTCAGCTGGGGCTCGTCCGTAGAGATACTCTTCATAAACTTGGCGTCGAGGCGTGAAGTCACCCCGGAGGTCTGCAACTTCCGCAAGACCACCCAGCCGGCCAACTCATCCATCAGCGTAGTCTGTATACCTCCGTGCAACGTACGCAGCCATCCTTGGTAAGTACCTTGAGGCTTCCAGAACGCCACGATATCGTCACCATCCTCAAAAAACTCCATATGCAGCCCCAGCGGATTGTTCGGAGCGCAACCGAAACACATATAACCGTCCAGCCCTTCCCACGGATTAATTATCTTTTTCATATCACGAAAACAATATTTATATGTTTTTTGTTGCTCAAAGTTAACAAAAAAGCCGGCTCTTGAAAGGAACCGGCTCTATAAATATCACAAAAAATACTCAACACGACTTATTCCTCGATCTCCGGTTGAAGGAAATCCACGAAGCAAAGGGCGGCCAACGCCGTTCCATAGCGTTTCTCGATCGTAATTCCCTCGGTGATAAAGTTAAGCTCTCCAAGATAGTACTTCCCATACGTCTTCTGATGAAGATCGTTGATAACACGGATCAGACGAGACTCAAGCTCCTCGATACGGTAACGTCCGCTGACCTCACACACAAGGCCACCAACCTTCTCATCAAAGTTCTCATCCTTATACATCCATGCGTAAACCACACCAGCAGACACGAACTCATCCTGATATCCATGGGATACAGCCATGATCGTTTTCATTTCCGAACCAAATGGAGGAAGGTCTAGTTCATCCATGGTTGCCAGATGTGCCGTAGCGGGTATCACTGACGAATACGTCATGATATTGAAATCAGAGATACCGGCGTCATAAAGAGCCATGTGGTAAGAACCAGCGTGTTTCTCCAAGTCTGATTCGCCACTTCCTTTTGTAATAAAAAAGGTGTTTGGAATTAAATTCCCAACTTTCTTTACCATCTACAAATATGTTTTACTAATTAATAAAAGCTTAAGAGCGCACAAAAATAGAAACTTTCGCGATATATAACGCATAGTTTTCCCTATAAAACTTTAGCCGCAAACATATTTTCACTAAAAAATCATCACCGAACCCAGAACTTTCATCCCCTCGGCTCTGTTTATATAGTAAATCAACATAAAAAACTAGAAGACAATGCTTACATTATGTTTAAGTTTATTATTAATGATCACAAATAGTCAAATAACAGATAAAAAAGAAGAAGTTATGAAATTCGAGTTAATCCAGTTACCGTACGCAAACGACGGTTTAGAACCAGTTATCAGCAAACAAACAATTGATTTCCATTACGGAAAACATTTATTGAACTATGTAAATACCCTTAATAAGCTGATTGAGGGCACGAAATTCGAGAACGCTCCGCTGGAGCAGATCGTTCGTGAGTCTGACGGAGCCATTTTCAACAATGCCGGCCAAGTATTGAATCACAATCTATATTTTACCCAATTCTCCCCGAACGGAGGTGGCGAGCCTACGGGTAAGCTAGCCGAGGCTATCAAGTCTACGTGGGGATCGTTCGAGAACTTCCAGAAAGAGTTCGTGGCTGCCGGTACAGGCTTGTTCGGCTCAGGATGGGTATGGTTGGCTAAAGATAAAGACGGCAAACTTTCAATTACCAAAGAACCCAACGGTAGTAACCCGGTCGTTAAGGGATTGACTCCGATCATGGGATTCGATGTATGGGAGCATTCTTACTATCTGGATTACCAGAACCGCCGTGCGGATCATTTGAACGCATTGTGGGGGATTATCGACTGGGAAACCGTTGGTAAGAGATATTGATTTAATTTGATGTAAGTTACGTGTAGAGAAGAGCCGCCCGGGAGTTGTCCCGGACGGCTTTTTTCGTTCCCTTTTGAAAAAAAATGCCTCCAGCTATTGCATCGTAAGATATTATTACTACCTTTGCACCCGCAAACGAATAACAGATGCCTCTTTAGCTCAGTTGGCCAGAGCACGTGATTTGTAATCTCGGGGTCGTTGGTTCGAATCCGACAAGAGGCTCAAGAAAATATATTGGAATGGGCAGTTACCAGAGTGGCCAAATGGGGCTGACTGTAACTCAGCTGGCTTTCGCCTTCGGTGGTTCGAATCCATCACTGCCCACGAATAAAAAGGACTCTTCTTAGAGTCCTTTTTTGTTTCTATCCATAAAAAAAGTCCTTCCCTATCACTAGGAAAGAACTTTCAAAAAGCAAGGGAGATTCACTCCCTGCCAAATCCCCATCTATTTAAACGATCAAACCGACCTATTTCAAATTTAAGGCGCTTCTCTCGGCAGCTATGGATGCTTTTGCCGGAGTAGACTTGCGTGAACAATAATTGAATTCCACAGACTTATCGCCATCGAATGACTTCCATTTTAATTTCAACTTAACCGTCTTACCATTCGTATCCGGAAGGCTATCCAATTTAAAAGCGACCAGTCCATCCGCATATGCACCATATACATCGCCATAAGCATTATGGCGGAACTCTACCTCATAAGGATTCTCCGGGTCCTTGCCTGTCAGTAGGTTTACAAAATGAGCCTTATTGCGGTCTCCCCAGATCGTCCTGAAACGGAGTGTCAGATATCCGTCCTCGGCGATGGTAACCCAATCGTTCACGATCTCCACAGGGTCGGAGCCATAGATCGAATCGTTGCTAGTCACCCCCAAATCCGGAGCGATTGGTTTTGTAAGGATACTGTCGATCCAATTAATATTTACGGCCTTGCTGTAAATTCCGCTAGACTCGTTCGTCTCGTCAAAATTCACCAACGCTCTCACCTCCTTCTGCCCGAAGGGAGAAGAGGTCATATTGACAGGCAACAAGGTCGTGCTATCATCCAATTGAAGAAAATATGAACCATCATCGACCGGCTTAACCGTCACCAACGCATTCGGCAACACTTTACTGTAAGGATAATCATCATCATCGTCCAAGCAAGATTGAAACCCCATAAAACAAGTAGCCGCCATTACACCTACAACTAATTTCCTAAAATTAAAGAATCCGTTCATAATACTTCCTTTCTAAGTTTATCAATTAAACTAATCAACCTTTTAATTCTATAAAATTAGAAATGCGTTTTAGGGCGGAAATGCTGCATATGCGTATGTTAATTAAACCAAACAAGGCATGTCTCCTTACTTCACGGCGAAATTATACTCGAAAGTATACTTATAAGAGCTTGCGGTTCCTCCGTCATTCTCATCGATAGTCATACCCGTTATATAATCTCCCACGGTGGTATAGGTGTATTTGTACTCAGCTTTCACCTCGCTCTGGTTAGGGATCGTATAGGTGTAGGCACGGATCGGAAGATTCCGGTTCTGGATACCATATAACAAGTTCAGAGGAGTTACAGACTCAAAGCCAACCGGCGAGAAAGAACCGATCACTCGCAGAGGGAAGTTCTTAGGAGCCTCCGCCACGCTATACTCGTACCTCATCTCCCGGCTATCCAATGACTGGGCATATAGAACCACGTTGCCGTTCTCCCATGTATATTTCTCGTACTCCGGATAACTTCTCTCCTCGTATCCCGTCCCAAACTCTTTCGGCCAACGGGCATTCCAAGAAGTCAACACCCAATTCGAGCCTGAATAACGATAGGAATATTCATCGCTTACATAGATCTCGTTGCTGGCGTATGGATTCTCTTGAGAGATCTTCTTACTTGTAATTACATTTCCGCTTAATGTATATTCCTCTATAACCTCACCGGAATGAATGCCCGTGACAGAGAATTTACCATCCGAATAAATGAACAATAACTTATCCACTCCCAAATTTATATTTGAGATCTTGCCATCGCTCGTATAATTGATATCAGCGGTAAAAAGCGGGCTTGAAGCTCCATCTTTATAACAAGAAACTTTCGTTAGCTTATTCAATTCCGGAACAACGGGATCGTCATCGTCTCCGCAGGCCGTCAAACTAGCGGCCCCTATTAGTAACAAAAATAGATACTTCTTCATCATTCTTTCGTGTTTTAATCTGTTACGGCAAAAGTAGGGCTTTTAAATGAATAACCACGAAAGTAACCTATTTTAAGTATTCCTGTTTGAAAAAATGCTTCTAAAATCGTAGTTTTGCATCATCAATATCAAAGATAACGATCTATCTTAAAATAGTTTACAATAAGTAATAATGTAAGATAAACAATATCTAAAATTTAATAACATGAAAATGAAACAACTGACAGTAGCGATGATCACCCTCCTACTCACCGCCTCTTGTAGTGAAAAACAACAAGATTACCCTTTCCGGAATCCGGAACTTCCCTTGGAAGAACGTATCGACGACTTACTATCCCGGCTGACACCGGAGGAGAAAATCGGCCAAATGATGAACGTAACCCCCGCCATCGAGCGTTTGGGAATCCCGACTTACGACTGGTGGAACGAGGCTCTTCACGGCGTGGCTCGTGCCGGACGTGCGACCGTATTCCCGCAAGCGATCGCCATGGCGGCTACTTTCGACGATAACGCCGTTCACGAGACCTTCACGATGGTCAGCGACGAGGCCCGTGCCAAATACCACCAATACCAGAAAGACAAGGAGTACGACCGTTACAAAGGTCTTACTTTCTGGACCCCGAATATCAATATCTTCCGTGACCCTCGCTGGGGACGGGGTATGGAAACCTATGGCGAGGACCCTTACTTGACCGAGAAGATGGGCGTAGCCGTAACCCGCGGATTGCAAGGCGATGATCCTAATTATTATAAGACACACGCTTGCGCCAAGCATTACGCCGTACACAGCGGCCCGGAATGGAACCGCCACGAATTCAACGCAGAAGCTACCCCTCGTGACTTGTACGAGACGTATCTTCCAGCTTTCGAGGCATTAGTTAAGGAAGGCGATGTACAAGAGGTAATGTGCGCCTACAACCGTTTCGAGGGTAAACCTTGCTGTAGTAGCGACAAATTATTGATCGATATCTTGCGTAACAGTTGGGGATACGACAATATCATCCTGTCCGATTGCGGTGCTATCGATGATTTCTGGAGGAAAGACAAGAATACGCCTCGTCATGAGACGCACCCGGACGCTGAGAGCGCATCCGCCGACGCCGTATTGAACGGTACCGACCTAGAATGTGGCGGTAGCTACCGTGCGCTAAACAAAGCCTTGGCCGACGGTAAGATCTCGGAGAAAGATCTGGACGTATCCTTACGCCGCCTACTGAAAGGCCGCTTCGAGCTAGGTATGTTCGATCCGGACGAGCGGGTTCCTTATTCTAAGATACCTTACAGCGTAGTCGAGAGCCCGGAGCATATCGCCAAGGCACTGGATATGGCACGTAAAAGTATCGTTTTGTTGAAGAACAAGAATAATATGCTTCCACTGGACAAGAATATCAAGAAGATCGCCGTAGTCGGACCGAACGCGGCGGACTCTACCATGCTATGGGCCAACTACAACGGCTTCCCGACCAAGACCGTTACGATCGTGGAAGGTATCCGCAATAAAGTCCCGAAAGCAGAGGTTATCTACGAGCTGGGTTGCAACCATACCGCCGATTTTGTCGTGACAGACCTAGGTAGCCACGTATCTTCCACGGCGGGACAGGGTTTCGCCTCCGAATTCTTCAACAATACCGAGTTCGAGGGTACCCCCGCCTACAAGGGATTAGCGAAAGAGCTTCATTATACCACCGGAGGTAACACCCAATTCGCCCCGAACGTGAACTTGACGAATTTCACGGCTCGCTTTACGGGTGAATTCGAGTCTCCGATAGATGGTCCTGTCGAGTTCAAACTATCCGGAAACGACGCATTCCGCCTGTATATCGATACGGCTAAAGTCGCCGAGGTATGGGAAAACGAATATGGAGCGGAAAAACTCTATACGCTAAACGCTAAGAAAGGTGAGAAATATCCCATAAAGATCGAATATATGCAACGCACGGGTAGCGCTGACCTGAACTTTACGGTAGGCGTACGCACACCCGTAGATTTCCAAGCTACGGCCAGCAAGGTTAAAGACGCTGATGTCATCGTATTCGTAGGTGGTATCTCTCCACGTCTGGAAGGTGAGGAAATGCCGGTAGACGCTGAAGGTTTCCGGAAAGGCGACCGCACGAATATCGAGATCCCGGCCGTACAGAAGGAAATGGTCAAAGCCTTGGTAGCCACCGGAAAGCCTGTAGTATACGTGGTATGTACGGGTAGCGCATTGGCATTGAACTGGGAGAACGATCATGTAAACGCTATCTTGAACGCTTGGTATGGCGGACAAGAAGGTGGGACAGCCGTGGCCGACGTTTTATTCGGAGACTATAACCCGGCCGGACGCTTGCCGATCACGTTCTATAAATCCGTAGACCAGCTTCCGGACTTCCAAGATTACAGCATGAAGGGCCGTACCTATCGTTACATGACGCAGACTCCGCTTTATCCGTTCGGTTATGGCTTGAGCTATACAACATTCGATTATAAGAACGCTAAGTTGTCAAAGGATAAGATCGCTTCCAACGAATCGGTTACCCTCTCCTTCGATATCGCCAATACAGGCAAGATGGATGGTGACGAGGTCGCTCAGATCTACATCAAGAACCCGAACGATCCTGCCGGACCGCTAAAAGCGATGAAAGCATTCAAACGTGTGAACGTGAAGGCTGGCAGCGAACAACCGGTTAGCATCCAATTGGAACCGAAAGCTTTCCAATCCTTCAATGACAATACGCAGACCATGGAGGTTCGCCCGGGTAAATACCAAATCCTATATGGAGGTTCCTCGGACGATAAGACACTGAAAAAGATTGATTTAGTAATTGAATAAAAACACTATTGTATTCACGGCTGAACACAATAGTATTCATAGAAAAACACAGTAGTATTCACAATCGAATACTACTGTGTTTTTCTATGAAGGTAATGATCAGAATTTTTTAATCAAGAAAGACGGATTGATACGCATGTAAACCCCTGCCGTAAAACTCGTGGCGTTTCCCATCGGTTGTTTTACTCCATCCGCATCATTCATATCTCCGGAGAGATGATGAAAAACGTCCACATCTACTCCTATCGAGAAACCCTTCGTTAGTTGCCGGGAATATTCCACCCCCAGATAGATCATTTGCGGACGGTCGAACGTAACCCCCTCATCAATCATCGAGGCCGCCCCGAAAAACGGGCTACCAAACATAGAGATGAAATCCTTGCAGGTCCAATACGACGTTTTCACCCGAAAATCATAGATATCGGCGGAAGCACGGGCATACAAGCCATATCCGCTGTCAAAAGGCCATATCTCTCCCGCTTGCTGATAATAACCGGTAGCATCCAGTTCCACGTTCAAGTTCTTGAAAATACGATGTCCGGTATTCCATACACCTCCGACACCGATCGCGCCATTCATCAAGGTTTGCACAGAATTGTTGAAGATCGTGTCGATCTCGCCTCCCCTATGCTGCACCAATCCTTGCACCGGCGTATAGAAATGGAAACGGGAAGCCGGGTCGTTGTACTTTACCCGCGAAGAGATCCCGACGGTAAACGCCTCTTGATGCACATCCTCCCGGAAAATAAAGCTCTGCCAGTTCACCCACACATCCAAGTCGAAAGCCTTCGAGTCATACAACAACTGCAAGCCCGCCTCGGGATCGCAGGTCAAATTCAACTCCGGATTATAAAGAGGCTCTATCAAATTATGGTTGGAAGCGCCGTAAATATTTCCCAGCACGATGTTCACATGATCCGAGAGGGCCATCTGCGCCCGGAAATAGGGCAACACATGTACCCCTTTTTGGTATTGGTCTCCCTTCCAATAAGCGATATCCTGATAAGCCATGCTCGGATATTTATTCGCCCCATGATAGATCAACATATGGACACCCGCCTCCAACTTGATATTCCGCAAGGGATAATAAACCGCTTTGCCTTGTACCCAAAGCCCCGGCAACGAATACCCCTTGGTAAATTTACCCGTATACTCGTTATCCTTGAAGAAGCTAATATTATCCAACTCCACGGACAACTCCCGGGCCTTCTCCGGGTCGATATGATAATCCGTCTTATAGACACGATCCGCGATCTGCGCCTTCAGCGAGGGAGACCAACTCCCCAATCCCATCAAGCAAAGACCCACAATGAGACTCCTAACACCTATATTCTTCATCACTCTTAAAATTTCTCGCGAACATAAACAAAATACACTGAAAAAAGAAAGCGGGGAAACGGAAGTTTTCACCTCGTTTCCCCGCTTTTTCGTCTTATTTTAAAAATTTCTTTCTTCTAAAATTTAACGTCTAGGGATAGCTTCTTTAACAACCATCTGACGACCTTCGTACTCAGCTTGGTTCAACTCCTCGATAGCTTTTTGAGCCTCTGCAGCGTTAGGCATCTCAGCGAAAGCGAAGCCCTTAGAACGTTTTGTGTCACGGTCAACAATGATTTTAACTGAGTCTACAACACCATACTCTTCCAGAATCTGTTGTAAGTCTGATTCTCTTACCCGATAATTCAGGTTTCCAATGTAAATATTCATACGAAAATGATATAAAAAAATAAAAATTAATAATAAAACAAGGATGGTTGGTGAAGTCAATCTCTAAAAGAAAGTATTATCATCGCTGATGAATAAATGCTAAAAGATAAAAGAGCTATACAAACTATCTTTTGTTCATGGCACAAAGGAAAGCATTCTATTTGAATTAGCAACTATAAAACGATAATTATTTTCAAAAAAACATTCAAGCTCTTTATAACGTCTTTGTTGTTCTAGTCAAATAGTCCTAATTTATAGAAATTTTGACCAATTATATCAACGATATAGCCTAAAACTATCTCAGAAATCTCGTAACTTTGCGAAATTATTATTTGAACTAATAAAAGTTATGGATTACGCGATCATTGCCGCCGGCGAAGGCTCCCGCTTGGCGCAAGAAGGTGTTAAGTGGCCAAAGCCTCTGGTTAGACTCAACGGTGTCGCTCTGATAGACCGGTTGATAGACGTTTTTTTGAAAAATAACGCTACCTCTATCAGTATCATCGTAAACGAGGAGATGACCGAGGTACAGGATTACCTGAAGGCCCTGCGACTACCTATACCCTTTTACCTGTTGGTAAAATCCACCCCCAGCTCTATGCACAGCTTCTACGAGCTGAGTCATTATCTGGATGGTGATAAGATTTGTTTAACTACTGTAGACACGATCTTCAAGGAAGAAGAGTTCAGCGGCTATATCCAACAGTTCATCCAAGAGGATAAACTGGACGGATTGATGGCCGTCACTGATTTTATTGATGACGAGAAACCCTTATATGTAGAAACAGACAACGAACTTTACGTCCGGAATTTCCTAGATCAGGCAGACGGTGATTGCCGTTACATATCGGGAGGTATCTATTGCTTGAGGCGTCCGGCTCTGGGTGTATTGAACAACGCCATCTCGCAGGGAATGTCGAGAATGCGCAATTATCAACGGCAGCTCATCGCCGAGGGGTTGAGGCTAAAGGCCTATCCTTTCAGCAAGATCATCGACGTGGATCACGCCGATGACATTTTGAAAGCCGAATCATTTTTAAAGTCATAAAGAATACTGTCTAACAATGAGTAAATTAACTTTAGCAGGTATCCGCAGAGGAAATCAATTCTCCCCCAATCATATCGGCAACGACGCGGCGATCTTCGCCTTGACAGCCCAGCATTTACGAAAATTGGGATGCGATGTAAACGAATATATCGAATCGGATCTGCTGCTACAAGACCCGAAGGAAAAGGGTATCTTTAATATGGTAAGAGACTGGAAGTCCATCCATAAGCTGCAAGAACTAGAGGATAAAAATTATTTCGTGGTGAACTCGGGTTACGGGATCGAGAATTGTACCCGTGAGAAAATGACCCGCCTCCTATTATCCAATCATATCTCCCATCCGGAAAGTTTAATCTTACGGACAGATGAGGATCCGACAGAAGCCCTTGAGAAAGCCGGTTTCTTTAATTGCTGGATCAAACGGGGAGATTTCCACGCCATCCACCGGGAAGACGTCACCTACGTAAGAAACCCGGAAGAGGCGAAAAGCATATTGAAGGAATACGCTATCCGTGGTATCCCGTCGGCGGTAATCAATGAGCATCTGGTAGGCGATTTGGTGAAATTTTACGGGGTAGCTGGAACCGATTTCTTTTATTGGTTCTATCCATCGAACATGCATCATAGTAAATTTGGTTTAGAAGTTATCAATGGTACAGCGAAGGGGATCCCCTTCGACGAAGCGCAGCTTCGTCTGCTTTGCCACAAGGCTGCGGAGGTATTGAACATACATATTTACGGGGGAGATTGCATCGTCTCCGAGGATGGTGTCATGCGGATTATCGATTTCAACGATTGGCCTAGTTTCGCCCCTTGCCGGGAAGAAGCGGCTCCAAACATCGCACGTCGTATCTGGGATCTTATGCGAGAACACATCTAAATCGTTTTAACAAAATCAATCATGAGTGAGACTAAGTCTACTCCCAGTCTGGAGTCAACCTTAAAATCTTTGGACACCGAGGAGTTTATCGATATTCATTTCTATCGTCCTATTGGCTACCAATGGGCTTTGTTCTTTAATAAATTGGGGGTATCGCCCAATAGTATCACGATCGCCAGCATCTTTATCGGCATAGCGGCAGGTATCTGTTTCTATTTCCAGAGCCTCGCTATCAACGTGATCGGCATGTTACTGTTAATCTGGGCAAACTCGTATGATAGCGCAGACGGACAATTGGCCCGTATGACCGGACAGAAAAGTGCCTTGGGACGTATCTTGGACGGTGCCGCCGGCGATTTCTGGTTTATCGCTATCTACGCGGCAATCTGCTTACGCCTCACGCCGGAATGGGGAATATGGATCTGGCTATTGGCGGCTACGACGGGATTCTTCCATAGCAAGCAAGCGGCCATGGCGGATTATTATCGCAATATTCACTTGTTGTTCTTGAAAGGTAAATCGGGTAGCGAGCTCTCCCACTCTCCCCAATTGAAGGAGAATTATAAGAAGATGAGTTGGAAACATGACTTTATCTATAAATTGTTCGAGACCTTCTACATTAATTATACGATAGGTCAAGAAGCATGGACACCTAAATTCCAACACATGATGAACATCATCCGTGAGAAATACAACGGACAAGCGCCGGAATGGTTCCGTAAGGCTTTTCGAACAAAGAGCCTGCCATTAATGAAATATACGAATATGCTATCATTCAATACCCGGGTGATCGCTTTGTTTGTCAGCCTTTTCATCGACATGCCTTGGCTGTATTTCGTATTCGAGCTGACCGTATTAAACTCGATGTTGCTCTATATGATCAAAAAGCATGAGCATATTTGTGAAGATTTCAGCAAACAGTTATAACGTTTTTTTACCCCATTCGATTATGTTCAATTTAGACAAAGTAAAAGGAATCCTCTTTGATTACGGCGGAACGATAGACAGTAACGGCATGCACTGGGCAGAGGTGATCTGGATGGCGTATGAGGCCTTGAAGGTTCCCGTATCCAAAGCGGTTTTCCGTGATGCCTATGTACATGGAGAAAGAACGCTTGGAAAGAATCCGATCGTGAAGCCTCATCATACGTTTCTGGATATGTTGCGCTTGAAAAGCGATTTACAAATCCAATGGCTGAAAGAGAACGGGCATTTATCCGCCGAGGCGATTACCCCGGAGTTACCGGAACAATTAGCGGATTGGTGTTACGAATACGCCCGGAAGGCAATCGATAGCGCCCGCCCCATTCTGGAGCAATTAGCGGAACGTTGCCCATTGGTATTGGTATCGAACTTCTATGGGAACATAGAATCCGTGTTGAAAGATTTCGGTTTGGATCATTTATTCGGCGCTATCGTGGAATCGGCGGTCGTAGGTATCCGTAAGCCGGACCCGGCGATCTTCCGATTAGGAGTGGATAAACTGGGATTTCCCGCCGACGAGATTGTTGTCGTAGGTGATTCCTATGATAAGGATATCGTCCCCGCCACCCGGATCGGATGCCAGACAATCTGGCTAAAAAGTATTGGTTGGAGCGCTTATAAAGGAAATGAGACTGCCGATATCGTATTATCTGACTTCACGGAAATAAAGCAAGTATTCGCTTTATAGAATATACATTTTAGACCAGTATAAGCTCAGAAATGACCTTTTTTGGTACTGATAGCATCCTAACTTTGCATATAAAAAAGTTAGGATGCTATGCTTTTAAAGAAATACATATGCCTTTCTGCCGCTACGCTCCTCACGGCTTGCGACTTAATCGATTATCATCCGTATGACGGCCGTCTGGATTCCGATACTTCCCGGGAGATCAACCCGACCAATATCGAGCGTATCGAGAAAGTCTGCGAAGGGAAGGACACGATCCGTTTTATTTTTATGGGCGATACCCAGCGAAGTTATAACGAGACGGAAGATTTCGTCAAGTACGTTAATCAATTAGATAGCATCGATTTCATTATCCATGGAGGAGATTATACGGAGTTCGGCTTAAAGAAGGAATTCGAGTGGAACGATGATATCTTGTCCAAACTAAAAGTGCCTTACGTAGGGTTGATCGGTAATCACGACGTGATCGGTAATGGCGACCAAGTATTTCGTAAAATCTTTGGGAATGAGAACTTCTCGTTTGTCGTGAGCGACGTGAAATTCGTATGCCTCAATACGAACGCTATCGAGTATGATTATTCCCATCCGGTACCCGATTTTAATTTCCTAAAGAATGAGATAGCGGATAGTACCCGTAATAAACGCACGATCGTAGTCATGCACGCCCCTCCCGGGAACGAACAGTTCGACAATAACGTGAAAGACGTGTTCCAACTTTATATCAAGACATTACCATCTTTAATGTTCTGCTTGCATGCGCATAACCATTGCGTATCGGCAGCCGATTTGTTTGAGGATGGTATTATCTACTACGGTTGCGCCAATATCGCCAAACGAAGTTATCTTCTTTTTACCTTAACCCCTGACGATTATATGTATGAAGTGGTCAATTTTTAAGCTTCTCCTCTTAACTTGTGTCTTTCCCCTTACACTCCATGCGCAAGAGGATAAATACACGAAACGAGTGCAACGGTACGAGAACGCATGGCAACGGGTCATCCCCCGCTATACGAAAGTACAATTCGCAGGTTCCATGGCGATGCTCTCCGTGGGTACCGGTTGGAATTATTACCGGAATCATTGGGAAACGGATATGTTGCTGGGTATCGTCCCCCGCAACGCGAATGATCACGCGAACGTGACTTTCACCTTGAAACAAAACTATTTTCCTTGGAATATCGATCTGGGAGAAAAAGTATCTTTCGAGCCTCTTTGTTGCGGTATCTACGTAAATTTCCTATTTGACCGGGATTTCTGGGCCAAGCAACCGAATAAGTATCCCCCGGGATATTATTGGTTCTCCACCCGCATCCGTAACCATATCTTTATCGGGGAGCGGATCACGCTCAAACTGAATCCAAATAGTAGCTGGCATAAATCCATCAGCTTCTTCTATGAGTTGAGCACCTGCGATTTGTATATAATAAACGCTATCGGTAACAGCTACTTGAAGCCAAAAGATTATTTAAGCCTTTCATTCGGGGTGAAACTACAGATCCTATAAAAGCAAGAAACGGAAGACATTCACTGCCCTCCGTTTCCCTAAACTACATAAAACACTTAAAAGAACAAACGTTGTCTATCAGAACGCTAGACCTAAGCGGATACCCCAGTTATTCAAACCATCGATATGATAGCTGAGGACATCCCCCTTGTTGGTAGCGTAGTTATAATAAGCGGCCATATGTACGCCGATCTGTTTCTGAGGTGTGAAGTACACGGTCATACCGATCTCGGGAGCTACATAGAATCCCCAGTTACGATCGTAAACCTTCAACACGTTCATGTAGGTAGACATCTCACTATAGCTAGCACCTAACTGAGCGCCAACATACGGCTGGAATTGTCCTTCCGGAGCGAAGTTATAACGGAAAGCCGCGCCAAAAGGCAACTGGAAGATAGAATGCTGTTGATCGGAAGTGATTACGGATGTTGAGTTTACCGGAATCGTCTGGCGGTCCACATACTCATTATTTGTATGATAAGAGATGAACGCACCTATAGCGAAATTAGGAATCACATAGTAACCACCCTCAGCGTGAGCACCCCAACCGCTAGTCTTCTTTGAGAAGTCTTGACCGAACGGAGAGTTGATCTGCCAGTCTACATTAAAATACGCATTTTTCAAAACCTGGGCGCCAGCCAGAGCAGGCATCGCCATACAAACGATGAGTAAAGCGATTAATTTATTTATCTTTTTCATAGAACCTCAAACTTTTAATCATTCGAATTATTATTTCTTTACGTACGGAGATTGTACAAATGCTTGCTCGATAGCACGAACAGCTAGCTGAGTGTCGAATTTATCAGAACCAGACAACAAGCCACTCATGTAAGCGGTCCAAAGAACCGGAAGTTTAGCATCTGCCTTAGAAGCGGCAGGAGCATCCAAATCCACTAACTCAGTCAACAAGGAACCTACACTATAGCTATACACTACAGGATACGGGTAATACCAATTTCCCCAACCCGGTCCCCAGTAACCCGGACTCCAATATCCCGGATAGTTCCACCACCAGTACGGGTAGTTGTAACCATCGTTGTAGTCAGCGAAATATTGAGTACTTTGTACGTAAGAAACTTGCAGACCTAAGTCGGCGTTATCTTTGTCTAGCGTGCGTTTGAAACCGCGGCTTTCCATATTATTCACCAACGTAGTGATAATATCGTCTGCTTCATTGGCTGTCCAGAACTGAGGTTTCTCGCTTGTGCCGATAACCAATACACTATCCGGAATGTAGAACGTAGTGAACGATTCGAATTTCGCGTCCTTATCATGATTCGTGAACACCAGAAAATCATTGTCCAATTTCGACATGTCCGGGTCCTTTTGGCAAGAAGCCAGCAGAAGAACTAACAGAAAAAAAGGAAAAATCTTTTTCATCTCATTTTAACGTTTAAAACAGTTTATACTATTATTTGTGCTTATATATAAGTCACTATTAAAACAGCATGAGTTGAAAAAGGTTCTAAAACTATCCTTTTGGGTGTGTTAATTAACATATCCTAACCATACGACGGGCTTATGGTCACTGTAGTCTAAATTAGGAGAATCATAAGTTACACCCTTAAAATCAGGAGAATAAATTATGTAATCAATTCGAAATATACGCTTTAATTGACGAAAGGTGTACCCGAAACCGGAGCCACAGTCACGGAACCCATCCGTTAAATCACCTTTCACGGTACGGTACGTATAAGAGGCCGGTGTATCATTAAAATCACCGCAAAGAATCACGGGCCCCTCCCCGGCATCCAACATCTGACGGATATAATCCGCCTGAGTAGCCCGTTTCACGAAATTCTTCTTCATCTGAAAAGCCATATGGAAGGCGGCCTCGGTTTCCTCCAATTGTTTACCCTCGGCATGGGCTTGGTAAAGACGAGGCTTTACGGCATTCACGCTAGTCGTTTGGAAATGGTTATTAAATACACGAACACTATCCCCTTGGATATCCATGACGGCAAACAAGGATTTATTGCTAGACTCCGGGTATAGGATAGACTCAAAACGAAGGATCGGATATTTACTGAAAATAGCGTTGCCCGCCGCTTTCGTAGCCGAACGGGTAGAGCAATAATACGGTAGGAACGATAAGGTCTTGGCGACAGAATCCATCCGCAGGGCCGATTCAACAGGGCATTCTTGGAGGCAAACGATATCCGGGTCCTCCTTTCTCAGCCAATCCGCTATATTAGGAAGCTGTTTCTTTCCGTCCGTATTGAAATTATTCACGTTATAGGTAATCACCTTAACCGCTTCTTTCCCTATCGGAATCTCTTTAGGGAAGACCCGTATCTGGAACATCGATATCAAAAACTCCCAGTTCAACAATAACGCCGCCAAAGGTACCCAGCACCAATGGCTCCTAAAGACACACCACATCAAGAAAAGACATAGATTGACCGCCAATACCGGTAATAACACCAATCCGGGAAACGAGATCCACTCCTTCCCTTCCGGATTCATACGTCCGGTAGCGAATCCGGCTATGGCCGCCACGGCAAAAGCGATCGTAATCAACACAAATAAAATATATATCAACTTCTTCATCCTTCCTATCCTGCGATTTAAACAAAAAAGGGACTATCCGGAAAAGACAGTCCCCCAATTCATACACTATAACCTGTCCGCTTCCGGCAGGGATAGCTTAAAAAACTTATCGAAGCGTTCCTTGTTGAGCCTCTTGGATCATCTTCTGATTAGCCAAGATCACGATCTCAACACGACGGTTCAACGAACGACCCTCGGGAGTGTCATTGCTAGCCACAGGATCATGTATACCTTTGCCTTCATAAACCATACGATCCGTACTTACCCCCTGCATCATCAGGTAATCGTAAACGCTCTTCGCACGTTTCTCGGACAAGGTCTGGTTATAATCCACCTTACCGGTGTTATCCGTAAAGCCGATGATTCGGATATCCGTATCCGGATTGGCCTTCAAACTGGTAGCGAAGTTACGCAAGGCACTCTTGGAAGCGTCGCTCAACGTACTCGAGTTCGTGGCAAACAAGATACCGGAGTCAAAAGTAACCTTCAAGGCCTCACCATTGTTCACGCTCTCGATCTTCGTGTCCTCAGGCAGGGTAGCTTCCAGCTCCTTCTTCTGCTTATCCATTTTCTTACCGATTAACGCACCGGCTGTACCACCTACGGCCGCACCGATCACGGCACCCAATGCGGTATTTCCGGCCAAGGCACCAACACCAGCTCCGACAGCGGCACCACCGCCTACACCGATCGCCGTACCTTTCGCCGTGTTATTCCACGTTCCGCAACTCGTAAACACCACTGCCATACATAGCAGTAAAACAGATAATAATTTAATGTTCCTCATCATCTTCTACAATTTCACTTAAACAACTTTATATATATAACAAATATCAATCAAACATGTTGATCGAATCGCAATATTCAAGTTCTCCTTGTACTATAAAAGTGATTTCCTCCGGTTCGAATTTGCCTACGCCGTCTTTCTGGGCGTTCTTAATTACATAATTTACAACCTCTTCCTCATCGATCTCGATCTCATCGTCACCATCATCATCTAGCATGCCATTAGATTCATAGAAGTCGTAGATCAAGTCTACGATATAGTTGATATCGTCATTACTGAACTTTCCTTTCAGTTCTTGGGGAAGATAATTCTGGATAAATTTTACGGAATCATCCTCGTCATAAAGTAGCTCGTCATTGTTCGTGCTCATAATTAATCTTGTTTAATTGGTTTGAATAGCGGCAAATGTACGGAAATATTTTGATTTTATATCCCAAAAACAATTAAGCTTATTTACGGACGTGACTTAACAAAAGCAAATGCCCTTACTTGAACATAGTTCTAAAAGAGCTTAGGTTTTATAGGAAGCAAAGGTAATAAAAATACTTGATTATCATATAGACCTATTATTTTTTATAGCTTCCGGGCAATTTACTGTTCCGCATGATATTTTCTTTGAAAGAATATATTTCCAACCGAGTACCCCAAAGAGACTTCCAATATCTTTATGGATCACAAAAAACACTAAAGCCAGTCTTATTTGTGTTAAAATCAAAATACACCCCATCATTTATTTACATATAGTCATTTGATACTCAAGTTCTTTTAGAACTCAGTAAATGTATTAAATTATGATTACAATGGAACCTAAAATACAAAGTACCACAAGTACCCGAGCTCTCCGGAGCAAAATCGGGCCTATCAAGGCTTACTTATTCAAGACCTCATATGTAATCAGTCCAATCACGCCAAGCGATCTTAAACATTCCATGAAAGGTGCCTACAAATCATTCCTGTCTAAAACCGATCAAGCATACGGCCATTCCACGTCAACAATCAACCCCAAACTTTACCCTATTTCTACCTTTAAGCAAATGAGCCTCGTAGTAGTCCCGAGTTTCATGATAGAATCCCCATTCGAGATAGTGGCGATAGCCCTTATCGCCTTTCTACTTATCCTCCTTTCGATGAGGGAACATCGGCATAAGAAAGACATTCTTGACACCGAACGAAATATGGCCGAAGAAGTGATCCGTTTACGTGAGAAGGCGGAAGAATCAAACCGGTTGACAAGTGCTTTCCTCGCCAATATGAGCCATGAGATACGGACCCCATTGAATGCGATCGTAGGTTTCTCGACCCTTATCAGCGAAAGTGAGGATAAAGAGGAGATCAAAGAATTCGCTAAAATCATTCACGCAAACAATGAGCTACTCCTTAATTTAATCAATGACATACTCGATATGTCAAAAATAGAAGCCGGTATATTGGATTTCCTTTATACGGAAGTAGAGATTAACGAGCTTATACAAACCCTATGGCGGAGTTACCGATTCAAGATAAAGGAAGGAGTAGAATTCCGCACGGAACTGCCTGCGGAAAGCTACATTATCCATACTGAGAGAAACCGTTTATCCCAAGTACTGGCTAATTTCATCAATAATGCTTGCAAATACACTTTCGAGGGAATGATAACGATCGGATATGAAATAAGGAAAGACGATATTTATTTCTTTGTTACCGATACGGGAAAAGGGATAGCGGAAGAAAATATCTCCCGTGTTTTCGATCGATTCGCTAAATTAGATTCCTTCACCCAAGGTACGGGGCTCGGGCTGTCTATCTGTGAATTAATCATTAAACATTTAGGTGGAGAGATCGGCGTGGAGTCAAGCGTTGGAAAAGGATCTACATTTTGGTGCACGGTTCCCACCCGGAAATAATCGCACCAAGCCGTATCTACCTATTAGTGAAAAATAAAAAGGCGGAATGATTCACATAGGATCATTCCACCTTCATTATTTTATAGAAACACCACGCTTAACGTCAAGCGTTCAAGTCTACTTTAGTTCTTAAATTCCAGACCATCGTCTTTCCTATCGATCACGATCGGGCGGTTACGGTCTACCGTTCCACCCAGCAAAGCCTTTGACAACTCGTTCAAGACATACTTCTGAATGACACGTTTTACCGGACGGGCACCGAATTGAGGATCGAAGCCCTTGTCGGCGATAAAGTCCACGGCCTCGTTCGTGAAGTCCAAGGCGACACCGTTCGTAGCCAACATCTTCTTCACGCTGTTCAACTGCAAGGATACGATCTTGCGAATCTCCTCCTCGTTCAGCGGAGTAAACATGATGATATCGTCGATACGGTTCAAGAACTCCGGACGGATCGTCTTCTTCAACAGTTCCAGTACTTGGATCTTCGTCTCGTCTACCACCTTGTCATGCGTGGCGGGTGTCATCTTCTCGAAGTTCTCACGAATCAAGGAAGAACCTAGGTTACTTGTCATGATAATGATCGTGTTCTTGAAGTTGACAACGCGGCCTTTGTTATCCGTCAGCCTTCCATCATCCAAGACTTGCAACAAGATGTTGAATACATCCGGATGCGCCTTTTCGATCTCATCGAACAAGACAACCGAGTAAGGTTTCCGGCGAATCGCCTCCGTCAACTGTCCACCCTCATCGTAACCCACATATCCCGGAGGCGCACCGATCAAACGAGTCGCGCTGAATTTCTCTTGATACTCACTCATATCGATACGGGTCATCATATTCTCGTCATCGAACAAATACTCGGCCAACGCCTTGGCCAACTCCGTCTTACCCACACCGGTAGTACCGAGGAAGATGAAAGAACCGATCGGTCGTTTCGGATCCTGTAAGCCGACACGACTACGACGAACCGCATCGGCGATAGCGTTGATCGCCTCTTCCTGACCAATCACACGGGTATGAAGCTCGGACTCCAGACGTAATAACTTATCTTTCTCGCTCTGCATCATCTTGCTGACCGGAATTCCAGTCCAACGGGATACCACATCGGCGATATCGTCGCTATCCACTTCCTCCTTGATCATAGCTGCGGCACCTTGCATCGTCTTCAACTTAGCCTGTACCTCCTTGATCTCCTCTTCCTTTTGCTTGATCTTACCGTAACGGATCTCAGCGACCTTGCCGTAATCACCCTCACGCTCCGCCTTGTCAGCCTCAAACTTTAGGTTCTCGATATCGATCTTATTTTGCTGGATCTTATTGATCTGCTCCTTCTCGCTCTGCCACTGAGCCTTTTGCTTAGTCTCCTCCTCCTTCAAGTCGGCGATCTCCTTATTCAGTAGCTCTAATTTCGACTTGTCGTTCTCACGCTTGATCGCCTCACGCTCGATCTCTAACTGTTTGATACGCCGGGAAACCTCATCCAACGACTCCGGTACGGAATCGATCTGCAAACGCAGACGGGCGGCGGCTTCATCCATCAAATCGATCGCCTTATCCGGCAAGAAACGATCCGTGATATAACGGGTAGACAACTGCACGGAAGAGATAATCGCATCATCCTTGATACGTACCTTATGGTGATTCTCGTATTTCTCCTTCAAACCACGAAGGATGGAGATCGTATCCAACTCACTCGGCTCATCTACGATAACGGTCTGGAACCGACGCTCAAGCGCCTTATCCTTCTCAAAATACTTCTGATACTCATCCAACGTCGTGGCACCGATCGAACGTAGCTCACCACGAGCCAAGGCCGGTTTCAAGATGTTAGCTGCATCCATGGCGCCTTCGCCTTTACCGGCTCCTACCAAGGTATGGATCTCATCGATAAAGAGGATGATCTCACCCTCGGATTTCGTAACCTCGTTCACCACCGCTTTCAAACGTTCCTCGAACTCGCCTTTATATTTAGCTCCGGCGATCAATGCGCCCATATCCAACGAGAAGATCTGTTTAGACTTCAAGTTCTCGGGAACGTCACCCCGAACGATACGATGGGCCAACCCCTCAGCGATAGCAGTCTTACCTACACCCGGCTCACCGATCAAGATCGGATTGTTCTTCGTACGGCGGCTCAAGATCTGCAAGACACGGCGGATCTCCTCGTCACGTCCGATCACGGGGTCCAGTTTACCGCTACGGGCACGCTCGTTCAAATTGATGGCGTATTTTCCTAAGGCATCGTACGTATCCTCGGCGGATTGGCTTGTCACCTTATTCCCTTTACGCAATTCCTCGATTGCTTGACGTAACTCTTTCTCTGTCACGCCGGCGTCTTTCAATATCTGTGAAGCGGTGCTCTTTTCCGTGAACAACGCCAAGATGATCGGCTCCAACGATACATATTGATCCCCCATTTTAGAGGAATAATCGATCGCCTTCTGTAAGACAGCGTTCGACTCGCTAGAGAGATAGGGTTCGCCTCCCGAAACCTTAGGATAAGATTCGATTTGGCGATCCAGTACCATATTCAGGTTTTGAGCGTTTACCCCTAATTTCTGAAAGATAAAATTAGTAACACTCTCACCCGTCATAATGACAGCTTTCAACAAGTGAACAGGTTCGATAACCTGTTGGTTATTTTTGGTAACCAACTGTACGGCTTGTTGAACAGCTTCCTGCGCCTTGATTGTAAAATTGTTTAAATTCATATATTTAAGCTCCTTTCTTATATTCTTTTCTAATTTATTTTACACTTATATCCTTACAAAAGAAATACCAAAACGAAAATATGACATTTTGTCTTAATATTATAAAACAGAATAGAGAACTCCCCGTCAAACCGTCCATTTCGGATGTCATTAGGACGTATCTTTTCAGAAAGAACAAAAGAGAGAGAAAAAGGTTTTGATAGTAAACGCACAGTATCTAGGTAAAAACAGTCAATGTTCTCAAAAAAAAACACGTACGAGTTTTTCCGGAAACACGTACATGTTTTTTGAAATTCACGTACGTGTTTTTTTCGAGTGGTTATATCCTATAAATCCAACAATTTACGGATAGTCATTATAATACTTCCACGTATTCTCCCGTTTCCTGTTTCTCTTCTTGTCACGGGCACTTTTCCAGAAAATAGTCTCTAGTAAATCCTCTGCGTCGAAATAGACTCTTATGGTAGCAAGTACCCCTCCCCTTCGCTGGCCATCCTTCACGACATCCGAGTATATATTAGTCAGTTTTACGTTGGCAGCCATAGGAACCTTACCTACCTTAAACTCTTTCCAATCCTGATTCTTAGGGAGCCTAATCGTGTGCGCTTGCTTCTGTATGGCCAATGAACGGGAAGGTGACTTAAAATTCAGCAGCATGAATAGGACTGGGGTAATCGAATCATAATTGGTCAACCTACGTAAAGTATCTAACTGTACATATTCCGAGAAGTCTTTCGTAATCGGCAACTCACTTGGTGAGGATAACATATGGGTTCCCGGTTGATCGGGTCGTAGAAAAGTCCCGCTTTCTATCGCCTTCTGAAACTCAGGATTCAAACGTATCTCCTCCTTGCCGGATAAAAATTCTTGCAGGCGCAAAGAATCCTGTTCCGTCCACTGCGCATGGGCCATCGTAGGTAGGATGAATACTATCAAAAGGAATATAGGTCGCATCTTCACGTCTCTCATCTTCATAATCCTCATTACATTTCTATCACCAAGACTCATTCCTCCATTAAATCCCCCATTCGAGTCGAGATACTTTAAGATTTATTGGGATGCTTATACCCTATTTGAATCTTAATATGGATTACCTTTATGCGATCAATCCAAATCCAATATAGATATGTTGATATTATTATCTCCGGCTAAGACAATGACCGGGACATCCAAGATAAAAGCGCCGCAAGGCACGACTCCACGTTTCCAGCAAGAGGCGAACGAGATCGCCCTGCATATGACCCAATTTCCCATTGACGAATTAAGTCGTATCCTCAAGCTCAGCCCGAAACTGGCGGCGGAATGTTACCGCAGATACCAAGATTTTCATGCGGAAGACAACCAGCCCTTGCAAGCGATACTCGCCTATACCGGTGTCGTATTCAAGAATATCAGCCCGAAAGACTTCACGGAGGAGGATTTTCTTTTCTCGCAAGAACATATGCGTTTCGTATCGGGATGCTACGGGTTACTTCGCCCATTAGACCTTATCAAGCCTTACCGGATGGAGTTCGACGTAAAAATCCCGGAACTAGGCGACGGGAATATGTACGCCTTCTGGAAGGACAGGCAAACAAATATATTAATCCATGACGTCCGACAGGGAGACGAAATCCTACTGAATCTAGCCAGCTTGGATATCCAACCCTCTTTCCAGTGGAAGGAGGTGGAGCGATCCGTCCGGATCATCACGCCCGAGTTCAAGATATGGAAGAACGGCAAAGCGGAGACGATCGTGATCTATGCCAAGATGTGCCGGGGACAAATGAGCAGCTATCTCATAAAGAACCGGATTTCTGACCCGGAGGCATTAAAAGCATTCACATGGGAAGGCTTTTCCTATAAAGAATCCATGTCCGAGGGGGATAATTGGGTATTTCTACAAGAATAATTCTAGGCTTATCCAATAAAATCAGATGATCTACGTTTTATAAGAACAATTCGTAAAAATCATAAAAAGGTTTATCCTTCTTTAATTTAGCGGTGATATGAAAAGAACCTTTACATATTTATTACTACTTGTTCTATTGGTTTGCGGAAAGCAAGCCTATAACCTGTTAATCTCGAATGAATCGATCCGGAGCAACCCTACCGGAGCCTTGTCTGACATCGCGGATGAGGTAATCGCCATTCCATTACAGGACTCAGGGACGCATTCGATCAAGGAGGCCAAGTATATCCGTCAAGAGGGAGACAACCTATTCCTTATCAGCAATGAGACGCTTTACCGTTTCAATCGCAAGGGAGAATTTATCTGTCGCATCACCCATCCGGATGACATACGGGTAGCGGGGTATGTAGTGAACCCGGCCAACCAGCAGCTGATCGTACTTGGAAACACGGACGATATTTTCTATTACTCATTCAATGGTGATCTCCTTACCCGCAAGAAACTGAAATGCGACCTTCCGGAGAATAGGCATATGCTATCCATATCCATGCACAATAACCGGATATTTACCACCGAGGAATGTGTTCATGGGGATACGGCAGGGCAAACCGCTACGATTGAGAAACAGATCGTTGAATACGATTCCTCTTTCCATAAATTACAATCTCATACGATCCGTCCGGTCGATCTGGAACGTTCCGCATGCCCGATCGGTTGTCTCGCCCCGGAAGTAGCCGTGGAGCCCGGAAGCGGAACGGTTTATGCCTACGCCCCCTCCTATCAACCCGGGAACTTATTACGGGACACTTTATATATTAAGCAAAAGCGGCAAAGCCAAGCCTTGGAGAACCTTGCCGGAAAGAATACATTCCCTTTGCTACCGATCCGCATGGGTAGCCGTTTCTGGGTATCTACTTACTATAACGCAGAGGATGAGTCCAGAAATTACACCTTCTGTTATGATACGGAGAAGGAAGAATGCTGGCAGGTAAAAGAAGGATTAAAAGATAATTTTTATCAAACCGGAAATGTGCGACGAATGGACCCTATCGATCCCTATTGCCATTCCTATTGTTTCAGCAAATCCGGAGAGGATCTGCGAAATACTTTCCCCGCACAGGCCCAAGGGGAAAGCCTCGTGTTATTTATCGTGAAATTGAAAGGGTAAATCCAGTTAATATTTCAATAGAGAGCAGACTGATGGGTACAAAATAATATGTATCTTCGTACCATTCTAAAAAAGCATTAAGTACATGAAAAAACTTTTAACCTGCATTGCCTTGGGCTTTGCGACTACCAGCTACGCTGTAACCCCTTTGTGGATGCGTGATGTACAAATTTCTCCTGATGGAACAGAGATCGCGTTTTGTTACAAAGGAGATATCTATAAAGTACCGGCCAAAGGAGGAACAGCGACACAACTTACCACCCAAGCATCGTATGAATGCACGCCAATCTGGTCTCCGGACGGAAAACAAATCGCTTTCGCCAGCGATCGTAACGGCAATTTCGATTTATTCGTAATGCCCTCCAACGGTGGAACGGCACAGTGCCTCACCACTCATTCCGCCTCCGAGATTCCATCGGCCTTTACTCCCGACGGCAAATACGTACTCTTCTCCGCATCCATACAAGATCCCGCCCAGAGCGCCTTATTCCCGACCTCGGCCATGACGGAACTCTATAAAGTGCCGATCGGTGGCGGACGTACGGAGCAAGTATTGGGAACACCCGCCGAGATGGTTTGCTTCGATAAATCCGGAAAGACATTCTTATACCAAGACCGTAAGGGCTTCGAGGATGAATGGCGTAAACATCATACCTCGTCCGTCACCCGGGATATATGGATGTACGATACGCAAACTGGAAAACATACCAATTTGACCGACCATGCGGGAGAAGACCGCAACGCCGTATTTACCCCGGATGGACAGACGGTTTACTTTCTGAGCGAACGCAACGGAGGTTCTTTCAATGTATATTCATTCCCTCTCAACACCCCACAATCTATAACGGCGGTTACTAAGTTCAAGACACATCCCGTACGTTTCCTCTCTACAAGTAGCGACAATACATTATGCTACACATACGATGGCGAGATCTATACACAACGTCCGGGAGTCAATCCGCAGAAAGTGCGGATTGATTTGATCCGTGACGATCAAGAGCAAATCAGCGATCTGAATTCCAGCAAAGGAGCTACCTCTGCCACCGTATCCCCCGATGGCAAGCAGATCGCCTTAACCCTAAGAGGCGAGGTATTCGTCACCTCGGCCGATTACAACACGACCAAACAAATCACCAATACCCCGGCCGCCGAAACAGGCGTATGCTTCTCGCCGGATAACCGTACCTTGGCTTACGCCAGCGAGCGTGGTGGTAATTGGCAACTTTACTTGGCTAAGATCGCCCGTAAGGAAGAAGCTAATTTCCCGAACGCAACGATTATCGAAGAGGAAGTTCTCCTGCCTTCTAAGACCGTAGAGCGTAATTATCCTCAATTCTCACCGGATGGTAAGGAACTCGCTTTCATAGAAGATCGTATGCGGCTGATGGTAGTCAACCTTGAGACGAAGAAAGTACGCCAAGTCACGGATGGCTCCACATGGTATAGTACAGCCGGCGGTTTCGATTACTCATGGTCGCCGGACGGTAAATGGTTCACGCTCCGGTTTATCGGAAACAAGCACGATCCTTATTCGGATATCGGCTTGGTTAGTGCGCAAGGCGGGGAGATCACCAACCTGACCAATAGCGGTTACACCAGCACCTCCCCACAATGGGTACTGGATGGAAACGCCATCTTATTCACCACCGAGCGTTATGGAATGCGTGCGCATGCTTCATGGGGCTCCTTGAATGATGCCATGCTGGTATTCATGAATCAAGACGCTTATGATAAATTCCGCTTGAGCAAAGAGGATTATGAGTTGCAAAAGGAACTGGAAAAGGAGCAGAAAGAGGTAACCGGGGACAAAACCGACGACAAGAAAAAAGAAGATAAAGCCGATGAAAAGAAAGACGAAAAGCCCAAGGATATCGTAGTGGAACTGAAAGGCATCCAAGATCGTATCCTACGTCTTACTCCTAATTCCTCCGAAATGGGTAGTGCCGTCATCTCAAAGAATGGCGAGACCTTATATTATTTCTCGGCTTTCGAAGACAAATACGACCTGTGGAAAATGGACTTGCGCAAGAAAGAGACCAAGCTACTCCACAAGATGAATACCGGATGGGCGAACATGGAAATGGATAAGGAAGGTAAGAACCTGTTCTTGTTGGGTAGCAATTCCATGCAAAAAATGGATATGGGATCGGAGAAACTAACACCGATTCATTACCAAGCGAACTTAAAAATGGACTTGGCCGCCGAACGTGAGTATATGTTCGACCATGTCTATAAACAAGAGCAAAAACGGTTCTACAACGTGAACATGCACGGCGTAAATTGGGACGTTATGACCGCCGCCTACCGTAAGTTCTTGCCACATATCAATAACAACTATGACTTCGCGGAGTTGCTAAGCGAATATCTGGGAGAACTCAACGTATCTCATACCGGAGGACGCTTCCGTCCGCAAACAAGCGGCAATATTACCGCCAACCTAGGCCTACTTTTCGATTGGAACCATAGCGGCAAAGGTTTATTAATCGCTGAGGTAGTGGAAAAAGGCCCATTCGATCACGCACGTTCCAAGGTAAAAGCCGGTACCGTCATGGAGAAAATAGACGGACAAGAAATAACCCCGGATATGGATTACTCCAAGCTATTAAACAATAAGGCCAAAAAGAAGACCTTGGTTTCCCTCTACGATCCACAAACCAAAGAACGTTGGGAAGAGGTAGTCTTGCCTATCAGTAACGGTGAGTTAAATAACTTGCTTTATACCCGCTGGGTGAAACAACGTGCCGCCGACGTGGATAAATGGTCGAACGGACGATTGGGATACGTCCATATCCAATCCATGGGAGACCCTAGTTTCCGCTCTGTCTACTCCGATATCCTAGGTAAATATAACGACCGGGAGGGCATCGTCATTGATACCCGCTTTAATGGTGGTGGACGTTTGCATGAGGATATCGAGATCTTGTTCAGCGGAGAGAAATACCTCACCCAAGTGACACGTGGCCGGGAGGCTTGCGATATGCCTAGCCGCCGCTGGAATAAACCTTCCATCATGCTCCAATGCGAGGCTAATTATAGTAACGCACATGGAACCCCGTGGGTTTATAAGCATCAACACATCGGACGTTTAGTTGGTATGCCCGTACCGGGAACAATGACTACCGTCTCTTGGGAAACCCTGCAAGATCCGACGCTGGTATTCGGCACACCTATTACCGGTTATCGCCTGTCGGACGGTAGTTACTTAGAGAACACACAGCTGGAACCGGATGTTAAAGTCGCTAATTCTCCGGAAACTGTTGTCAAAGGGGAAGATACGCAATTGAGAACAGCGGTACAAGAATTACTGAAAGAGATCGATAAAAAGTAGTTTAAAACGAGACTACTCTCATCGCTTGTCGGGAGTAGTCTCGTTTTATTATGTAACCTTCTATTAAAAAACAGGCGATATTCACTCTGCCTAAGTCGTGATATGCTTATAGGGAGAATGACTAAAATCCAAGAAACACATCTCATAGCAAATGGTCAGCCACACCACAATGCAAGGCCAAGCTTTTATCACATACGGACGGATCAGTCCATTCCGGACAATAGATGGAACCAGCTCTGTAGTGGATAAGCCAACAATCACCAAGGTAGCTATCCAAAGCCAATAAGTATATTTCTTATGGGGCGATACACTGCATATATACCAGATAGCGGCTCCTATCATCGCTATGATATACCCACTCGCCTCGCTTCCCGTACTGAATAATACGACAAACAATAAAACATTAGCCAACAGCATAAAGCGAAAAGCCAGATATTTATATTGAGAGATCCTCAAATATGGAATGCAGAATAAAATCAAGCCCGGTATGATAAGCCACATATCGCTATACTCCGCATTCCCGGATATCTTTCGAACCACTCCTAATAATGATATATTTTGCGGATCAGCGAACATATTCAACATATTTTTCACCTTCAATCGCTCAAACCAATCTATATACTGAGAGATCACATACTCAAACCCCGGTGTATAAAGCACCGGGATCACAAAGCAAACCAATCCCCAGAAAAGACAAGAGACTAATAATCTCACTTTCTGCCTTGAGAAGAAAAAGAACGCCAATCCCACGATTGGATAAATCTTGATAAATGTTCCGAGCATAATAATGCCTGCCGCCCAGAAATCCTTTTTCTCCAGTATCAAGACAAATGATAATAAGATAAAGGCCGCTACTGATATATTGAATTGCTGTACTCCTTGAGCCGTCATCAACTCACAATACGAATACCAATAAATAATGATTTTGGGGGTACTCGACAATGGCAATCGGCTAATCGCATAAAATAATAGGGCGGTATTCCCCGCTATCCATAAGATCATACCCAGCCATTCCGGTAACAGGGCGAAAGGAGCTATGATAAGACTGAATAAGACTCCATAATGGTTTGAATCATAATATTCCGGATAATGATCCCCATATAAGGTTAAGCCTTCGATAGCATGCCAGTAGACTCCTTCAAATATCTTATAATTATTATATTTCCCGATCAACAACTTGACAATAGCAAAAATAACACCTGTTAGCATCCATACCCCGAATACAGTCCGGGGCTCTCTCCATACCGGATGGGTGGCTAAAGTCTTTAATCTCATATCCAATTTCTTCCTTTCAATCAGTCCACAAAGATAAAAAACCTAATAAAACGAGCCTAATAAAAAAGAAAAGACTGTCTGGGTATATAACCCGGACAGCCTTTTCCTTTATGATACAGACTCTATTCTGAGTATTCCCTATTAATTAGCGAATGATTTCAAAGGAACACTTACTCCCATGTAAAGATTCATGGCGTTACCGCTGACCGGTAAGCATTGTGGAGTTACCTTTGTCAACATATAATCCGATCCGATAAAGAAATTGATCCAAGACGGTGAGAAATTCAAGGCGATACCATACGTCTTGAACTTACTATGGATAAATGAGTAGCTCAGCGTAGCCTCAAACCATTTCACCGGACGGTAATTACCGGACAATGTCAGTTCCGTATAGGCTTTCGGGGAATAAAGACGAGTGCTCGACAATAAACCGATACCTAACTTGTTTTCCAGTAAACGGTACTCGCCACCGATATTGATTGTCGAACGAAGACGGGTAGTGCTTCCGGACTCACCCTCTTTCTTGAAATGAAGCAAGTTCTCGAAATCTTCCTTGATAGCGTCAAACTGATCGCCCATGCTCGGTATATCACCGTTATTCTCGCCAATAGCCAGATCAAAGCCGTTAAAGTCGAAAGTTCCATCCAACTTACCTAGCGTGCTACCTCCCTTGCTCCAGCTGATAAAACCTAAATCAAGGACAGCGGCGGATAACATGATATTCTCGGTCAATTGGTACGTAGCACCCAAGTCCACTCCCATACCGAAACCGCTAAGACCCGGAGAATCGAAATCAAAGCTATTATAATAATCACGGCCTTGCTCGTCTACTTCCATTTCCGGAACCAAGCCTTTCATATTCGTCTGCAATGTACCGGTAGAGGTAACTTTCCAGCTAGTCTCTCCCATCTCAGCATGCATCTGATCGATCGTAGCGTCCATAGAACCTACGCCCCATAACAATTTAACCTTACCTCCGACTGTCAACTTATCCGTGATAGGACGAGAATATCCTACACCTGTCTCCAAATAAGCCTCGGCGTACGCCCTGATATTACGAATATCATAGGTACTCTGAGATCCATTACCCTTTTTCATGAACTCGAACAATGTCTTCGGAGCACGAATATTCGCCAAGCCCTTGATAGAAACATCAACCGTCCAGAATCCCTTGCCGGCGTACCAGCCACCGGATAGAACCTGCGTGCCAAAATCCATGTTTACCTGATTCTCATCCTTCAAGCCATTCAGGAAAGACTCGGTATTCACGGAGTTATCCATGAACGTAACGGTCTCACCATTCTTCGGATAAATAAAATTATCCACAGCTATTCCGTTCGTACCATACGAAGCGCCAACCGCGCCTAATACCGGAATGGAGACATAGCCTCTCTCGGGACGATACGCCGGATTCATTGTCGTGCGTGCCGTAGAGGATTGCATGAAGTAAGAAGTTCGTATTTGCTGGGCGGATACCGACATCCCCACAGTGGTCAATAAACATAAAGCGCACAGACCTCTCTTATACATATTATATATAGTATTCATCTTTCTTTTTCGTAATTTAAATGGTTAGTACTGGGATCAAATAGAAATTCCGCCTTCTTTCTTGAGTTTCAAGTTGAAGGTCGTTTTCTGGCCTTTCTTCAAAGCCTCGCTTTGATCTCTACCCGTTAAATGTAAATTCAGGTCTATATGACGTGCGTCCTTCATTTTCGGCATATCCTCCTTCGTGATCTCGAAGACAACCTCTCCGGATTGTCCTTTTACCTCTTGCGCCGGAAATTGGATATCTACCGGTACATTGTTCTCATCCATGATCACCATCTCGATAGACATATCGAACGGCATCTCGTTCGTAACCTCTCCATAGATCCTCGCGCTTCCGTCCGAGAAAATATAGTCTACGAAATCCTCATCAAAAGCGTCCTCGATCCGCTCGACGGATACGGCGCTAAATTCCGGTGCCGGAGTCAACGGAAGCTCTACCGCATAACGTAACTCACTCAAGGCATCCGCAGGAGCGTTCGCCCATTGTTTGCTATCAGCGGACAAAGACAAATGTATTTTTTGAGGAACAATCTGTACGATTCCCGGTAACTTCTCGTTCTTGACAAACTTAAAAGCATCCGTCTTCGGATCAAGAGGGCCGATCCAAATATTAGGAGACACCGTTGACAAGGTAAAATCAGAGGAAGTAGCCTCCTTTTTACTTGCGTTCTCAGCCTCGATAGACAAGCTACAATCCAAAGAGGCATTCTTTACATTCGACTTTAACGTAATGTGGGGGTTCGTTAACGCCAAAACGAAATCGCCATCGAACAAGCCATCGATATCCCCAGTCGTTATATCTTCCGAGGCGATCTCCACTTTATCAGAGGCGGCCCGTAAGCTTTTCCCCTTAATCTTCATCTCTCCATCATAGATCATGACGTAAGCCCCGTCGACTTCCCGAATGGAAGGGACTTTCTCTACATTCACAACGTCATCCGACGTTACATAACCCGTACCGAGGGGAGCTACCCAAGACTCACCCATTACCGCATCGTCCGTATTGACATCGCTTAAATCATACTTACTATCCACACATGCCGCTAAACAGCAAGATGATAGCAATAGCATCACCAAATGTTTGTTTTTCATATAAAGTTATTTTTATCAAAATTATGACCCTAACAGCGCACAAAAATAAACAAAATAAATGAAAGTTTAGCCATAAAAAAAAGAGTGGCATCGTATTATTAACGCCACTCTTAGCTTATACTATCTTTGACAATCAAAATATTCTTCCGCAAATACGAATCTTCATGACCGGATAAACCGTTAGCTTATCCATGATCTTCGTAAAGGTATCATCCTCGTCTATCTCATTCACCAAGTCCTTTACATCCCCTGAATCCGTATACACCTCCGGTTTGCCATGGAATTGCACACCCAGCTCAAACATCACGCCAACCCGTTTCTTAGGAACCGCACGACCGAATCCAAGACCTAGATAAGGACGAAAACCGGACACTTTCAATCCACCGGATACATTACCGTTATTATCCACCGGAATCGTATAATCACCGATAACTATGCCCGCACTTTCTCCTTGGGCGATCAGGTCTTTCAGCTTATCACTATGTCCTTCTATCTTCACCAAGGAAGAACCACCGAAATAGGCGCCGGCCGCAACGAAGAACGAAGAAGCGTGAGGAAACGGGTAAACATTCACCAACAACTGTCCGGAAGTACGTTTCAAGCTACCTTTGACATCCATGGAGTATGTATCATTATACACACCCGCTCGCGGATCGTTAACATCTACATCCACGTCCGTATTAATGCTGAAACCCGGCATAAAGGTAAGACCACCTCTCAACGCCAGATAAGGCGTAATAGGAGTAGCGACTTCCACATCTACACCCGTCAAACCAACACCCACTCCTGCCGAAACAGAATTGAAAATCCCTAACTCCTTTTGAGCTGAGATAAAATTACACGTCGCAAACATGCTCACGAACGCACAAAGAAGAAATAGTCTTTTCATTTTCACCATATAAGTTAAATTGTTATTCACCCTAGACTCACAAAAATAAATAAAAAACATGAAACATTCGTTGTAAAAAAGAAAAAGCGACATCGAATTTGCCTCGATGTCGCTTTTTTACGGATAAAGTATACTATTTTACGTATAAGCGTACGTTATTCCTCCTCAGAATCGTCTTCCTTCATATTATGGAATACGTTTTGAACGTCTTCGTCTTCCTCTAATTTCTCGATAATCTTCTCGATAGACTCACGCTGTTCCGGAGTAACCTCCTTCAAATCGTTCGGAATACGTACGAACTCACTACTCAAGATCTCGAAACCATTCTCCTCCAAATATTTCTGGATCGCCGAATTCTGTGCGAACTCACCATAAAGAACAACCTCGTCCTCGTCTTCCTCAACCTCATCTACACCGAAGTCGATCAACTCCAACTCTAGGTCTTCTAAAGAAAGATCCTCTTTTTTAGCGATATGGAATACGCATTTATGATCGAACAAGAACTCCAAGCTACCGGATGTTCCCAGAGAACCACCGTTCTTATTGAAATAACTACGAACGTTGGCTACCGTACGAGTCGTATTATCCGTAGCGGTCTCAACGAAGATAGCGATACCGAAAGGACCATATCCCTCATAGTTCATCTCCTTATAATCCGTGAAATCCTTGGATACAGCACGTTTAATGGCACGCTCCACGTTCTCCTTCGGCATATTCTCCTTTTTGGCGTTCTGCATCAACACACGTAAACGAGGATTATTCTCGGGCTCCGGCCCACCTTGTTTTGCCGCGATCGTGATTTCCTTACCTAACTTCGTGAATACACGGGCCATATTGCCCCAACGCTTAAACTTTCTCGCTTTACGAAACTCAAACGCTCTTCCCATATGTTTATCAGTTTATCTTTATTTTATGTAATTAAATTCTTATCTCAATTGAGCACCTAGCTTTTGTTCCAGATTCGTCTGGATCTTCTTCATGATAGCGTCGATCTGCTTATCGTTCAAAGTCTTGCTCTCATCTTGCATGAAGAAGCTTACGGCATACGACTTCTTGCCCGCCGGAAGATTCTTGCCCTCGTAAACGTCAAACAGAGATACTTCCTTCAATAGCTTGCGATCGCTATCCTTAGCGATTTTCTCTACCTCGCTAAACTGTACGCTCTTATCAAGCAACAACGCCAAGTCACGTTTAACGGCCGGGAACTTGGAAATCTCGGAGAAGGTTACTTTCGCCTTCTTGATCTCCTTCATCAATTGGGTCCACGACAACTCAGCGTAATAAACCTCCATATCGATATCCAGCATCTTACGAAGTTTCTTGCTTACGATACCCATCGTACCCAATTGACGTCCGGAACCGGTCGTGATGCTTAGGCCCGAAGAATAGATATCATTCGTCAAGTTACCGAAAATAACCCGTTTCATATCCACACCCAAGCGGGCTAAGATATTCTCTACGTAAGCCTTCAACTCATAAACGGAAGATTTCTCGTCAGGATGCGCCCAGTTGTTCTCCACCCGGTTGCCGGCTACCCAGATGCCTAGACGGTAATCCTCGCTGAACTGCGCCAAGGTCTCATCTTCCTTCTTGTTATCGATATTATAATCATAGCAATTACCAAACTCATAGAAACGGACATTGCCATTCTTACGCTTCATGTTATGCTCGATGCTCTCCAAGCCTCCGAACAACAAGGTCTGACGCATGCAGTTCAAATCAGCGCTTAACGGGTTCATCAACATGACACAATGCGCTTCCGGATAAACAGACAGATCCGTATAATAAGCGGAGCGTGTCAAGGAATTGTTCATGATCTCGTTGAAACCACAACCGCAAAGTTGCTCCGAGATCAAGTTCTGCAATTTCCAGCTACGATCCGTAGGAGTCTGGTAACTTAAATTGGACTTCACGTTATCGCTGAACTCCACGTTATTATATCCGTAGATACGAAGAATGTCCTCGATCACGTCTACATCACGCTGCACATCGATACGATATACGGGAACATGCAAAGTCAAGCCCTCGGCAGTCTCGGATACGATCTCCATCTCAAGGCTTGCCAAGATACTTTTCACGGTTTCTACCGGAATATCCTTACCGATCAACGTATTGATCTTCTCGTAAGTCACCTCAACCGTATACGGTTCCGCCACGGTAGGATAAACATCCTGTACGGCACCCGTGATCTTACCTCCCGCCAACTCTTGTATCAACAAGGCGGCACGTTTCAATACATACATCGTATTGTTCGGATCCAAACCACGCTCGAAGCGGAAAGAAGCGTCCGTATTCAAGCCAAAACGACGAGCGGTCTTGCGAATCCACGTCGGATGGAAACAAGCGGATTCCAAGAATACGTCGGTGGTCTCCTCCGTCACGCCGGAATCCAAACCGCCGAACACGCCACCGATACACATCGGTTCCTCGACGTTACAAATCATCAAGTCACGATCGGTCAACGTACGCTCCACGCCATCCAACGTGACGAATTTCGTACCAGCCTCGGCCGCCTTGACAATCACTTTATTTCCTTTGATCTTACCCGCGTCAAAAGAGTGTAAAGGCTGCCCCAACTCATGCAGGATAAAGTTCGTTATATCCACTACGTTATTGATGGGACGAAGGCCGATCACACGCAAACGGTTTTGTAACCACTCCGGGCTCTCCTTCACCGTAACGCCCTTGATCGTAACACCGGAATAACGGGGACAAGCCTCCGTATTCTCTACCACGACCTCTACACCCGGTGTCTCGTCATCGATCTTGAAAGCGTCTACCGAAGGACGTCTCAATTCGGCGGGCTTGCCGTTTTGCTTCAAATAAGCGGCCAAGTCACGGGCGACACCGAAATGGGAAGTAGCGTCTACACGGTTCGGGGTGATATCCACCTCCAGCACGTAGTCGCTCTTTACATTATAATAATCTTTAGCTAACGTACCTACAACAGCATCGGCGGGAAGTACGATAATACCGTTATGGTCGGTACCGATACCGATCTCGTCCTCGGCGCAAATCATACCGTTGGACTCAACGCCACGGATCTTAGATCTCTTGATGGTAAAGCATTCATCACCGTCGTACAGTTTCGTGCCATTCACGGCTACGACCACTTTCTGTCCGGCAGCCACGTTCGGGGCGCCGCATACGATTTGTAAAGGAGCCTCGCCACCTACATTTACGGTCGTTATATGTAAATGGTCAGAATTCGGGTGTTCCTCACAAGTTAACACTTCACCGATAACCAGTCCCTCAAGTCCGCCCTTAATGGTTTGAACTTCCTCTACTCCACCGGTTTCCAAACCGATAGAGGTAAGCGCCGCAGCAACTTCTTCTGGCTCCAGATCGAAATCAAGATACTCTTTCAGCCAATTGTAAGATATATTCATCGCTATAAAATTTATTCTCTAAAGAGACGGCCTCTATTGATAGCCGCCGAATTGACGGACAAAAGTACGAATAATAATTCAAACGATACAAAAATATCCTCATGAACTTCTACGAACTCTTAACTGCGCCAACGCATGCGTTTCATTCATTCTTAATTTTCTATCGCGAATCATAGATAATAGAGACTCACTTTACGATGAGTCAGAATAAAGATGTACCTTTGCGGGAGGTTTTAACGTTACAACTATTTTTTATGCGTATAGATATACTTACCGTACTTCCCGAGATGATCGAGGGGATGATTAATTGCTCTATCGTCAAGAGGGCGCAAGATAAAGGATTAGCGGAGATTCATTTACATAACCTACGGGATTACACCACTAATAAATGGAGGCGGGTGGATGATTATCCGTTCGGAGGAGAGGCCGGAATGGTGATGCAGATCGAACCGATAGACCGGGCGATCTCAGCGTTGAAAAGCGAACGGGAATATGACGAGGTAATCTATACCTCCCCGGATGGCGAGACACTCAACCAGCCCATGGCCAACAGCATGTCTTTACTAAATAATATGATTATCCTCTGCGGGCACTATAAAGGGATCGACTATCGTATCCGTGAGCATTTGATAACGAAAGAGATATCCGTAGGAGACTATGTCCTTACCGGAGGAGAGCTGGCCGCCGCTATCATAACCGACGCCGTGGTACGCTTGATACCGGGAGCGATCGGCGACGAGCAAAGCGCCCTCTCCGACTCCTTCCAAGATGACTTACTGGCCCCGCCTGTTTATACACGTCCCGCCGATTACAAAGGTTGGAAAGTACCCGAGGTACTATTATCCGGGCACCAGCGCAAGATCGAAGAATGGCGCTTGCAACAAGCACAAGAGCGTACGGCACGCCTCCGGCCGGATTTATTGAAATAGCAGCGTTAAAAAACAAGGCCGGGGATCATCCCCCCCCGATGATACCCCGGCCCCTCTATCCACAAACAATCATGGCTACAACATCACTCTTATTTATTGAAACGTTCTTTCAATTTAGCTAACATGTCTTTTGTCATGGCATCCAAATCATACTCCGGCTTCCAGCCCCACTCTTGGCGGGCGCAAGTGTCATCCAAGGAGTTCGGCCACGACTCGGCTATAGCCTGACGCAAAGGATCTACCTCATACTCCATTTGGAAGTCCGGCATATATTTCTTGATATTATTAAAGATGATCTCCGGATCGAAACTCATCGACGCAATGTTGAAAGAGTTGCGATGAACGAACTTCGTAGAATCCGCCTCCATAATCTCGATAGCGGCACGCAAGCCGTCCGGCATGTACATCATATCCATGAAAGTACCGGCTGCGATCGGGCAAACGAATTTCTCGCCCTTAGCGGCCGAATAGTAAATATCGACAGCGTAATCCGTCGTACCACCACCCGGAGGTGTCACATAAGAGATCAATCCGGGGAACCGAACCGAACGTGTGTCCACGCCGAAACGGATATTATAATAATCACTTAACAACTCACCGGATACCTTCGTCACGCCGTACATCGTACGAGGATTACGGATCGTATCTTGAGGAGTCTTGTCTTTCGGGGTATTGTTACCGAAAACGCCAATAGAGCTCGGCGTAAATACGGCGCAGTGCATCTCACGGGCCACCTCAAGCACATTGAACAAGCCCCCCATTCCGATCTTCCACGCCAACTGAGGTTTAGCCTCTGCTACAGCCGACAAAAGAGCCGCCAAGTTGTAGATCGTATCAATATTATATTTTGATACCGTCTCAGCGATCTGCTGCTCGTTCGTGATATCCACGATAGCGGAAGGTCCCGATTCTAACAACTCGCCTTTAGGTTCCGCACCCGGGATATAACCCGCTACTATGTTCCCACCGTAGATACTTCTTAATTTCATGGTTAACTCTGATCCGATCTGACCGGTAGAACCAATTACTAATACATTCTTCATCGCGTTTAATGAGATTTAAGTTTTTTTCCGTCGGCAAAGGTATAGAGAATAAAACAGTTTAGACATGAATTTCTTCTCTTTTTTAGTATTAAAATTCAAAAAAAAAACAGACCTTTGTCTGTCGCTTTGACAACGAAGCTACTACTCACATCTAAATACTAATAAAAAACGAAGTTTTTATGTACGGAAAACTTAAAGAATTCTTGACAAATGAACTTGAAGGCATCAAAGCCGCTGGTTTATACAAGAACGAGCGTATCATTACTACGCCACAGAGAGCCGACATCAAAGTAAATGCCGGAAGTGATGTTTTGAACTTCTGCGCCAACAACTATCTTGGCCTGTCCGATAACCAACGACTGATCAAGGCCGCGAAAGAAGCCATGGATACACACGGTTATGGTATGTCGTCCGTTCGTTTCATCTGTGGAACGCAGGATTTGCACAAGCAATTGGAAGCAGCCATCTCCGACTATTTCAAGACTGAGGACACGATCCTTTACGCCGCATGTTTCGACGCTAACGGTGGTTTGTTCGAGCCATTGTTCGGCGAGGAAGACGCTATCATCTCGGATGCCTTGAACCACGCCTCTATCATCGACGGCGTTCGTTTATGCAAGGCTAAACGTTACCGCTACGCTAACGCCGATATGGCGGACTTGGAGCGTTGCCTACAAGAGGCGCAGGCCCAACGTCACCGTATCATCGCCACGGACGGCGTGTTCTCCATGGACGGCAATGTCGCTCCGATGGACAAGATTTGCGAGCTTGCCGAGAAATATGACGCATTGGTTATGGTGGACGAATCTCACTCTGCCGGTGTCGTTGGACCGACGGGCCATGGCGTAGCCGAGCAGTTTGATGTTTACGGACGTGTAGATATCTTCACGGGTACGCTGGGTAAGGCGTTCGGTGGTGCCATGGGTGGCTTCACGACCGGAAAGAAGGAGATTATCGATATGTTACGCCAGCGTTCTCGCCCCTACTTGTTCTCTAACTCCGTGGCTCCGGCCATCGTAGGCGCAAGCTTGGAGATGTTCAAGATGTTGAAGGAAAGCGACGCTTTACATACGAAATTAATGAACAACGTAAGTTACTTCCGCGACAAGATGCTGGCAGCCGGTTTCGATATCAAGCCGACTCAATCCGCTATCTGCGCTGTTATGTTGTACGACGCTAAGTTGTCTCAAGATTTCGCCGCCAAGATGCAGGAAGAGGGTATTTACGTAACCGGTTTTTATTACCCGGTAGTACCGAAGGGACAAGCTCGTATCCGTGTACAATTGTCCGCCGGCCACGAGACTGAGCATCTGGACAAGGCTATCGCCGCGTTTATCAAGGTAGGAAAAGAGCTAGGCGTTATCAAATAACACCTCTCTCATTCATCATACAAGGCCACATCCGGGCAAGATGATCTGGATGTGGCTTTTTAATCACTAAGAACAATCATGCAACTCAGTAACTACCATAGTCATTGTACTTTTTGTGATGGAAGAAGTATTCCGGAGGATTTCGTGAGATTCGCCATAACACACGGGTTCCGTGCGTACGGTTTTTCCTCCCACTCGCCGCTTCCGTTCGAGACCTTCTGGAATATGTCTAAAGACGATATGCCGGAGTATCTGCAAGAGATAAAACGACTAAAACAGAAATACAGCGATCAACTAGAAATATATGCCGGTCTGGAGATTGATTATCTGGACGAGACCTATAACGCCTCGATCCCCTATTTCCAAGAGTTGCCTTTGGACTACCGGATCGGTTCCATCCATTTCCTGCCCGTATCAGAGCGTCTGGTCGAAGAGAACATGGTCTGTATAGACGGCTCATTCAGGGAATACGCCCACTCCGTGGAGCGGCATTTCGAGGGAGATGTCCGGTTGCTTGTCAAGCGTTTCTTCGATACCACGATGAAAATGATAGAGGCCGGAGGCATCGATATCGTCGGGCATATGGATAAGATCTATATGAACGGACAGAAGTACGAGATCTTCAATTTTGAGGAGGATTGGTATCGGAAGCCTTTTGAGGCTTGTCTGGATCTGGTTCAGGAGAAAGGATTGATGGTAGAGGTCAACACCAAGAACTGGACCAAGAAAAAAGAGCTTTACCCCCGTGTGGAATACCTATCACGGATGCGGGAAATGAATATCCCTGTCATGGTGAACTCCGATTGCCATTATCCGGATTTGGTGAACGACGGTCGCAAGGAGGCTTTCAAGTTGCTGAAGCAAGCCGGCTTCAAGTCCACCCGTGAGCTCGTGAAAGGCAAATGGCAAGATATCGCCCTCTAGGATTTATTTTTCCGCTTATACAGGAAGGATTGCCAACGTTCCTCAGCGTTCCCTTGACGAAACATGTCATAACGTGCCATCGTAAAGAACAGATCCGATAAACGATTCACGAACGCCATGATCCCGGCAGGAACCGGGTCTTTCCGATTCAATGTCCACAAGCGGCGTTCGGCCCTGCGGGTGATCGTACGGGCCAATTGGAGGTGCGCCGAAACAGGTGTGCCTCCCGGAAGGATAAAATACCCGTTATCCTCCATCTGGGCGGATAGATCATCGATATGGGACTCACAAAAGACGGCCAAATCATCGGGAAGCGGATTCGGATTCTGATCACGGATCGCCGATGGTGTCGCCACATGAGACATCACGGCCATCATCTCACGCTGTATCCTACCCAGCAACACCTGCCATTCATGATCGGGAGGCAGCAACGTACGGACAATGCCGATCTCGGCGTTCAACTCATCCAACGTCCCATTCGCCTCGATACGGATGTCATCCTTATCGACACGCTCACCGCCATGTATGCCGGTTTTTCCTTTATCTCCTCCACGGGTATATATTCTCATAGGATACTCATTTTAGGACTTATGAAAAAAGACTACCGTATTCCGGCGATAAACACTATAGTATTCATTTCCAAACACTACTGTGTTTATCCACGAATACTATAGTGTTCTCACACGAACACAATAGTCTTTCCTATTCGTTAATCAAAGAAGTGCTTAAACTTACTGAAGATTTTCTCTTTCATCGTCTTATTAGGCTGGAAGTTCGGTGAATTCTCCAATCCGTTCAGCGTCTCTTTCTCCGTAGACGACAAAGTCTCGGGGATATATACACTCACGTTCACCAACAAATCGCCCGTACCATAACTATTGATGGAAGGAAGTCCTTTATTACGCAAACGAAGCACCTTACCCGGCTGTGTACCCGGCTCGATCTTCAATTTCGCCTTTCCGTCGATGGTCGGGACCTCTACCGTGGCTCCCAAGGCTGCTTGCGGAACACTCAATAGCAGGTTGTATAACAGATCGTTCTCATCACGAATCAACTCCGGATGCGGTTCCTCCTCGATAAGGATCAATAAGTCGCCGTTGATTCCACCATGTCGTGCGGCGTTGCCTTTACCATTCATGGAGAGCTGCATGCCCTCGGCTACACCGGCAGGGATATTGATCGTGATAATCTCATCGTCGCGAACGACGCCCTCACCGTTACACTCCGTACATTTCTTGACAACGATCTTGCCCTCGCCACCACAAGTAGGACAAGTCGTCTGCGTCTGCATCTGCCCAAGGATCGTGTTGGCGATACGGGTAACGACACCGCTACCTTTACACGTATCACACGTCTTCACACCCTCCGAGCCTTCCGCCCCGCTACCGTGACAATGCGAACAAGGCACATACTTCTTCACCTTGATCTTCTTTTCCACGCCGTTAGCGATCTCTTTCAGGTTCAGCTTCACCTTCACACGCAAGTCCGATCCACGGTTCACCCGGCGTCCTCCACGAGAACCGCCGAAACCACCGAAGCCACCAAAACCGCCAAAATGTCCACCAAAGATGTCACCGAACTGGGAGAAGATATCCTCCATGGACATACCACCACCGAAGCCACCACCTTGTGAAGCCCCGCCGACACCCGCATGGCCGAATTGGTCATAACGCTGACGCTTTTGCGGATCGCTCAACACGTCGTATGCCTCAGCCGCCTCCTTAAAGTTCTCCTCCGCTTGCTTATCGCCCGGGTTCTTATCCGGGTGGAATTGTATCGCCTTCTTACGGTACGCTTTCTTTATCTCATCCGCCGAAGCATTCTTCTCAACGCCCAGCACTTCATAGTAATCCCTTTTAGCCATCCTTGTATTTGTTATTTGCCGATTTTCCGATTATTCTCCCACTACTACTTTAGCGTGACGTATTACCTTGTCAAATAAGGTATATCCAGTTTGTACGCAATCCAATACCTTGCCCTTCATGTCCGGTTCCGGAGCGGGAATCGTAGCGATAGCCTCAAACTCCTCCGTGTTGAACGGCTTGCCTATGGCCTCGATCGGCTTTACGCCTTGCTGAGACAGATAGCCCATGAACTTACCGAAAATCAAGTCCACGCCTTCTTTAACGGCCTCTACATCCTCAGCCGTGCGGACATTCTGCAAAGCACGCTCGAAATCGTCGATAATAGGAAGAAGGTTCTTTAACGCACCCTCGCCGCCAGTCTTGATCAAATCGGCCTTCTCACGCATCGTACGTTTACGGTAATTGTCAAACTCCGCCATCAAGCGCAGGTGGGAATCGTTCAATTCGTTATATTTCTTTTGCAAGGCTTCCACCTCGCCCGACACATTGTCAGAGCCGGCAGTTTCATCTGCCGCATTTGACTGTTCTTCCTGCAAATTTGTCGCTTCCTCATTATTCACGTTTTCGTTTTTTGAAGCGTTTTCTTTTTTCTCGTTTGGATTCATCTTGCTCATAATCTATCTGATTTTTTTCATTACTAACTAATTGTAAGCGAAATACGGTACCACATAAATACCCTTAAAAAGTATATACACAGCATCCATATCAAGTTCATACACTATTATAGCAGCAAATATATTGCCAACTATTCCACCACATCAAAAATATCTTTACCTTTGCCTATGTTTTAAACGAAACAGGTATTTTTAGAGTAAATAAAATTCCAGAATATGATGAGAAGTGTGATTTTATCAACGTTACTATTAGTATTGGCGGTCTGTACGGTTTCCGCCCAAAACAGGAATACATCCATCTGCCGACTAGGCTTCACATACGATATCAGCCAGAGCAAGAACTGGGGAAACAACAAGCCGGTCATTAAAAGCGTCATCCCTTATTCATCCGCCGAGCAAGCAGGTATTAAGAAATACGACGTGATCGAGGAGATCAACGGTGTACCTGTGACGGAAATATCTGTCGATGAGATCCCTCAACTGCTGAATCCCGCCGGAAGAAACGATGTCCTATTGACCATCAGCAACCTTTCCTCTCCTTCTAAACAAGTATTGGTAAAGAAGGACTGCAAGAAAAGTAACGCCATCACGGAAGACCAGCTGGCGTCCGCCTATGCGATGTATAGCTTGGAGACAACCAATGAGCAAGAATTCGTATGCCCGTTCAAGACTACCGTCACATCCGACGGCGTAGATTTCGGTAACTTCAAGACATTCGCCTTCTCGACCATCGACGAGAATAACCGTAAACTGGAAACGGTCATCAACGAATGCATCGAGAACGAGTTGACCAAAAAAGGACTTACGGTTGATATCGCGAAGCCGGATTTATTGATACAGACTTTCTATTTTTTCGATAAGAACCCGAACTATCTGGGAGCGAATAAAGTATTGGTAGAAAAAGAACCGACTTACCGGTACAACTTCTCGCACAGTAAGATGGAGAAATTCCCGTTCTTGAATTACGCCGCCGCCGAAGCGGAAGCCGAATATCTGTTGCAATTCGGTATCCGTATCATCGATCAAAAAGATATCCCCGGACGTGTACTCTGGGAATGTGAGGCGAACGAGTTGCTGGAAGACTCTTATCGTTTAGACGAATACGCCCGGGTGCATGTCCCGTTGATGTGTATGCAATACCCATACACGAAATACGGACGTAACGTACCGTTCAAGGTGAGCAAGAAGACCTATAATTATACGGGGATCAGCTACGATATCGATAAATTGGATCAAGTGGTTGACGTAGATCGTAACTCTCCCGCTTATGCGGCAGGCATCCGTCCTCGTGACATTATAGAAAAGATCGGCCGCCATAAGATGGATCATTCGGCAGAGGAGTTCTCATCCGCCTACAAACGCTTTATCACGAACACGATGCAATATCGTGATCCGAAGACGATGTTTACGGACGCGAACGGTTTCAAATATTGCATGTTTTGGGACGTATTCAAATATCCCCAAATAGCGGATGCGTCGCAAAGCTCCGATTACTTGCCGGCGTTCTCTTATTTATACTATTTCGCCCCTTATATTAATCCGTCCGGCAACAACGCCTGTACATTTAATATAAAGCGTGGCAAGACAAAATTAGAAGTAATTATCCGTCCTACCATTCGCTCTGAAGTGACGGTAGAGATCAAATAAAGATTTTACAAACACGTGATATATCCACAAAATTTTGAACAAAAGACGGGCTTTGATAAGATCCGTCACTTAATCACAGAAAAATGTTTAAGCCCGCTCGGGGAAGAGCGGGTAGCGGAGATGGGATTCTCCGCCGATTTCGAGGTCGTATCCAAGCGATTGGAACAAACCGATGAGTTTATCCGTATCCTACACGGAGACACGGAATTCCCCGCCAGTTATTTCTTCGACGTGCGCTATTCCTTGAAACGGATTCGGCCGGAAGGTACTTGGCTGGATGAACGGGAGTTATTCGACCTCAAACGTTCCCTGCAAACGATCAATGACATCGTACGCTTCTTCAAGCCCATGGACGATGAGGAAATCAAGTATCCGGCCTTGACTGAATTGGCGGGAGATATCTTTGTCTTCCCCCAATTGATTGGAAAGATCGATAGCATCCTCGATAAATTCGGCAAGGTCAAGGACAGTGCTTCCTCCACCCTATCGCAAATCCGCAGGGAGATAACGATCACGATGAGCGGTATATCCCGCAGCCTGCAATCCATCCTCCGTGCGGCACAATCAGACGGGGTTGTCGATAAGGACGTGACACCGACCATGCGCGACGGTCGTTTGATGATCCCGGTAGCCCCGGCTTTCAAACGAAAGATAAAAGGTATCGTACATGATGAGTCCGCCAGTGGCAAGACGGTCTTTATAGAGCCGGAGGTGGTCGTGGAAGCGAATAACCGCATCCGGGAACTGGAAGGGGAAGAACGCCGGGAAATCATTAAGATACTGACGGAATTCACGAACGTGATCCGTCCTTTAGCTCCGGATATCCTACAATCTTACGAGTTTCTTGCCGACATTGACTTCATTCGTGCGAAAGCGTTATTCGCGGAGCAAGTCAAGGCGATCAAGCCGATCGTGGAGGATAAGCGACAAATGGATTGGGCACGTGCCGTGCATCCGCTCTTATTCCTGTCTTTACAGAAACAGGGCAAGCAGGTAGTTCCCCTCGATATCGAGCTGACCGAGGGAAAACGGATCTTGATCATATCCGGTCCGAACGCCGGTGGTAAATCCGTTTGCCTGAAAACGGTCGGATTACTTCAATACATGTTGCAATGTGGTTTATTGATTCCTTTGCATGAGCGATCAAGAACCGGGATCTTCGAGCATATATTCATCGATATAGGCGATGAGCAAAGCATCGAGAACGATTTGAGTACCTACAGTTCCCACCTTACCAACATGAAGTATTTCGTGAAGAATTGTAACGAGCGGACCATTATCCTAATCGATGAGTTCGGTAGCGGTACGGAACCCCAGATTGGCGGCGCTATCGCCGAGGCTTTATTGGATCGCTTCAACCGGAATCATAGCTTTGGGGTAATCACGACCCACTACCAGAATTTGAAGCATTTCGCCGAGGATACGGAGGGTATCGTAAACGGTGCCATGTTGTACGACCGCCATTTGATGCAGCCCTTGTTCAAGCTTTCTATCGGAAATCCGGGTAGCTCGTTCGCCGTAGAGATCGCACGCAAGATCGGTCTGCCCGAGGACGTGATAGCCGACGCTTCTGCGAACGTCGGAGCGGATTATATCAATATGGACAAATACCTGCAAGATATCGTACGCGATAAACGGTACTGGGAAAGCAAACGGCAGAATATCCGTCAGCAGGAGAAAAAACTGGAAGATGTCACTTCCCGTTATGAACAAGACTTGGAAGCCGTAAACAAGCAACGGAAAGAGATCATCCGGGAGGCAAAGGCCGAGGCCCAACGTATTCTAGCGGAGGCTAACGCCAAGATCGAGAATACCGTTCGTGAGATCAAGGAGGCCCAAGCGGAAAAAGAACAGACCAAACTGGCTCGCAAAGCCTTGGAAGAGTTCAAGAACTCCGTAATGGCCACCGAAGAAGAAGACGATAAGATCGCACGCAAGATGGCGAAGCTCAAGGAACGGAACGAACGGAAGAAACAGAAACAAAAAGTGACGGCCCAGCCGATATTTAATAAAGAGGTGATAGAGGTCGGCGACAATGTACGCCTTAAAGGGCAGGTTTCCGCCGGAACCGTTATGGAACTACAAGGAAAGCAGGCCGTAGTAGCATTCGGGATGATCAAAAGCACAGTTAAGCTGGAGCAGTTGGAAAAGGTAAGCAAAGGCCAGATCAAACGGGAAATCCAGAAAAGCACGTTCGTCAGCTCCCAGACCACTGACAATATGCATGAGAAGAAGATAAACTTTAAGCAAGAAATCGATGTGAGAGGAATGAGGGGCGATGAGGCATTGCAAAGCGTGACCTATTTTATCGACGACGCCATTCAAGTCGGGGCAGGCAAGGTTCGCATCTTGCATGGAACCGGTACGGGTATCTTACGTCAGCTAATCCGGGATTATCTGCGCACGGTTCCCGGTGTCCGTCGTTTTCAAGACGAGCATGTGCAGTTCGGAGGCGCCGGCATCACCGTTGTTGAATTCGATTAAAAAGAGATCCTTATTATGAGACGGAATGAATATACACACAGGAGAAGACATATATCCAACCGGCATTTATCGGACAAGTATTATTACGCCGGCGAACATGAGACAGCAACCGGCATCCGTCTCACGCAATACAACGAACAATCTTTGCATACGAAAGAGGTGCGGATAACCGACACCTCTTTCAGCAAACTATCCGACTCGGATCAGATCAATTGGTTCGAGGTTAGCGGATTGACCAATGCGGATGCCATTACCCGTATCGTAAAAGATTTCGGACTGCATAATCTGGACGCTAAGGATATCTTGACTCCCCAACACGTGGTCAAGGTAGAGGAATACAAAGGACGAATGCTTATCGTATTAAACTCCTGCTATTACGATGTCAATAACGAGATGCGGTCTGAGCACATCAGTATACTGGTAGCGAACAATACGGTTATCACTTTTACGGAAAGCAACAACCCCGTATTCGAGGCCGCTCATAAAGCGCTACTATCCAACATGCTGAACATCCGGAAAAAAGGCAGTGGATTGCTGCTCGCTTTCCTTCTAAACACGATCATAGCGAATTTAGTAGAATCCGCCTCAAAGGTAGAAGAGATACTAGAGGATATAGAAGAGACTTTGCTCGATCCTAAGAACGATCAGGGTAATATGGGTTCCCTAATCCAACAACACCGCCATGAGTACATGATTATCCGTAAGAATAGCCAACCGCTGAAAGATCAATTCTCAAAACTATTACGAACAGAGAACGGGATTATCACCCCGGATATCCTGCCGATCTATAATGACCTGCAAGACCAACTCCAATTCGTTATCCAAACAACGGAAAGCTGCCGGGAAATCACCTCTTCCCTTGTCGATCTTTATATATCCAATAACGATCTTAGGATGAACGCCATCATGAAACGGCTGACGATTGTCTCCACCCTTTTCATCCCTTTGACATTCTTGGTGGGCGTATGGGGTATGAACTTCAAGATAATGCCGGAATTGGATTGGCGTTACGGTTATTTCATAGCTTGGGCCGTCATGATAGTTACCGGAGTATTGACTTGGCTATATATGAAACGAAAGGATTGGTATTAAAACCAATCCTTACGATCTGAAGAATTTCTTCCTATACTTATAAAAAGTATTCTTAGAGACGTTGAAATGCTCGCAAATCGATCCTACCGATTCTCCCCGCTCCAACATGTTCATGATCTCCCCCTTATGGGCGTCTAAGAAGAACAACTTGGATTCCGAGCCTTTAGGACGTCCCAACCGCTTTCCCGTACTTTTCACCTGTTCCAAGGCGTCTTTTGTACGTATGGAAACCAGACTGTGATCAATCTCGTCTACTTGCTTGAAGACATTAATCATCAATTGGCGATCCATCCGGTCATCGAATATATAACGGTCGTTTATACAATAGACCGTCACGTCCTTCTCCATGCAAACGGTAAGTATCCCCATCAACTCATATAAGGTAAGACACAAACGGGTAATATCCGATACGATCAAGGCATCCCCTTTCTTCAAGCGTTCGAGAACAAGTTTTAACTTTGGTCCCGGCTGTTTCGCTTTCTCTCCGGATACTTCCATGACCCATTTATCCACATGGATATCTTTGGCCGCGGCAAAAGAAGAGATCTCTTCCCTTTGAATATCCAAGTGTTGCCGGTCTGTAGCCACATTTAAATACGCTATCGTCATAAATTTCACTAATTGTTTCTAGCGTGAAGGTACAAAAAGAATGAGTATATCTTCAAGATTATGGGATGTTTAACGCTTTATTTCGTACATTTGCGTTTATATTCATATATTATGATAACACATATACGAGTAGCTAGCCAACAATTGGAACAACCCCGATTCGAGTCCCCGAAAGAGTTGGTCTCTTGGATGGGCGCTATCCAGGCGCAGGAGTATGAGATGGCCAAATGGGCGATCGGTATTCGCTTGAGATCCTCTTCCCTTGAAAAGGTAAATGAGGCTTTGTACAAAGGTGATATTCTACGTACCCATGTGATGCGTCCTACTTGGCATTTCGTGGCCGCCGAGGATATCCGTTGGATGCTTATGCTATCTTCCGAGCGTATCAAGGCTGCCGTTATGTCGTACGCCAAGGGACATTTCGGGAAGATAGAAAAAACGCTGTTCACAAGATGCCTAGATCAGATCGGAAAGATATTGGAAGGATACAAAAGCCTGACCAAACAAGAAGTAACGGCGGAATTGCAAAAATCCGGGATTTTGCCCACCATAGATCACGTAAACCTTTTCCTTACATGGGGTGAGGTGGAAGGCATCGTCTGTAGCGGGATCGATAAAGGAAAGAAAACGACTTACGCCTTATTGGACGAACGTGTCCCTCCTACTCGTGAACTTTGCAGGGAAGAGGCTCTGGCGAGATTGGCATCCAGATATTTTCAAAGCCACTCCCCTGCCCAGTTACAGGATTTTGTTTGGTGGTCCGGGCTAACCGCTACCGAGTGTAGGCTCGCTATCAATCTGATCAAGGCGGAGTTAATGACCGAGACGTTCGATTCCCGTGAATATTTCATCCACCAATCATGGAAAGGAAAAAATGAGAGCGAACCTGTACTGCGTCTCCTCCCCGCCTTCGATGAATACTTGATCAGTTACAAAAACCGCACGGACGTATTGCCGCTAGAACATCATCCAAAAGCGTTCAACCGATTCGGCACCTTCTACCCGGTTATCTTGTATAACGGAAAGATAATAGGTAATTGGAGCCGCTCCATTAAAAAAAACACCATTCAAATAGAAATGGACTTTTTCGAGAAGAAGCCCCGCATTCCAGTGAAACTAATCCAGCAAGCCGAAGCGCAGATAGACGCTTTTTATAGAGGCTTATTGTACCGCCCAGCGCTTCAATGTCGGGAAAAATAATTTCATATTCGCTACGGCCTCCTCTTTCGTATAATGAAAGTCCGCATCTTTATTGAACTCATCGACAAACTGGGCACAATGATCGATCATCTGATCCATCGTACAGTCCATCGTGAAGGCCCCGTCCTTATAACAATAGCAACAATATTCCTCATTCTTGCTTCCGTCATGGTTCGTTCCTAACTCCTCATTCTTTTGCAGCGGCATACCGCAGCTTTGGCAAAATTTTGTTTCCATACTAATTTATTTTATTGGTATATAAATCTTTGTCACTTGCGTATCGTCATCCTCTTCCGAATAACTCACATATTCCTCAAACGCCATTCCATGCCGTTTGGTATAATTGAAATCTATATTTATAGTATTATATAGTTCTTGTAATCCCGCATAACTACCTTTTAAGGTATAAACCGCATATTTTCCTTTCTGCAAACGAATCGTACCGAACATCCCTGATGGAATAATCTCCTTCCCGACCGAAGCGCAAGCGTAAAAACGACATTGGTCCGGATGAGTGACGTTCGGGTCATCAAAACTTAGACCAATAAAGCGGGTGTCCTCTGATAACGCTTGATTCTCTTTTAAGAATCCGATCAACAGATTCCATGCCTCCTCATAGGGTTCCGCCTCACCATATTTTCCAAAAATCCGGATATAAACCAAATCTAAATCATCTACCTCACAAACCTCAACTTCAAGATCGTGTGGATTACTCCACTTCTCGGTCTCTTCTCTCAGACGTGCTCGCAACTTATCCATATAAGCTTTCGGAGATACGCTGAATTGTTTCTTGAACGCTTTCGAGAAAGATTGGGGGTTATCATAGCCTACCCGACTCGCTAGATCTGCCAGACTCATATCTTCCGTATGCATATATAGAACCGCTCGCTCTACACGTTGCCTTGCCACATAAGCATATAATGACTCATTCAAGGCTCCTTTCATAATACGTAGTAGCTGCCGCTCGGACACGTTTACCTGCCCGGCTATTATATCCAGTCGTAAAGGGAGATGCAAATTCGCATTGATATAATCAATTACTTGATTAATTTTCCGTTGATATATGTTTTCCGTATCAGGCTTCATCCTATAGATTCTTATGATGACAAAAATACATAATCCCAACAGACTAACAATTGTCCAATCTCGCCAATTTGAGATTTCCCCTATATTTATTTAAAAGCCATCAACTTCAAGATTCTATAGATTGTAAAATCAGTAATTCTGTTACACTTATCAGTAATTGGTATACAAAAGCAATGGAATATCTTAAATAATTTTGTAATATGAATAAAATCAAGAAAACAAATATGAATATAAAGAAAATAACCATTGCCATGTTGATCACATTAATCTCCATTGGCAATATAAACGCACAAGAAATGAAAACTGAAATTCCAAAAATTAGTGAATTCCCTACAGGAAATGAAAACACCGGGTTTGAACAATATTTCTCGGGGAAGTCTTGGCTGGTGCCATTAACAAGCAATAAGGATTTAAACGTACCAATGTTTAACGTAACGTTTGAACCTAACTGCCGAAACAACTGGCACACGCATACAGGAGGGCAGATACTCATCGCCGTAGGTGGTGTGGGTTATTATCAAGAACGAGGTAAAAGCGCCCGTCGTTTACTACCCGGGGATGTTGTCGAAATCGCACCAAACATAGAGCATTGGCACGGCGCCTCACCGGACAGTTGGTTTTCGCATATCGCCGTAGAATGTAATCCCCAAACCAATAAAAACACTTGGCTTGAGCCGGTAAGTGATGAGGAATATGGGAAGGCCGTAAATGATAAGTAGTAGATTTTCCTTATCGTTTACACAAACCGAGCCTAAAAGACACTCCGGTTTCCCCTAGAAGAAACTGCAGTTTCTATCCTAGCGGGAAACTGTAGTTTCCTAAGAAAGAAATACAAAGAAACTGTAATATACTAGTAAACAGAATATTGAATAATATATTCTCATCCTATGCCCTGTATATAAGACATTTTTCTCACAAAATTCAATCCGTACAATTAATATCATTAACAGATTCATTCTCATACGCAGACTTTTGTGATTTTATAAATATATCACGGTACTCATCAAGTAAGTTAATGTCCTGCAAATCATTAACGCCTAAAATCTCACGGATTAAATCCGCCTTGCCTGCTTCTATCTCCACTTTCGGTATCATATATCTTAATTTAGATTAATAAATAAAATCATCTGTTTGATGTTTTAAACAGACATCGTCACCCTTTTGTTTATACAAAATTTAAATTTAACACGACAAATTTTACAGTATCCAAAATTTATCTCCTTAACTTAATCAACCAATAAGGATAGTCAAATCCCTTTCTAAATTGTTATTCACTAACAAGGATATTTCAAAATCAAAAAATCAATCTTATGGAGAAAAATATTTTCTGGTTAGAAAATGACCAACTCAAAGAGATAGCCTGTTCATTTCGGGAAAAGGTTGAAGAGGGATTAAAACATGAAAATGCGGAGATACAATGCATACCGACTTTTATCTCTCCCAAAACCTCTGATATTAATGGAAAAGCATTGGTTCTCGATTTAGGAGGAACCAACTATAGAGTAGCGACCGTCGATCTTGGACAAGGATCACCAACCATCCATCCCAACAATGGGTGGAAAAAAGACATGTCGATCATGAAATCACCGGGATATACTCGTGAGGAGCTATTTAAAGAATTAGCCGATATGATTGTCGGGATAAAACGGGATGAGGAAATGCCAATCGGCTATTGTTTTTCTTATCCAGCAGAATCCGTACTCAGTGGAGACGCCAAATTGTTACGTTGGACAAAAGGAGTCGACATTAAAGAAATGGTAGGGCAATTAGTTGGCAAACCACTTCTCGACTACCTAAACGAACATTGTAAAATCAAATTTACAGGTATTAAAGTATTAAACGATACTATCGCCAGCTTGTTTGCCGGCCTAACCGACAATAGCTATGACGCCTATATCGGTCTGATCGTAGGAACAGGCACCAACATGGCCACTTTCATTCCGGCGGATAAAATAAAGAAATTAGATCCGAGCTATAATATACAAGGCTTAGTCCCTGTCAACCTAGAGTCGGGTAACTTCCATCCTCCATTCCTCACGACAGTCGATGATACGGTTGACGCCATTTCAGGCAGCCTTGGAAAACAGCGATTTGAGAAAGCGGTTTCGGGTATGTATCTAGGCGATATATTGAAAGCGGCTTTCCCTTTGGATGAGTTTGAGAATAAATTCGATGCCCAAAAATTGACCGCTATCATGAACTATCCGGATATTCACAAGGACGTATATGTAGATGTAGCTCATTGGATCTACAACAGATCAGCACAATTAGTCGCCGCATCGCTACTGGGCCTTATTCAGTTACTGAGATCATATAATAAAGATATACAAAAAATCTGTCTAGTAGCCGAAGGCAGTCTATTTTGGAGCGAGAATAGAAAAGATAAAAACTATAACATTCTTGTTCTGGAGAAATTACAAGAACTCCTTAATGAATCCGCATTAGCGGATGTCGAAATCCATATCAACAATATGAATAACGCAAACTTGATAGGAACAGGTATAGCGGCGCTCTCTTGAAATCAATATGAATGAAGTGAATCTTGAACTATAAAATTACGTTTTTCAAAATAAATAGAAAGTGCGGGTATTCTTTACATACGATACCCGCACTACTTTTTCCGCAGAAAAATGATTGTATAATTCACTCATAGCGCATCGCACAAATGGATTCAGCCCCAGAGGATGAAATATAACCGCAATCATATCAATATTAGCTAGTGGTTTGGATTGGATATCGTAATCAATAGAGAATACCGAAATTTTCCGTCTTATTGATAGCTTCGATCACATTATCTACATTTAGCTTTGCCAATATATTCTTTCGGTGATTATTTACCGTATAAATACTAAGATTTAGCTTATAAGCGATCTCTTTGCTCAGAAAACCTTGCCGAATTAATATTAGTATTTCTTTCTCACGCTTGGTTAATTGAGGTTCGGCTAGAATAACTTCGACGCAAGTATCAGTCCTGTCTTTCTATTGATAACTGTCCGTTTGATTCTTTCGGTAGGCGATACAATCGGGATAATACTTGGTTCCGAAAATCTGTACCCGCTGATATTGTGCAAATTGTATCTGTTCTCATTTATCTATTATGCTTTACTTTGCATTATTTTAGTTTTCAAATATATTTAATGATTATGAAGTTGAAATTTGCCAAGAGAATGTCTTATATAAAGGCTTCGGAAATAAGAGAAATACTCAAAGTTACAGAACGGGAAGATGTTATTTCATTTGCTGGTGGACTACCTGCCCCTGAGCTATTCCCCATAGATGAAATTAACAAAATGAATCAGGTCGTTTTACAAGAAGCAGGAGCAAAAGCTCTTCAATATACGACTACTGAAGGGTATTATCCTTTACGTGAATGGATTGCCAAACGAATGAATGAACGCTTAGGGACATCGTTTGATAAGGATAATATTCTTATAACTCACGGTTCGCAACAAGGATTAGATTTATCCGGAAAAGTATTTCTGGACGATGGTGATATCGTATTGTGTGAAAGCCCCACCTATTTAGCAGCAATTAGCGCATTCAAATCATATGGGAGTGGCTTCATTGAAATTCCAACAGATGAAGAAGGCATGGATATGGCTACTTTGGAAGAGGTACTGAATAATACTCAAAATATAAAACTAATATATGTAATACCAACCTTTCAAAATCCCACTGGAAAAACATGGAGTTTGGAAAGACGAAAAAAACTGGCTGAACTATCTGCTTTATATGATATTCCTGTTATTGAAGATAACCCTTATGGAGAATTAAGGTTTGAAGGAGAGTCTTTACCCTCTATAAAGTCTTTTGATAAGGTAGGTAATATCTTATGCACTGGTAGTTTTTCTAAAATCTTTTGTCCGGGCTTTCGGATTGGGTGGATTGCAGGTGATAAAGATATTATCCGCAAGTATGTGTTAGTTAAGCAGGGCACTGATTTGCAGTGTAACACAATAGCTCAAATGACTATTGCCGAATATCTAAAACGATATGATATTGATGAGCATATTAGCAAAATAGTAGAAGTCTACAGAAAACGCAGAGATATAGCTTTAGAATGTATTGAACGCTATTTTCCTAATGACATAAAATATACTCATCCTCAAGGCGGGTTATTTACTTGGATTGAATTACCCGAAAATATTTCAGCGCATGACATCCTGCAAAAATGCATTGAACAGAAAATAGCCTTTGTACCCGGCAGTTCATTTTATCCTGTTGAGCACAAAGAAAATACTTTTAGAATAAATTACTCTAATATGCCAGAAGATAGAATCATGAAAGGACTTCAAGTAATAGGGGAAGTACTAAAAGAATACATACATCAGTTAAAGTGATTTTTAATTATATCCCCCAATTGTTTTAAACGTTCTTCAAGAAGTGGAGTCCATCGTTGTCCATAGCTTAAACGCATACAATTGGTATATTGCTCTTGTAATGTAAACATACGTCCGGGGGCTATGCTTATTTTTCGCTGCATAGCCCGATAATAAAGTTCTGTTGTATCAATCTGTTTGTCTAATTCCACCCAAAGCATAAATCCTCCTTGTGGAGTAACAATTTTTGTATTCTCGGGGAAGTAATCCATGATGGAATGGGCAAAATGAATACTGTTTGCGTATAATTCTTGTCGCAGTTTACGTAAATGGTTTTCGTATCTGTCATTCTCCATGAAATTGGCAACCGCTTCTTGATTAAGCGCAGGCGTAGAAATAAGGTGAATATTCTTTTGGCGAATAATAGCATGTTTAAATTTGCCGGGAGCAATCCATCCTACCCGATACCCCGGCGCTAATGTTTTAGATACCGCACCACACCATAAAACAAGCCCCTTCTTGTCAAAAGCCTTGCAGGGCTTAGGACGTGAATTACCAAAAAATAAATCACCATATAAATCATCCTCGATCAAAGGTATATCATATCCGGCCAGCATATCAACAACTACCCTTTTATGTTCATCAGGCATACAACTTCCCAATGGGTTATTAAAGTTGCTTATAAGCAGGCAAGCTTTAATTTGTGGTAAAACTTTTTTCAGCGCATCTGGATCAATCCCTGTTACTGGATTGGTAGGTAATTCCAATATACGCAACCCCATACTATTGGCTAATTGTAACATTCCAAAATAGACCGGACTTTCAACCGCAATAGTATCTCCTACCTTAGTAATTACAGATAAAGCTAAAGCAACCGCATTAGTAACTCCAGCAGTTGTCACTATATCATCTTCTGTCAAGTTTCCCTTCCAACTATACGTAAAACGAGCTATAGATTTACGTAATCGCATATTTCCCTGTGTTTCATCATACCGGGTTCCATTACCCGGAAGTGCCTGCATAGCTCTTATAAGTTCTTTATTAAGTTTTGCAATTGGTAATAAAATATCTTCGGGCATTCCTAATGAAAATCGAGTGATCGATTTATCTCCTATTTCTAACGAGCTGTATACGTCAGCAATCAAATCTATCACCTCTTTGCTCTCAGGCTTTACAGACGGTTGTGTTGTCGCTGGAACAGATAGGCGTATGGGTTTGTAATTGACAATATAACCTGATTTTGGGCGTGATATTATAAATCCGTCTTTTTCCAATTCATAATATGCCTGAATTGCAGTATTAAGACTTACACCATTTTCATTGCTAATAGTGCGTAAAGAAGGTAGTTTCTCACCAGCTTTCCACACGCCTTTCTTAATTTGACAGGCAATAGTTCTCGCTATTTCTTGATATAGGATTTCTTTTTTCATACTTGTCAGGTGTTATCTGTATCCTGCAAATATACAAAAATCGTGTCTGTATCTGTTTTGGACTTTGAATTACTTTTACAGAATGACTTTTGTATTGCTTTGCTATTCTTAAATAAAAGAAAGGTATTCGAGTAAACAACTGAATTTAAACACCATTAATAAAAAAATCACAGTAAAACAGGTTTCAGATGATAATATCTAAAATCAATACAGAGATTGAAACCTTCTGCATGGATAGTGATTTCCGACAATCGTACCCCCTAATCGTTTTTTGGGGAAGGGGGTACGATTTGGATACTCAACCGTGTCTTTTCGTGCCCCTTTTTTGTCTTTCAGGCAAGACTGAAACAATAAAAAAAGTCCTACAATACGTTGATATTGTAGGACTTGTCTCTTTTTTGTCGCCGTTTGGCTTTGTTCTTATGTGATCCGCCTGGGATTCTCCTTACAGAGTTACCACGCTGATATTTAAAACTTTATATTTTTAGCTTCAAGCATATCCCATGATTTAACCCACTAATTTGCTACGTGCTTTTGCGATAGTTTGCTCATGGAGAATACTGAAAGCAAAGATAAGTACTTTCTTTAAATCTACAAAATTAGGGGTAATATGCATTTGTTTCCACCAGAAAGTGAACGCTTTACGTATCACCATTGACAATCACCGACTTATCTTTTCTTTCATCGGAAAATCCACACGATTTAGCACACGATTATTTCTCATCGTTTTGCCCGTGATTTAACACGATTGTTACTGCAAAGTTAAGAAAGAATATTAAATTAATCCATTGTTTGACCGAAAAGTTGAAATAATTAGTCTTTTTACTTCTCTTGTGCAGCAAAAATAGGGCATAACAGAAATAGAAGGTAATTTTTATGGCGGTAAAATTTACGGCTGTTTAATTTGCCTTTCCATTGTTCCGAAACGGTCATTTCCGAAATGTGCATTTCGCATCGAATTATTCTGTAAGCGAATTAACGAAATCCCCAAACCTCAAAATCTTCTCACTATTCGCTTTATTGAAAAGCAAGTGCTCAAAATCCTTTTGCTTCTTCTTCAAATCGACTGTTTTCAGCAATTCGCCTGCTGCCTGTTTGAACTCCTGCAAATTATGTACTCCGCAACGCTTTGAAAGAAAATCGTAATCGGGTTTTGACTGCGAAAGCAAAAACATCAGGTCGTAAAAATCACGTCCTTTGGCGCGGGCTAACATGGCGGCAATTTTCATACTGCACAATACACCATCAGAAGGAACGGGAAACGGGAAAAAGAATCCGTACCCTTTGATATTTGTGATAACAGGGGGATAAGCAATTCCTTGGTATTGGCTTTCGACCTTTATCAAAAAGCGTTCTTCCTTATGTCCGCTCAATCCCAAATCGAATAACAGTTCAGGAAAATGAATATTACGCCGGAAGGCTGTTAGCTTTGGATTTTTTTTATCTTTTGCCTCCACGCGTAATCCTGAACGTTCCAGAAACTGAATTACGCCGTTTGTCATTTCAATAAACTCGTCTTTCGACAGGTTTTTGCAGTCAAAATCCAAATCTTCAGAAAACCGGTCTATCCCTTTTACTAAACGCAGGTTTGTCCCACCGATAAAAGCCATCTTTTGGATGTTTGGCGTAGAAGAAAGGTAATCCAGAATCATCAACTGTAAATACTCTTTTAGTATGTGCTTATCGAACCCCGAATTTCCACGGATTTGAACCGGAAAATAATTTCTTATCTGTTCAATCTGTATCATAAATCGTAAGTTTTAAGAAGTAACTTTACACGATGATCAAGTGCCTTGCTTTGAAACATGTCGCAGTAGTCCATCAGTAAATCCTTGTTTAAATCATCGTGCAGGTAATCTTCATCCAAGCGCAATTCTTCCAATTCCTGCTCACTATCATAGAACGGATAAAGATACAGCAAATCAAGTAATGCCTTCTCGGGTGTGGCAAACTGTATGGTACGATTGTCTGCCATTGGCTTCAACTCGTACCCGAACATCAGGTTTTCTTTGACGTTCTTATAAGAGTATTCGCCGAAGTCATTGACGAAAGATGCTGTTTTTAGGGTTGTCACACTGGTAATCTGTACCACCGCTTCCGGTATCATCCCATAGAACGACAATGCTGTATGCAAGCTGATATAGGACGGACGGTAAATCCTGTTGGCAAAATAAAGGAAATAATCCGGTTTGCTCTTATATTCAGAGAAAGCAAAGTATCCCTGCCGTAACCGGATAAGATATCCTTTCTTCACCCAGCGAGTAAGGCTATTACGGTCAAAATCCGATTGCCATGCATATACCTGATAGATATTGAAGCATGCCAAATCGAATAGCTGATTCTTAAATTCCAAAAATGTCATTTCTTGATTTTGTTTCTATTATGCTGCAAATATAATGCATTTTAGAAACAAAACAAAATATCAGGATTAGTTAGGGGTATTCTTGTTCTGTCGATAAGACGAAAATAAGCTGTTTTTGTTTTGTCGATAAAACAAAAAAGACTTTGCCCTGCTATTTTGCAACTGCTGAAGTAGTGGTAACAGAGATGTCATAAGCAACTTTATTCGAATAAAAACAGCTTGTTTATTGTGAATGGTGAAGCAAAACAACTAATTCCTAGTATTAATACCATAGATTTCATTCTTAAAATGAAAAAGTTAGTGACAATGTTAAAAGATTTGCTAACTTTGCCATTAACGAAAGTTTGAAGTAGAAATCTTAAAGAAAATATCATGATAAAGATTAAGTTAGCAGATAGCATTATTAAAAGTCACCTTGTGGACAGCAAGGGCAATTCTTATTGTTCAATTCCTATTAGTGTAGATAAGAAGTTAAATGTTGAAGGGTTATTTGACAAGCTTGTTGCCATAGACCCAAAACTTAAAAGTTATGACCAATCTACCAGTCCTTACTATACTATATTTGTGAATGTCCCCATAGATATGGAATTAGAAGCAAAGGAAGCTAATTCCCAAGTTGGAGAAAATACATATGAAATCATGTGGGGCTTACCTCAGGATATTATTTTGAGTAAATTGCCTTGTTTTGTTCCCAAACATCATTGGAAAAAAGTTGAAGTATGAAAGTTGAAGAACTTCAAACCTATCAAGAGGTTGTTCAATCCCTACGCAAAAAAGGAAGGGCTAAGCATTTGCTGTTGGGAAATGGATTCAGTATGGCTTATGATGCCAAAATATTCTCATATAATGCGCTTAGTGCATTTATAGAAAACTCGGAAGATGAATTATTGAAACAGCTATTCAACAGCATAAATACAAAGAACTTTGAGATAATCATGCAGCAATTAGACCTTTTCGCTAATGTTGCTCAAGTTTTCAATGCAGACAAAGAACTGATTGATAAAATCAAGCATACAAGTGAAACCCTGAAAAATAGCTTGATTGATGCTGTTAAAGCAATGCACCCTGAACATGTGTTTAAGATACCTGAAGAAAAAAATGCCGCTTGCTGTACTTTTTTAGAAGATTACTTAGTTAATGACGGATATGTTTTTTCGTCGAATTATGACTTGCTTCTTTATTGGGTATTAATGCGCAACACTTGTAAAAATGCAGGAGATGGCTTTGGAAGAGAAGTCGAAAACCCATTAGGAGATGAGTATGTTCCGGATTATGAACCGGAATATTCTGAACTTCGTTGGGGTAAAAATAAGGATAGCCAATCCGTATTTTATTTGCATGGTGCGCTTCCTCTATTTGATACAGGAATAGATATAATCAAAGAAGAATATAACGGTGACTACTTATTAGATAACATTAAAGCAAGAATGGAAAAGAAAGAATATCCCATTTTTGTGACAGCAGGCAATGCAAATGAAAAACTTACGCACATTATGCATAACAAATACCTGTCGTTTTGCTTTGATAAGTTTTCTTCGATAAAAGGCTCATTAATAACATTTGGTTTCAACTTTGGCGACAATGATACACATATCATAGAAGCCATAAACATCGCGGCTAATCAAGGGAAGAAGGCACAAGACAAATTATGGAGTGTGTATATCGGTGTATACTCAGATGCCGATTTGATGCATATTGAGAAAATAAAAACTAAATTTAAATGTAAGGTTAATCTTTATAATGCTAAAACAACCAATGTTTGGCAATAAGGTTAACTTTTTTGTATTGTTAAAGTTATGTCCTTATTCAATCTATACAATGAAATAGAAAAAGAATATGAAAATCTTATTCCTCTTAAGCAGGAAGGATTGGTGCTGTTTCATCTGTATCAGAAACAAAAGGACGGAGACATCGGGAAAGAGTTTTCAGAAGAAGAAATCATCAAATCGTTGAGGGAGATCCGATATGATTTGAAAACCAATCAGAAAATACAGTTTAATAATATAGTCAAGTATTTTCAAAAGTATTTTTTATGGCGCGATGAAAAGAATCGGCTATACCGTCTCAAACCTTTTACCAAAAAGTGGTGCAAACTGATTGAAAATATTCTTGAAGAGACATTCAATCCCACTCAGCTACAAAAAGAGTTTTTATACCTTTCTAACACCTTTAGCGAACAATCCTTCACAGAGTGGTACTCTACTACATTCGAAAGCTATAGCCAAAGAGTAGATACACAAATTAATACCCTATATATCCAAATTGACCGATTAGTCATTGATTTCAGACGACAGATATCAAATGAGCATGCTTACGATTTGAATGCTTTAAAATCAATAGTTAACACATTGGAAGATATTCGTTCCAAAACAGAAGAGTTGAATAATGCCTTTAGTGGAGCGCACGATATTCAAAACAAGCTATTGAAGAGTAATATCATTACAGAAGATATTCTTCTGAACAGACAACGGGCAAATGTGCTATCCTTCTTTCAGGAAGTTCGAGGTAATCTGAAAATCATCAGCAAGCGTATAGACAGCGTTAAACCTCGACTAAATGAATATATCAGAAATATCAATAGGCACGATTTCTACATTCGGTTCAAACGCTTCTTTAATCAACTACTTGAAAAAAGCACTTTGGAAAAAGGCAAAATCCGTTTCCCTGATGGCATACCAAGTATCCCGATACGTTATACTCAGCAACCAAGGTTTATTATCGTTAAAGAAAATTTTGATGGAGCTTCCCTTAGTCGGTTCAAAACAGCGAAATCAAAAATTCCCGTAACCAACGCCACTGAAACAGAGAATCGCTTTTTATTGGAAAAAGAAAGGATTGAAATTCAAAAAAGGATTAACCTTTATATGCTTGATTTGGAAAATCGACTAAAAGCATATCAAGAAGTTGATTTTTCTGCTTTCTTTTATGAAGTGCTCAAAAAAGAAAATGGGAATATCCGTATTTGTGTGAAGTTAGCTCACAAAACCATGTCTAAATATTACCGTGACATTAATTCATTCGGGATATCTATTTCAACTGAAATAGTTGGCATCCCCGAATATCCAATGATAAAAATATGGAAGACGATTATTTACAAGAAAATGTAGGCTATGCATTTTTAACGACACAAGAAGCAATATCAATATTTGCAGATGTCGATTATGCTTTGAAAAGTGGAAAACATATTCAAAAATGTCCTTCACAGGGTAAGCAGTTTGCTTTTGTCGGAAAATATTACGACAAACTAAAATCTTATTATGACAATTTGTTTGATATCCATTTGAATCGTGAGGGCGAAGGTGATTTAGAATACTTTTTCATTGATTTCTTCAAAGATGGAAACGGATACTACCAACGGGGTAATATTCCTGTAGAAAATCGTGAATATCTTGCGGAATCGCATCTAATCATAGCCTTTCTATTAATTCGCATGTATGTTCTTGAACCAAGAGCAGAAAGCCGTATACTAATCCAAGATTTTAAAGTACAAGTATTGTCGGAGTATGAAGAATATAAACCGCACTTATTACGGCTATTTGCAAAATCGGAAGATACAGAAGAAACGGATTATGAGCTAAAATCTATTGAAGATGAGATGGACAAAGCGCTTAAAAAATTCAACGATTTATGTTGGATTATGATAGACAAAAGCACGGAAACTTTTGAAATCATGCCGTCTCTCAATCGTTTACTGAATATGTTTGAAAACTACATCATCAATACACCGATTAGCAATGAGTAATAAAAAATTTCCTCGTATATATAGCCTTTCAACAGTAGGCATTCGTAATCATTATAATTCAGATTATCGTTTTCATCCGTTTCGGACAGATTTTGCAGGTGACAGCGGTGTCGGAAAATCTATTATTGCAGATGTGTTACAACTGATATTAGTCGGAGAAAGGGAATTTAAATCTGCCACAGATTCAAGTTCAGAGCGGGAAGCAAGAAAGTTAATCATTGAACGATATGGATATGTATTTCTAAACATTGCAATAGATACGGACAAATTTATTGTCATCGGGATGTACATATCAACTACTTCCATTGACCCTTTTATTATTCAAGCAAATATAGGATTAGACGTATTTGAGCCTCTTTCTTCACCTCTTATATCAAAAGATTTTATGTTGGGTGACGAGATTATAGATATAACTAATCTTCCTGAAAGGATGAAAGAAAATAAACAGGCTTATGCTGCAAAACTGTCTTTGAATAAATATCATGAATTACTTGAACAAAACAAAATCCTTCCCATTGACCTGAAGACAGAAGGAAACTTAAAGAATTTTGCACAAATCATTCGCGCATTTTCTCGTGGTAAAGGATTTAAAAACAATTCGAAATGGTTGAAAGAGTTTTTCCTTAATGACGATAGGGAAAATATCATCAAAGTTCGTTTTGACGAACAACTTGCAGATATAGCACAAGAATTAAGAGACCACAAAGAAAATAAAGACACATTAGAAAAAGTGCGAATCAAATACGAAAAGTTCAAACGTCTTTTCGATTTAAAACAAGCACGGGATGCAGCACAGGAAGACTATTTGAAAACAAAAACCATATTTCATTATCAAAACAAGAATACGGCAGAAGAAAAATGTATTCAGCTTCAGTATGACATAAAAAGTATCAATCATAAAGTAGCCAATTCCTTTTTGCGTTTATTTTCAGCAGAAGCTGAGGAGCAACGGAAAAACGTAAATCTTTTAGCAGATAAATTATCCATCATTGAAAATGCTCAAGAAAATATAACAGCGTATCTGACTAAAGAGTCCGTTGCATTTCAGAAATACCCCAAACTCGACGAACAGTACATTCAAGTGCAAAAAGTAGAAAAATTACTTGATGCTTATAAAACATGCGAAAAATTACGAGATAGGCACTCAAAACAATTGAGTGAGAAGGCTGAAAAGGAACACTTGAAAAATTTGGGTGATGAATTGATGAAGCAAAAGTTATATGAAGAATGGACAAAATCTCCTTGGGCGAGAGGAGCAGTTGATGGCTCTGCTTTTTACAAGAAGAGAACAGAAGAAATCAACACCGAAATAAAGAGACTTACTACTTTAAAGGACTTTTCAGATGTCACCAATACTAAATCTTTAGCATATTGGACAATACAGAACAAACCATCATTATCACATGAGGAAGAAAGTGTCTTGTTCAACTTAGATATGATACTTATTGAGAAACCTGCAAGTATTGAAAAGAATACACAATATATACCAAATCCGGAAACTTTTTTTGGCAACTTGGAAATCGGGGAAAAAGAAAGCAATCCGAATGGTTTTTGGGTTGATTGGGGCAGCATTAGGAGATTTGTACCTTACATACCCGAACGATTTTTCACAACGAAGAATAGTGACGAAATTACGGGATACTTCAACGAAAAATACAAAGATGCAGCAGAAATCATCAATTCATTAAGAGAAGAGAAAGAAACTATAGAGGCTATGCAAAAAGTGGCGTCTAAACATGGCGAGAATGCAGTTAACGCTTTTGTTCGTAGAGATGAAATATCAGCATATATCATTGATGAAAATTTAGATATTACTGCCACACAATTAGATGAATTGTTGAAAGTCCATTTTAATGGAGAAGACATTAAGCAAACCAAATCGGAACTTGATGCTGCCAAAATCCTGAAAATAAAGGGAGAAACGGAGCAAGAGCAAGTAAAAAAAGATATACAACAAGCCTGCCAAATAGAATTCTCAAAGAATTTCTCTTTTCTTGAAGTTCAAACCGCTATCAGACAACTTCAAGAAAAAGCAAACAGACTGCTTATATATAAACAAAATAGAGCAACTCGATTTCGACAATTATTTTCAACTTATATACAAATCCCTGAGGATTTAGATACGACAAGCATATTAAATCTTCGCTCAGAACTAAATGATAATCTAAAGAAAAAACACAGTTGCAAAGAAGAAATAAAAGTTCTGAAAACTAAGATTCAAGAAGAAGACAGCCTTTATCATCAGGCAAAGTTAGATTATCAAGCACAGTCAGACCAACAGATAAACTTAAAAATTAATATTGTAGCCAAACCCGAAGAAAAAGAACAATTATTCTATTCAGCAAGGAATGCTTATAAGCAAGCATATGATGATATTGTTATCGAGTTTTTAAGCGAAAAAATGTATCAACGATTCATGGGGTCTGAAGATTATTTGGCATTAACAAGGGAAGTTGTTAATGAGATTCCCGCAAAACAATTGACGTCAAATGAGACAGATGCTTTACAGCAAATGTTAGACTTTCTCAAACAGTTAAATGACACACATATCCATATCGGAAATCGGAAACTGAATTTGCTCAAGGAAATTTTTCAGGATGTTAGAGATGCTGTCAGCGATTATGTTGCAAAAATGTATGAGATTGGAGCCTATTTTAAAGGCTCGGATAAAGAAATATCACAAGGATTTAAGTTAAGTCTTACTTGTCCGTTTTCTTTAATTTATCCAATCGATTGGATTGATATGTTTTTGGAAAAGCTTAATGATTCGATAAAACAAGAAAGCATTCATCAAGATTTATTTGCAGCATTAAGAGAAAAAATTGATATTCCTGACATGATGGCTACAGCTTTTGAAAAATGTGGTGGATTCAAGAATGCGAAAATAGAAGACTTATTAAATCCCAAGAACTATTTTGATATAAAATTCGAAATGGAGTCGGATGATGGAGAAAAGAATGTCGGGAGCGCAGGTCAGACCTATGCCGTTACTGCCATGTTATGCGTTGCCCGTCTTTCCTTAGTTGAGAAAAAAGAAAAGGGGAGACAACACAGTGGATTACGTTTTATGCCTATTGACGAGGCTGAAGGAATTGGTAGTAATTTCGATTTACTTGAACGAATTGCCGAAGCCAAAGATTATCAGCTAATATCAATGTCAATCAATCCCCTTGATGATTTCAGGGACGGTGAACAATATTTATACATCCTCAACGGCAGTAAAAAGCGGAAAGAACGAGTGAGTACTTTTGCTATATTTAGTAATGCCGATGAAATTCAGAAGATATGATAAATAAACAATTAACATGGCCTGAGTTTAAAGCGCTGTATCAATTATACCACGAACGCAAAACCAATTTGAAAGTACAGGAACGCCCATACTTCAAATATCTAAAACGAGAAGGGTATATTAAGAAGAAAATCGGTTCAACTAAAACCATAGAGCCATACAGTAAATTTGACGATGAATATGAGCGGGAAAATATAGAAGGTCTATTTCACAAGTATTATTCCTTTTTGTCGGAAAATCAGATTTTGACGCCCCACACTCCATTTTCGGAATTTGAAATCAAGAGCCTAATGAACATCAAGCAATGTGAGAATGTCTTGGTCGATAGTGGGCAAACACTATTATCCGAAATGCGAAGTAAAATAGAGGCAGGAAAAGACGGACGAAAAGGAATTTCAAAATCGTTCTTCAAATCGGCCAAACATATTGAAAAGGGTTCTGCATTGGAAGATGCTGTGTTAAAAATAATAGGGATAGATAAGTTTCCCCAGAACGAAGGTCAGTGGATTTATCGTGTTCCATGCAAAAATCCAACATGTATAATCCTATGTGAAAATCGTTATTTTCTTACCCTTGACATTGCCCCAAAAAGGAATGTTGAATTATGGCACGTTGGCGGCAATAATACCTTGCCGATTGAAAATTTACCGAAAATTGAATATCCGATATATTACCTGTGTGATTGGGACTTGATGGGATTACAAATTTATGAGCGGATTTATCATCGGGTTGAAATGATTAAGGACAAAGCCTCTTCGTTACAACTTCTAAATCCCAACGGTAAACCCGAACGAATCAAAGATACAGAAGATTATCACCGTAGCGAATGGGATAAAACTACAGAATTATCATCATTAACCGCTAACCTATATTCTTCTGAACAACTGGCAATACTACAAAACCTCATAAAAACTGATGAGTGGATTGAGGAAGAAGGGAACGATATAGGTCGAATAATCGACGAGATAGGAAAAGTAAAATAACATAAATCTACAAATAAACATGAATATAACCCCTACTAATATAAATACATATTCGCCTAATGAGATACTAAATAATTTTGCCAATATTTTTGAGAAATCCAGAAGTATAAATGACCTTGTATCTATAAAAAACGGTTTAAATCTATCTGTGGACGTGGATTTGCAGCGTTTCAATGATGAGCAAAAAAGTACATTTCATTATTTTTTGGCAAATGGTTGGAGTTATGTATTACAACTAAAATATCCAAACTCTTACGAAGTTCCCATTAGTTCCAAAGAGTTTGAAAAACAAGTATATCATTTACGTTGTGCTTTGCAACTCATTGGCAAAAGAGAAGATATTAATGTTTGTCAAATCCTAACTAATCTGGGATGTGCTTTTGACCATATCGGGCGTTTCTCAGAAGCGCAGGACTATTTCAATAAAGCACTTTTGATAAATCCCAATTTTGGCATGGCTTTGGGGAATAAGGGTTTGGGATTATACCGATATGCAAGGGAAGTTTTCGACGGGGTACATCAATTTATATTTTTGCAATATGCCCGAAAGCATTTACTGGAAGCATGTGATAAAAAAGATGTTTACGAAGAAGCCCGTTCAGGGTTTAATAGTTTGGCGGAACACATTGCCACAAGGTATCCATTAAAAGACTTGAATGATTTCAAGCAATATGACGATTTCTTTCATGGATTATCAACGGATGAAATTGACTATAGACAGTGGTGCATTGATAATGTATTATTTCTAAATCCACTAAATGATGTTATAGCCCAAAATGTTGTTGCACACGATATTCTGCATACTCCAACAATGGTCTTGAAAAGAGAAGAAAAACCAATATGCCAATCGATGTATAATCAAATGAAGCAGGAATTTGTTTCAGCAAGGTTTCTGTTCTATGAAGGCGTAAATACTGATAAACCTCATTATTCAGACAGAGATGTTGTCCTTTATACTGCTTTTGATTGTCCGGTCTATGCCATTTCCATTGAAAAAATAAAAATATCCTTTCGCGTTTGCTATTCTATTTTTGATAAGATAGCCTATCTTATGAATATATATTTAAACTTGGGAATTGATAAAAATCGAGTTTCTTTTAGAAATATATGGCATAAAAGAGGAAATAGGAATAATCCGATAAATGAGGAAATGTTTACCTCTCAAAATTTGGCTTTGCAGGGCTTATTTTGGTTAAGCAAGGATTTGGACGAAGGAGTAGATTCACCAATAGAACCGGAAGCGAAGGAAATAGCGATAATGAGAAATTTTATGGAGCATAAATCATTTAAAATTGTTGAAGGGAAAAATATTTGTTGGAACGAATCACCGGAAACATATGAAATTGAAAGGCTTGATTTTTATGATAAAGCATTTAAAATTCTGAAACTTACGAGGTCTGCATTAATCTATCTTTCATCTCTTATTTACGAAGAAGAAAGCTTCCGAAAGCCTTTAGAGGGTTTAACCAAAACAATAGATATGCCGATAATAAACGATAATTCTAAGATATAATGAATAATATGGATAATCTTGATGGAGATAAAATAATCGAAGAAGCGGAGAAGTCTTTGGAACGCCTTTCACGTAAAATAGAACAATTGGAATACGATTCCAAAAGAGATGTGTTAAAACATTTCGATAGGTTGCATGATAAGTTGTTCATGTTCAATACAATTTTTATTACAGGATATTTTGCTTTATGTCAGATAAATAAAGAATTTAATAGTCTGATATTGTTGTTGCCATTTTGTTCTCTTTCAATGCTGATTTATATTGAGCATTTTATGAAAGAAATCGCTCGCAAGCAGTCATACGGTATGTTTGAAGTAAATTTATCTGAGCATTTAAATAAAGCAGAAAAGAAATATGGTCAGGTCACCATATTGTCGTTACTTATTATAATTGTTTCAGCCATAGAACTGTTGTACACAATATATATTTGCATCTTTAGATTTTAGTATCAAAAATAAACAGTATTAATAAAAGCGGCTATGCCGCCGTTAAACTGGCAAAAGTTATTCTCGGACAATCGGTTATTCTCGCGGGGCTTCCGCCCTCCAAAACGGGCAGGGAAGCCATGAGCGGGAAATAACCGAAGTTGGACGGGAAATAACTTTTGACACAATATAAATCTAATATTTTATCAGCTTAATCTTGGTCTCCGTTTCTTCTTTTTCTTGGGTTTCAGCGGTTGTTGCTCATCCATTGGATTGACATCCGCAGCCGATGGAAGTATGGACAATAAAGAAGATAAACCGCTTTCATCTGTTTGCGTATTGGTTGGAATATTTGAAAACGTTTTTACATTTTTATTTATTTGTGTTTTTATATTTTCATCTGTTTGAACATAGACAATTTTTTTCTTTTCACCAGCAAAATCTTGTTTGGGGGCTTTCAGTTCCCGTTCCTGCATCCATAGTTTATCCGTGACAGTGCCGTTCTTCATAGTGTTGCAGTATTCAAAAGTTTCGGGTAGTTGCCGATTATAACCGAATAGATTATCAAAACCTTTCTCCACGTTCTCAAATAAGGCGATACGGTCAAAACCGCCTGTAATAACGCCTTTTTGGGTGTTTCGATGATTGGTAAGCGGGCTTATCTTGACTTTGTTCGATTGGTCTTTACGGCTCACAATCAAATGGCAGTGTATATTCAGACGGTTGTCGGAACAGTTTCGGTCGAAATGGATTTTGCCGTAAAATTTGATGTTTTCGGCTGATAATCCTTTATTGAAATTCTTGGCATATTCGGGAATGAACACTTCGCGGATATACCGCTTCATGGCTTCGGCTTGTTCCTGTTCCGTGCTTCCCATCGCTTGCAGTTCCTTTTCGGACGGGCTGACGTGAACGGCGTAAAACTTGGCATCAGTCTTTAAGAGTTGCCCGATATTCCCGTCAATGTCTTTAATCACATGGGATTTATAGACATTATCATCCGTAAGGTTGAAAAAGCCTTCGGTATAGATTCCCTGCTCCATCCGTTGCAAATCTTCATGCTCGCAATAGTTGGCTAACTGTCGGCTGCTGCCTGCATTGTTATACACTCCGTTGGACGGTGGCGGGAAATCGATGTTCATTGTTTGCTATTCGTTTATCAGGTTCGTTATCTCGGCTTTCAGGCTCTCTTTGCGCTTGCCGTCCATCACTCCGCAAGCTGCCAACTCCGCATAAAGGCTAATCAACTTCAAAAGTTTTGCATTGTCTTTTTTCTGCGTCTCTTTTAACGCGCCGATATGTTTACCCTGACTGTTTATCACGTCGGCATGTTCGCCGAATTTGTCACTGATTCTTTGCAGCACGGCATTGTGTTTCTCTTGGTTCTTCTCCAACTGCGAAAGAACAAGTGTTTCCAATGCTTTCACAATACTATCGAAGCGGACGGCTATCGAATTGGTCGCCCGTATCATCGGGTTAAGTTCCTTTTCCTCGTAGTTACGGATAAAACGTATAATAGCATCCTGCCGTTTGTTGATTTTGGCAAGTTCGGCTTTGACCGATTCGGGGGCATCGGCGGGATTGATATTTGCCTTGTCGATATACCGAAAAGCCAGTTTCACTACTTCCGCCTTTTTCAGCGAATAGTGTTTACATATCTTTTCTACTAAGCCGCCCGTTTCCTTGTCTATGGAAACGGTGGTGAATATGGTTTTCCTGCTGTTATTTTGCATGAGTAATTACAATTTTATAGAAATTCGCTCTATTAATCACCTGATAATAAGCAATAAACTAAAATTGATTATTACAGGTGTCATTACAGCGGTTTCACTTAAACCGCTAAAGCCGAAGGCTTTGCCCCGCGGGGCAAGAAGGAAGAACAGGACTTGTCCAGTTCCCTCTTGCTTCATTTAGCGAAACGAGCCGAGCCACAAGGTGAGGCCGTTTCTGCTAAATGGGGAGCGATAGCTTTTCATCAGGCGGTAATATTACCCACCTTGGTTTGCCTCAGTTTGCTTATCGAGTTGGTTTTCCTTTTTGAACCGTTCGTATGTTTTACAGTCGGCATTTTCTTGAATAAATACCCGAATATCAGCAGCACGATAATAGGTTTTATGACTTATCATAAAGTAAGGAAGTTTGCCACTTGCCCGATAGCGTTGCAGGGTTCGGAAAGATACTTTCAGCAGGAAAGCTAAATCCTGATTATCCAATATCTTGTCGCTAGGATCTAATATCTTGTCGGTATTGATAAGGGATTTTAGGTCTTGTCCGATTTCGGAGAGCTTTTTTGATAGCCGTTCCATCCACTTGTCGAAGTTTTCGTTGTCTATATACATTTTGCTTCATTTTTAAGTTTAACATTATTGGTTTCAATCGATTGATGAAGCAAAGTTCGGCAAATGGATGAAAATAAGTTAGGGGTGTACCACTGGTACACCCCTATAAATAGTTGTTAAATAGTTGATTTATAGATAGCCTTTCTTTTTGCTTTCTTCATTAATGGCTTTACGAAGCGTATCTAAAAATTCGGTTATTTTTGATGGTTTACGACTAACGACACTTTCATGCTTCTTATGCACATCGCCCAATTTAATATTGAAAAGGTATTCAAAGGCTCTTCCGATTTCTGTAAGTGGTGCTTCTGTACCACTGCGCGTTACCACTCTTTTAGATAGGAACAATCCACTAACTATCTCCATAATCTCAATAAGATAGGTTTCGTCTGTAAGGTAGAGCGGCGAGAGTGGAAGTTTATTCTTCCGGTTTTGGAATTGAACCGGATATTTAATTTGCATATTGAGTATGCGGATTTCCGTATTTACAAGTCCTATCGCTTCATCAATAAGCAATGACAAGGCGTTTTTCCCCCTGCTCAAATTGTACTCGATACGACTTGAGCCTGTTTAGTCCAAAAGAGAAGTAACGTAATAATACAGCGTAGTCCTGTTCCTTTATAGCAATACTTACTAAGTGATTGGCAAGTTCTTGCAATGCGGCCGTAAAATCATTTACGGCAAACTCTTTCTGTGAGTGTTCCGATAATAGTCGGAAAAATCTCAAATCTGATAAGTCTTTCATAATTAATACATTTACATATTGATAAATTGCGTTGCTTTGCTGAGGATTGCGTTGATACAATTCTCCCGTAGCCAGCGGTTTGAATGAGTTTTTTCATACCGGTTATATTTTGTTGTATTTATAATTTACGGTTATTTTTTCCACCAATCGTCCACCTCTTTGCTCGGTTGTAGGTTTCCCACATACGAGCGTATTCTCCTTTAAGAGCAAGTAGCTGCTCATGTGTTCCCTGCTCGGCTATCACACCCTTATCTACATACAGAATTCGGTCGGCATTGGTGATTGTAGACAATCGGTGAGCGATGACCAATACCGTCTTTCCTTTGATGAGATGAGAGAATGCTGCCAGAATCTTACCTTCGTTTTCGGGGTCGGCAAAGGCGGTGGCTTCGTCCAGCAAGATAATAGGGGAGTCTTTTAATATGGCGCGAGCCAAGGCTATGCGTTGTGCTTCACCACCAGAGAGGTAGATGCCTCCTTCGCCTACCAATGTCTGATAACCATTGGGCAAGGATTCTATAAACTCATGGCATTGAGCGGCACAGGCAGCCCGTGCCACTTCCTCAAAGGTTGCAGTCTTGTTACCCATACGGATATTCTCCTCGATGGTATCGAAGAAGAGCATATTATCCTGAAAGACAAAAGCGACGTTGTCCATCAACACCGAAGTGGGAATCTCTTTGACTGGCACTCCTCCTATTAAGATTTCTCCGCTTTGAACGTCCCAAAAGCGGGCGGCAAGCATAGCAACGGTACTTTTACCGGCTCCCGAAGGACCGACTAATGCAGTTATCGTACCGGGATGGGAGATGAAAGATATCGCTTTGAGTATCGGCGTGGTGTCGTAGGCAAAAGAGACGTTGCGAAATTCCACTGAAGCGTCTTTGGGGTGTCGGGGAATGTCAGGCTCTTCGATTTCGTCCATATAGAGAATGTCATCAATCTTCTGTACACCCATGTTGTTCTGATTCAGAAAGCTGCCTATCCACAAGAGTTTAAGCACGGGAAAGAAAACAGCCACGCCGAAAAACAGGAACATGAGTAGCACCGGCACGAAAGTGGCATACGAGGCACTCCCCACAAACAGCCACACTGCCACGGGAATGATGAAGAGCAGTGCCGAAGAGAGTATGGTAAGGAAACCTACATATGTGGGTTGGTATTGTACGTTTACCTCGTTGGCAAATTTGCGGTACTCCTTGATGTCGTCATTGAGTTTGCGATAGGCATTAGTCGATTCGGTGAAGGTCTTCACCACCTGAATACCGCGAATATATTCCACAATACTAGCATTCATTCTGCCTAAGGTCTCCACATACCGTTTGGAAACCTCCCGGATTTTTTTGCCGGTGTACATTCTTCCCATCACATAGAATGCCATCGCCAGCACAGCCAATACTACGATAGCCAACCGCCAGTCTACGGCAAACATATAGCTGACGAGAATCAGCGGAAAAAGTAGGGCAGTTACGATGTCAGGGATATGGTGGGCAATAAACAGTTCGATGCGCTCCACGTCGTCGCTCATTATTTTCTTCAGTTCTCCCGAAGCCCGGCGGGAAAAGAACCCCAAGGGCAAACGAACCATTTTTTGTACTAGCTGCATTCGTATTTCATACAGAATGTTGAAAGCGGCAATGTGCGAGAGCATGAGGGAAGCAAACGTGAGCACTCCGAAAGCGAAGAAAGCTCCCAAGGCGATATAGCTCCACAGCCAGATGTATGCCTTGTCAATTAATGAGGGATCAAGCGCATGCTCTGCCAACTCGATGAGAATATTGTACACCGCTATGATCGGCACAAACTGCACGATGGCGGTGATAACTGCCAACAACATCGCCCCGATGAGCAGCCGACGTTTAGTGCCGGCTATTTCTATCAACCGTGCCAGCCCGGTCTTGCGTTTATTTGTATCCATAGCCTTACTGTTTATTCGATTGTTTGAACTTCCATCCTTTTACCCGTTGTTGTTCCTCCCAAAGATTGCGATACAGTCCTTCCTCTGCCAAAAGAGCTTGATGCTTGCCTTGCTGCACCACCCGTCCTTGGTCTATCACTACAATATTATTGGCACCTATCACCGTGCCCAAGCGATGAGCGATGATGACTACAGTCTTTTCTTTCACCAAGTCGTTGATAGCATCTTGGATGTGAACCTCGTTTTCGGGATCGAGCGAAGCGGTTGCCTCGTCAAGCAACACGATGGGCGCATCTTTCAAAATGGCACGGGCAATAGAGATACGCTGTTTCTCTCCACCGGATAGTGTGCTACCTCCTTCACCCACCATCGTTTCGTAGCCATCAGGCATAGCGGTGATGAAGTTGTGGCATTGCGCCTTGCGTGCGGCAACTTCTATCTCTTCGCGGGTAGCTGTCTCACGTCCCACGCGGATGTTGTTATAAATGGTATCGTTGAAGAGATACACATCCTGAAAGACGATGGAAACTTGTTGCATCAGTGTATGCACGGTGTAGTCTTTGATGTTTCGTCCGCCAAATAGGATTTCCCCCTCGCTTACATCCCAGAAACGGGCAATGAGTCGTGTCAATGTCGTTTTGCCCGAACCCGATGGTCCCACAAAAGCGGTCAGTTCCTTTTCGGGAATGGTAAGCGATACATCCCGAAGTACGGGAATATCGGCATTATAGCTGAAGCTGACGTGACGGAACTCTATCTCTGAGTTGACAACATCTTCTATTATACCCTCCGGAAGTACGGGCGTTTTGCAAAGAGCATCAATGCGTTCGGCTCCCAGCTTCATGTAGTTGATGAGGGCGATAAAGGTCAAGGCGTTGATGAGTGGGGCATAGATAGCCGATCCTGCCAGCAGGAACATGATGTAAACGGGCATGGAGACTTTGGCATTTAACAACATCGAGAAGCCAAGTAGCATAATAAGAACCAGGCCGCCATTGAGCAGAGTGGAAGCCAGCGTGATGCTGGGTGCGGGAGCCGCTTCCAAACGGATGCTCTCCCGCTTTAGATCACGGAAAGCTCGTTCCAAGCGTTCAAACTTATTGCCGCTCAGGTTGAAAGCCTTAATCAGGCGGATACCTTGTATATACTCGATCATGCGCGAAGCGGCATTGGTCTTTATTTTTTGATGCCTCTTGCCCAAGGTTGCCACAAAGTGATTGGTGAGCCACATCATGGGGTATGCCAATGGAATGACAGCTGCTGCCGCCAAAGCTAATTGCCAGTTGAAGAATGAGAGCGAAACCAAAGCGACGATGGGCATCGCCAGCCCGCCAAAGAACTGACCGATAAGGTGAGTAGTGAGCATCTCCACGTTGTTATAGTCGCTGACAATGTATGCCCCGATGTCGCCGGGATCACGACTATTGAAGAAACTCATCGGCAGTTGGCGCAGGTGATTGACCACTTCCAAACGACCATCGCAACAAATGTCGTAGCCGTCTTTATAGGCTACAAGGTATGCCTTTTTGCTAATGAGCCAAAGGCAAACGAGAGAAATTAGGAGCATTAGGCACGCCCAACCTATGTTCACGAGGTTGAGCGGTGTGCCGGGATTTTGCAGAGGTTTGAATACCTCCCACACCACGAGCAGCATTGCCCCATACGGTGCGCCACGAAAAAAGTACTCCGCAACCGTCCAGCCTATCAGCGGACGCAAGCGACGGGGCTGCCCCATCGTGGCGGAATTGAGTATTTGAGAGAGATTGTTCATAAGGTTGCTATTTGAGTAAGAAGTATCTGGGAGTTCTCGCTTTGTACCGCGCATAGTCTTCCCCATAAGTGGTCATGCAGTATCGCTCTTCACCCAAGATAACGCCATGCGTGACGAGGATCAAAGGAATTGTGGCAGGCAGCAACCACAACGATGCCGAGGCAATGCAAACCGCCAATGCTCCCACTTCATAGAAGAAGTACATCGGATTGCGCGACAGGCGGTAAACGCCTCGTACGACAGTTTCTCCTTTAGGCGTAGAGGCATAAGCATGAAAGGCTGCCATAAATCCGACAAGTGCAAAGGCAAACAAGACGCACCCCACCGTGAATAGCGGTGTACCTATGCGGAGAGGGACAAAGAGCGACACCAAAAGCAATGTTCCCTGAAACACAAAGCTTAAAGTGGCGTACCGCTTGTCCTTAGAGGTATACCAAGATGTATCTACGGCACGTTTGCCACCTTCTCGGTAAAGAATCATATACAAAAGTTGTATCAGCACCAATGCAAACGAAGGTATCCATGCATTGAGCCAACCGAAGTGAAATTGAATGAAATCGTTTATTGGCATACGAAATTTTATTTATTGTGTGTGATATTGAAACCCTTGAATAGCCATTTCTGAATGGAGAAACAAGATTAATAAATGTTTGGGCTAAAAAATGAGAGCAAAGGAAAGGCCGATAATTCAACTCTCACCTTTGCCTCTTCTGAGTGATTGATTATTACTTAGTTTTCAAACCAATGGAAATATGCAGGAGCTCCATCTACCTTTACTACGGCATCCGAGCTTGTTTCGCCGGTTGCAGGATTATGCGTATAAAAGCCCACATCATTTCTGCCATTAATAGCAAACACGATAAGATTCTTGTATTTCTCCACTGCTCCTCCAAAGCTTGACGTCATCGGTATCGGAAGTTTTTTTACCGTTTTATTGTAAATATCCATCTCTACACTGATGAGCGATTTATCCGTGAACCAGTTGGGAGATGTTGGGTTTGCCCAATAAGAAGGAATATCCATCGTGGCATACATTTTTCCGTTGCCGGCGTATTGTGATTGAAGCAGCCAAACGGTTTTGCCCGATTCGCCTTCGATTGTTTGATCGTTCAACACCCAATTATAGGTAGGGTCAAATTCGGTTTCGCCTTTCTTGATGCGCAAGATACCGGTCTTGTACTTAGGATTCATGCCGTATGCGCCCGTGCACATCAGATACATATCGCCTTTTTCATCGATAAAGGTTTGTTGCCCATAGGTATAAGCCCCGATACCGATACCACTCGCCTTTTCATAGATGACACGCTCCACCTTGTCCGTTTGAGTGTTGATTACCGCGAGTTCTATCTGAGGTTCGGTAGCCGGTTGGAATGTCATGTCTGTCTGATTCAGTGTTACATACAAACGTCCATTATGCACAAACGGAGATCCAAACATCGGTACGGCCAATCCCGGTGCAGCGTAAGAGGACAGATCAATCTCACCAGTTAGTTCCATCGTTTGAGGGTTGAATATAAATAACTTGCCGATAAGTGATATCAGATAGGCTTTTGTTGCATTAACAAAAGAGATGTGTCTTGGAACAGAATTAAGGGGAATAGGCATGGTTGCCGTTTTGGTGAGTTTAGTTCCCGAACGCCCCCATTTTGTTACTACATTTTCATCACCTTGTGCTCCGAACGCAGGAAAAGTGTACACATCATTACCGTTGCACACTGGCATCATTCCGTAACCGACTTGCACGGCATTTTTGTTTGTCAGTTTCTTGGGAGACACTCCATCTGCTAACTGCATCCAACCTGACCCGGTCTGTCCACCGGGATTCATAAGCATGGTGTAAACAAGTATATCGCCAACTTTTACTTCCGGATCGGTCGTGATTGGTTTCGTTTCCGGGTCTTTGCTACAAGCTGAAAACAGCATAGTGATACTCATTAGGAGGAGTAATACTCCGTTGATTCTCTTTTTCATTTTACTTTTTATTTTATTGTTGAATAATATATTGAATTGTGATTAGCTTTATTTCAGCACGTACCTGATACGTGCGGTAAAGGCTCTGCCGGGAAGCGGGTAATTAAACTCGCTGAACAGGCGGGCATTCGTAAGGTTGGATGCTTTTGCCGAGAAGGTAAGCCCACCGTTCATGATGGAGTATTCTAATCCCAAGTCAAGCTTGAAAGAGCGCGGAATGCGTTTCTCTTGATATTGACTTACTTCGAAATCGAAGAAATACTCTTCTACGAATGAAGCATCGGTAAATAGTCTTACATTCTGACCTTTCCCTCCGAAGAGATTCTCTTTGTGAAACTCTACCCCCGCATTTGCTAAGAAATAGGGAATATTAGGCATACGCAATCCCTTCGACGGATTGAGAACGTTACTCGTTGGTTCGTACTTACGTGTATCGCGAAGGTCTTGAAACGTGGCATTTACATATCCGTAAAGCCAGCGTGTAACATCTGCTTTGACTTCTGCCTCTACACCGAAGGTACGCATCTCACCGAAATTAGTGTATCTGCCCTGCACGAAGTTGCGCGTATAGCGTATCATATCTTGCAGGTAAGAGAAGAATCCGTTTACCTCCACCTGCAACAATCCGGAACCAATCTTTTTATCGTACATCAATCCGATGTTAGCGTTAGTTCCTCTTTCGGGTTTCAAGTCGCCCGAAGGAGCAATAAGGAAGCCGTCGCCAATGAGTTCGGCATCTGTCGGTAGTCGTACATCATAGCTTACGGAGGCTTTCCCCAACAACTCTTTGGTGAAGCGGTAGCGCAAGGCTTCACTTACACCCCAATCGTGCTGCTGCATATCCACTTCTTTGGGTACGGAATTCCAAACATCTCCTATTTTCGTATTCATGGAATAGTAATAATACTTACCCGTCAGCGAGTTGAGGAATTTGTCATTGGGGGATTTATAGTCGTAACCCAAGCCTAATACCCAGCTCGTCATGTGTGAGTCGAAGTTTATCTGTCGCCCCACCGCTTTATCCAACAACGGATCGGAGGGCTTCCCCAATGCCCATTTGAATAATGAGTTGAGGTTGATGGAGTGCCGGTCATTGATGATGTAATTGAGATTGGTCTTATTTCCCACGGTATGCTTACGCATTTTCATGTCAGAGGGTAAAACTCCTATTTCTCCTCCGTAAGCCGAAACAGGCGGATAAGGATTCATATCCCAGTCGTAGCGAAGCCTAGCTGTATCCACAAAGTTGTATTGAGAATAGGCATAGCCCGTGCCGCTACTGAAGTCAAGTCCATTGAGTAGGAAATTGTCTTTCTGTAAATCAATGGCGAAGTTGTAAGCTCCGGCACTACTTTCGGCAGAGCGTATGTTCTCTACCACGCCTTGTATCTGCTTGCTGTTTCGGATAAATTCAAGTTCAAACTCCATCTGATCGAACCACCATTTACGGGCTTTCATCGATATCCCTCCCCCCGATTGGTTGAATTTGTCATGGTCGCGTTTTATGAACTTACCTTTGTTCTGAGGCAATTCCATACGATAGTCATTATCAGAATGGGTGTATAACAACGCTGCCCCCAACTCTATTCCTTGTTTGACCAGATTCCGCTTGAAGACGCTACTTGCTTTATGTGTATTGAAGCTACCGAACGAATACGAAGCATCCAAGTAACGAGGTGGATACTCTTTAATCACGATATTTACAGCACCCCCCACGGCAGATCCACCGAACTTGGCTGGAACCACACCTTTATATATTTCAATGCGGTCAATCATGTCGATGGGTATATCGTTGATGTCGATGAAATCGGAATTATCGTTCATCGGTACTTCGTCTATAAAGAATCCAATACGCTTGCCTTCCAAGCCGCGAACAGAGATACGCGAGGCACTGCCTACTGCTCCCTGCGAACGAATGGTTACGCCTACGGTCTTAGTCAGAATATCTTCTACGCTATTTACTGTACCTTGTAACTGGCTCATACTGTAAACCGTTACCGGCATGGCTTGCTCCCGAATCTTGCGGGCTTCACTTTTGCCCATCACCACCACTTCGTCCAGCGATTTGACTTCGGCTTTCAGGCGGATAATAGTTTTCTTTACATTCTCTTTACTTACGGTTACTTTTTGGACTGCTGTTTGATAGCCCATAAACTTCACGGTGAATGTATAAGTACCGAAAGGAATGTCTGAAAAAGAGAACTCGCCATATTTGTTGGTTACATCGCCCTTTTTCAGTTCCTCAATAAAGAGGGTTGCTCCGGGCAGTGGATCTTCGTCAGTGTTGTCGATGACCACGCCCGCAATCCGCCCCCCACCTGTTTGGGCGGATACACTGATGCTCATGAGCATCAGTATCAATAGAGAAAATAGTACTTTCTGTTTCATTGTTTATTTATATGATTGTTGGTTTCTCCTTAAATGCTGGGATCGGGAGCTTCCGGCGTGGAAACGACTATAGGAGTTGTACCTGAAGAGTTTCCTTCGGTTACTTTTTGTGTAAGTACCTCAACATCCTTAAACTCTATTCTGGCGATCGCCTCTTTGGGGTTGAGTGTCGTTTTGTCAGCAATGAGTTTGGGCACTTCACGTTCTTTCAACATACCCGTAGAACGTAGCACGGGATACCATTTGGCAGCTTCCTTCGGCTTGGAAAGATTTTTGCGGGCTGCTTTGTTATAAAGTATAAGCATAAATCGATATTGTTTTGTGCCCTTTCGGGCAGTTATTAGTAGTAATTTTCAATATTTGAACTGTATATCTTCTCGTTCCATTTCTCCTTTGAGGTATGTGAGAAGAGTCTCCATATCGTCTCCTACTGTAAAGGCAATGCTCTCAATAGTAGTGCAATGCCCCAACGTACAAGTTGATACAGGATTGATTAAAGAAACATAACGACTGTCTCGTTTCACCAGTCGATGAATCAACTGCGGATAGGTAGTCAGAACCCGATGTATCGGGGTATATTTATTGATGCTCATCTGTCTATTGGTTTCATCATCGGTTGTTTTGTCGCTTGCACGCATATTCGTTGCGATTGGCTCTCCGGCGAGATGTCGTAGGTCACATTTATAAATCCCGCTTGTTCCAGCATTCTTTGTATTTCTATGGGTGAGTAAATGCGCAGGTCGATATTCCTCACCCACTTTTCATTGCCTTCCTCGCTGCATGCCTCGTTGCAGATGTAGAACCTTCCTTCGGGTTTCAATACACGCAATACTTCCTTGAAGTTTTCCACTATATCATTCCAAAAGTAGATAGTTTCGAAAGCGGTTACAATATCGAAGCGGTTATCGTCAAAAGGAATGTTTGAAACATTCGCCTCTACTATAGATGCTCGTCCCTGACTGATAGCCGCCTTGTTCTTGCGACTCGCAATGTCCACGCACGTGGGTGAATAATCCATGCCGCAAACTAATCCATGAGTTCGTTTGATGAAATTAGCTACGTTTTGCCCACCGCCACAACCGATATCGAGCACCGTTTCGCCACCGGAAAGTTTTACGAAGTTGTCAATGCACCAAAGAGAAATCCGGTTATGCCCTTGGTTCATCATTTTCACAATGCACCTGCCCATAAAGCTATTCTTGGGTTTGCGGAAGTTTTGAAAGATGTTTTTTATTATGCTCATAATTATTCTTTGTTTTTAAGTCTTTTCTTACTAATATGATATGTCTATTATTTGCTGTGCGCGATACCTAAAAAATATACGCCCGTGAGTATGCTCTTTGTGAGCATCGTGCTCATGACAGTGGTAAGTGTGAGATGTATGCATATCTTTTTCTGTTTTTTATTTATTGTTTCTATATTACTTCTTCTTGCTAACCCAGCATCAGCAGGCTTAGTGCCATGACCGCCATGCCTACCACCAAACCGTAGATGGCATGGTGGTGCTTACCGTATTCTTCAGCTGCGGGTAACAGCTCATCGAGCGAGATAAATACCATGATGCCAGCAATCATGCCGAAGATGATGCCGAACACATTGTCGTCGAGGAACGGAGCCAGCACGAGATAGCCTATGACGGCTCCCACCGGCTCTGCCAATCCAGACAAAAACGAGAACCAAAAGGCTTTCTTGCGGTTGCCTGTAGCGTAAAAAACAGGAACGGATACCGAAATACCCTCCGGTATGTTGTGTATGGCAATGGCGATGGCAATGGGTATGGCAATGTTCACATCCTTTAGGGCAGCAAGAAACGTAACCATACCCTCCGGGAAATTGTGGATAGCCAGCACCAAGGCTGTTACCATGCCAACACGTAGCAATTTGGGCTTCACGTCTAATTGTATTTTCGCTTTTTCACTCATTTCTTCCACCCGGTGCATTTCATGCGGATTCTCGTAGCGAGGAATTAGCTTGTCGATGAGCAATATCAACACGATACCCCCGAAGAAAGAGAGCGTGGCATAAAACGTTCCTTCTGATTTGCCGTGCATCTCCACAAGTGTTTGCACAGAAGAGGTAAACAGTTCGACAAACGATACATAAATCATGACTCCCGCCGAAAAGCCCAGCGATAGAGAAAGAAACGACGTGTTGGTGCGTTTGGCGAAAAAAGCAATGGCACTGCCTATGCCGGTGGATATACCGGCAAACAGTGTCAGAAGAAATGGAACAAATACTTGTTGTGACATGGCTATGACAGATTGGGAGTTAGTACTTCAAAAGAGAACGAAAATCTATTTTGTTCAAAAACAAAGCGAGTCGCTCTTTGCAGGCGACTCGCTTGATACGATGAATTATTATTATTAAAAATGGGATGTTTCATACATCTGTTACTAAGTTAAGTCTGGAAAATCAGTCTCTGGACGTTCAATATCGATGCATTCTTTTTTAATTCTAATAGTCTCTTTGTTCAAAGCCTCTCTGGGCAGAGCGGATTTTCTGCTTTGTGTTACCCACGATTCCTCGCAGAGGAAAAGTCCGTTTACTCCTTGCACAAGCGTTATTTCGCCGTTACAGATGATGTTGGTGATACTCATATATTGATTGTTTTTAGTTGTTCTACCGAAGTGGTGCGGTATTTAGCCTCCTGCACCAAGCGAAATCCTGCTTGACAAGACCTGCCGCATCTGCCCATGCAAGCAACGGGTGTCGGGTCGAACAGAAGATGGCTAAAGTGCTTCTTTTCCGAATCGAATACGAAAGAAATCCGATTGTCCACAATTGTACAACCGCTTCCACAAGGGTTGCATTGTAGGCAGGAGGATGTGTGGATGTTTCTATTTGTTTTCATCTTTCTATTTTTACATTCATGAGCCTTTTCCAGCCTCCTGTGCTAAAGCGGATATACTCACCAATAAAACATTCAATTTCTTCACTGGAAAGCTCTTCATGTTGCACCACCTCTTTCATCATATTAACCCACCATGAGCAGGTGAAGTGCATAAAGAATAGAGAAATATCGGTATGCAGATCAGGGTAGAGCTTTTTCATACCTTCCATATATTCTATACCCATTACTGTACTTCTTTTAATCCATTGTTCCCAATAATCATTGAAACGAGAGTCTTGGATAGATGAAAAAAGTAACTTAAATTCTTCACGATACCGTCTTACGATGTTCATTACCTCCTTCATGGATGAGCGATGATATTCTTCGGAGGTAAAGACATCCAAAGAAAAGGCCTCCGGGCGATTATGATCTTCCAGCATACTGTTCATCGCCTCCAAAAGCGGATGCAACACGTCAGCCAACAAATCGTCCTTACAAGGATAATAATTGTAGATGTTGCTCAGACCGATACCCGACAATTTGGATATTTCACGCATAGACACAGCCTTAAAGCCCTTCTTGAAAAAGGCTCTCCTTGCTGTTTCCAACAATAATTTATGTGTATATTCTTTTGTTGTTTGCATAGGTCAGAACGTAGTTCCTGTTATTAGAATACAAAGTACGTTGTATTTCAAAAATAAAACAATCCATACAAATGGGTATTTTCTATAAAACAATCCCTATTTGTAGGGATACAAAAAAGGGTATGTAACTATCAGCAGAGCCACTTCACGCCAAACCATAGTCATAAGTACGTGTATTGCCTCTACTGTATCCTCTTGTTATTCTTATTCTGACCTCTTTCCATGGCTATTGTTAATACGCAGGTTATAAATCATGTGTAAAAACTACTTTAATCTTTTCATGATTCCCATTTTAGTAATGATTAATCGAATATGCTAAAAATGTATCATATAAAACTTCTCTTTTCTGTCATTCTACCTTTTATCTATTTAGCTTGTCGCCATTAATTAACTCGGATTCATTTTGATAGTTGTGCCGCAAGAGTATTATGACTAATAAATTATTCATGTGTCATTTTGCCATAAACAGTCTTTTTATACCACTCTCGGACAGTTTAGAAAACGGCTCTTGATTCTTCTTTCATTTGCCGATGAAAATAGAATCAACACGTTTTATTAACCATTAAAAATTAAATGTATGGAAGTAGTAACCATCGAAAAAAGAACATTTTCGTATGTCTGCGAGAGCTTCACGGAGTTTGCCAAACGGATAGAGAGTTTGTGCAGCAGTCATACTCAAAAAGTAGAAAACTGGCTGGATAGTCAGGAAGTGTGCCTGTTGTTAGGCTTGAGCAAGCGAACGCTGCAATATTACCGAAGTAGTGGGCGACTGGCTTATTCTCAAATAGGGAGCAAGATTTATTATAAGTCTTCCGATATTGAAAGAATTATTGCGGACAGTGAAACACAAAATCAGTCACCCAAACAAATCAAGCCTTATGAAAAGAACTAAAGAATATTATCCGTCCTTCAACTTGTTTTCCATTGTCGGCACATGGGAAAGTGTTAATCTGAATCCTACGGTTATCATCTATCGGAACGACAAAGAGTATCTTCTTTCTATTATATATGTATCGGAAACCACCAAACAGGCTTCACCCTCTACTTATGAAATACAGAAAGACGGTAGCCAGTATTTTATTGCTCCTGCTCCTAAACGGATTTACATAGATTATGATCCAGCGAAAGATGTGCTAAACCTTTCGTCATTGGGTGACTATCTGCGTAACTAATCAATCGACCAGTTAATCTCTAACTGATTCGCTATCTAGCCATCTTAAAATCAATATTTCAATAAAACAATCTTTCAATCATGGAATTAATAAATAAAGATACACCACAAGTCAAAGAATTTATTTCTTCGCTCGACTCAATGCTAAGCGGTATTGAATCAATTGTCAAGCACTATAAGCCCCACCTGAACGGAGAACGTTTTCTTTCCAATCATGAGGTTTCTAAAAAACTGAATGTCAGCCTGCGAACCCTGCAAGAATGGCGAGATACAGGCTTAATCCCCTTTATCCAGATAAAAGGTAAAATCATCTATCGGCAAAGTGATATTGATAAACTGCTCCAAAAGCATTATTTTGAAAGTTGGAAAGAATAATCTGCCACTCACAAAAACATTGTTTTTCGGAATTTAATTTGAATCATTGACTTTTCCAGTGAAGTATTTAGTCTGTGCAAGTCTTTAGATAAAAATACGCTCGAAATGCAATGAGAGGAAGATTTTTATCTAAACCGAAGGCTTGGACTTGAACAGGCTAAATACGAAAATTACCTTTGTCAATGCTTCATATTGGGTTCTGGAAAACTTACTTTAAAAGAAAAGGGTTGAGAAAATGAAGTTCATTATTCCCAATCCTTTTTTCTATATTGGCTACTGCCTTATTTATATAGCCAATTCCGACAAGCAGCTATTCACTTTCTGCATATCCTTTAGAATATTCTGATCCAGTACCCGTGCGTAGTGTTTCGTCACGCTGGTATCTGCATGACCTAACATCTTGGCTACATTTTCCATACTTACGCCATTTGCAAGGCACACGGAAGTGGCATAGCTATGTCTGGCCGTATGAGTGCTAAGATTTTTATGAATTCCGCACACATCGGCAATTTCTTTCAAATAACTGTTCATGCGTTGATTACACAATACAGGTAAAAGTTTTCCGGTACACTCTGCCACATCCTTATATTTATCAAGTATAGAAGCTGCTACAGGCAGCACAGGAATGTTGCACATGATTTTTGTCTTTTGGCGGTTCTTTCTTATCCAAAGCTCCCCTTTGTTGTCTTTTACCAAGTGTTCGGGTGATAAATCTTTCACATCGCTGAACGCCAATCCAGTAAAAATGCAAAAGATAAAAACGTCACGTACCTGTTCTACTCGCTTAATCGTGAATTCTTTTGCAAGAATAATTTTAATCTCGTCCATCGTCAGGAACTCAGGATCGGTTTCTTCCAGTTTGAAGCGATAGTAAGCAAACGGATCTTTCTTTATCCAGTCGTTTTCCAAAGCAATACGGATAATCTTCTTCAAGTTCTTCAATCGGGTGATAGCTGAATTCTGCGCACAACCTTTTTCAATTTTCAAAAAAGCATCGAACTTAGAAATAAAGTTGGCTTCCAAGTTGTTTAGGGCAATATCAGATAATTGATATTCTTTCTTTATGAATTCCTCTAAATATCGGGTAGTGGTTTCATACCGTTGAACGGTCTTACTAACGAAGTCCTTACCGATTAGCTTACGGCTTTGTTCGTTATGCTCTCTGAATACTTGCAATAGCGTTTTACTATCTTCATCCACCCCATAATATAGCTTTCTCATAAGATCGACTGTAATAGTCTTACCTGTGGATTCCAGTTCTCTATAAATTTGGTGTATGCGAGAGCGTGTGATTTCCAAGTAGTGGTTCAGTTCCACCGACATACGATCTTTTCCTTTGGAGTTTTCTTTTGCCTGATTCCATAGATTTACAGGACAGCTTCTTTTTACTAAAACATCTACCATACAGCCGTTTACAGTAATTCTCATGCACACGGGTGCTTCTCCATTCTTTAATAATCTGGCTTTCTTGATAAAGAATAGCACATTGAAGGTTTTTCTAGCCATTTTTACATCGTTTTTAGAGTTACAAAACTATGTATTCTCTTCCAAAGTACGACCATGCAAAATGCTATGAATCAGTGAGAAAGAAGCTAAATCGTGGGACTTTTTTCAGCCTGATTTATGTACCACGATTTGCACACCAACAATATGCTTGAAACGGCTATTTTCTGCTATCTGCCAGAAAAAAGAAATCCCTGATAATGTCTGATTATCAGGGATTTGCTTGATTTTTCTTTTGTTTTCAGTGATCCGCCTGGGGCTCGAACCCAGGACCCCAACATTAAAAGTGTTGTGCTCTACCAGCTGAGCTAGCGAATCATCCTGTGCGTTACTTTTGTAATGCGAGTGCAAAGATAGGGGGTTTTATTTTATTATACAAATTTCAAGAGGGATAAATTTTAGTTTTTTCATGGGGAGCAAATGCAAGAAACAAGATATAAGCACTTTACATCACGTATTACAATCATGCATAAACCGGTTACATATCTTCACGAGACGAAGACGAACCACAATCCTAAATCGTTAGGATCACACAACCTAAAGCCACATGATCGCACAGTCCTAACCACAACGCCGCACAACCTCTCCTACCCTTCATTTATGATAACGCTAAAACTCAACTTCCGAGGAATAGCATATCTACCGGCTTCTTGCACAAGAGAATTAAACCGAGTAATCTCCACACGCCAAACTTGGCAATCGGTAGATATCTGATACCTATGATCTTTGTTCATTTGTAAAATAAAAGATATTTACGTAGATTTGTACACCATTATTTTAAGTTAAGGAACCAATTAACACACAAAAAATTATATGGCAGACGATAAGAAGATTATTTTCTCGATGGTAGGCGTGAACAAGATCTTTCCGCCTCAAAAACAGGTTTTAAAGAATATATATCTGTCCTTTTTCTATGGGGCGAAAATCGGAATCATTGGATTGAATGGTTCCGGTAAATCTACGTTGCTGAAGATTATCGCCGGTATCGATAAGGATTATCAAGGAGAGGTGGTCTTCTCCCCCGGGTATTCCGTAGGGTATCTGGAGCAGGACCCTAAGTTGGAGCCGGGCAAGACCGTGAAGGAGATCGTGCAGGAAGGCGTGCAGGAGATCGTGGACACCTTGAAAGAATATGAGGAGGTGAACGAGCGATTCGGCGATCCGGAGGTGCTGGAAGATCCGGATAAGATGGATGCCTTGATCAACCGTCAGGCGGAGTTGCAGGACAAGATCGACGCTACGGACGCATGGAACCTCGACAGCCGTCTGGAACGTGCCATGGACGCTTTGCGTTGTCCGCCGGAGGATCAGGTGGTGGATACGTTGTCCGGAGGCGAGCGTCGTCGGGTGGCCCTTTGCCGATTGCTGCTCCAGCAGCCGGACGTATTGCTGTTGGATGAGCCGACCAACCACTTGGACGCCGAGTCGATCGACTGGTTGGAGCAACATCTGCAACAATATGCCGGTACCGTTATCTGCATCACGCACGACCGTTACTTCCTAGACCACGTGGCCGGATGGATCCTTGAGCTGGATCGTGGCGAGGGTATCCCTTGGAAGGGTAATTACTCCTCTTGGCTAGACCAGAAGACGAAGCGTATGGCTCAAGAAGAGAAGCAAGTCAGCAAGCGCCGTAAGACCTTGGAGCGTGAGCTGGAATGGATCAATATGGCGCCGAAGGCCCGTCACGCCAAGGGTAAGGCACGTCTGAACTCGTACGAGGCCCTCTTGAACGAGGACCAGAAGGAGCGTGAGGCTAAGCTGGAGATCTTCATCCCGAACGGCCCTCGCTTGGGCAATAAGGTGATCGAGGCACAGCATGTGGCGAAGGCGTTCGGCGATAAGCTGCTGTTCGATGATTTGAACTTCATGCTTCCCCCGAACGGTATCGTGGGAGTCATCGGGCCAAACGGTGCCGGTAAGACTACCTTATTTAAGATGATCATGGGCATGGAAAGCATCGACAAGGGGACCTTCGAGGTGGGCGAGACCGTACAAGTAGGTTACGCCGACCAGACCCATAAGGATATAGACCCGAAAAAGACCGTTTACCAAGTCGTATCCGGCGGACAAGAATTCATCCGTATGGGCGGCAAGGAGGTGAACGCACGCGCTTACCTGTCTAAATTCAATTTCGCGGGAGCGGATCAAGAGAAGCTATGCGGCGTACTCTCCGGAGGAGAGCGTAACCGCCTGCATCTGGCGCTGACGCTGAAAGCGGACGCGAACGTATTGCTGCTCGACGAGCCGACCAACGATATCGACGTGAACACGCTACGTGCCTTGGAGGAGGGGCTGGAGAACTTCGCCGGTTGCGCCGTCGTCGTCTCTCACGACCGTTGGTTCTTGGACCGTATCTGTACCCATATCCTGTCGTTCGAGGGCGATTCCAACGTGGTCTTCTACGAAGGGACCTATTCCGAGTACGAGGAATACAAACGTAAGACCTTGGGCGACGCCGAGCCGAAACGGGTACGCTATCGCAAACTAATCGTTGATTAATCATACTATAAATAGAGTTTAATGCCATGAAAAAAAGAATGCTATCTTTGGCTGTATTAGCCGCTTCCCTCTTCTGTTTCTCCGATGGGGCGAACGCACAGAAGACCGAGAAACTGTTCAACGGGAAAGACCTGTCTAACTGGAATTTCGTAGTCGACAAAAACTCCGTCCCCGCCGATCAGGTCTATTCCGTACGCGACGGTAAGATCTTCATCACCGGCCAGCCTTTCGGCTATATGTACACCAAGGAGAAATACAGCGACTATAAATTGCACGTGGAATGGCGTTGGCCGAATGGGGATTCCAACGCAAACAGCGGCATCTTCCTGCATATCGCAGACCTAAAGAACCCCTTCCCGAACGGGATCGAGTGTAATCTGCAAGCCGGGAGGGCCGGATTGTTCGTACTGCTGGGAGGCTCCGACCTTGTCGAGTACCAGCAACGCCCGGGAGAGGAACGTCCCTTCTTCCCTGTCGTAAAGAACGTGAACCCGTCCAGCGAGAAGCCCGCCGGAGAGTGGAACGAGGCGAACATCTTCGTGAAAGACGGCGTCATCACCGTTTACATCAACGGCGTATACCAGAACACCGGAACCAACAAGGTGAAGGAAGGCCATATCGGGCTACAGAGCGAGGGTAAGGAGGTTGAGTTCAGAAACGTAACCCTCACCAAGTGGTAAGCGGAGCCGTTTCCGGCGCATCTGTAATAATTAAACGGAATCTTTTAAATAGTATTAAAATAATATAGTACATTCGCGAGGATTCCTTTTCAATGAGGAACATATCATTGCAATAACCAATTTAAGAGGTAATGAAAAGAGACAACATCATTTTTGACATTATCGAGAAGGAGCACCAACGCCAATTGAAAGGCATTGAGTTGATCGCTTCCGAGAACTTTGTCAGCGACCAGGTCATGCAGGCCATGGGAAGCTGTCTGACCAACAAATACGCCGAGGGATATCCCGGCAAGCGTTATTATGGGGGTTGCGAGGTAGTAGACCAAAGTGAGACGATCGCTATCGAACGGTTGAAAAAGCTATTCAACGCCGAATGGGCCAACGTGCAGCCTCACTCCGGGGCGCAGGCCAACGCAGCCGTATTTTTCGCCGTATTGAATCCGGGCGACACGTTCCTCGGGTTGAACCTGTCGCATGGCGGACACCTGTCCCACGGTTCACCAGTAAATAGCTCCGGCGTTCTCTATCACGCTACCGAATATAATGTAAAGGAAGATACCGGACGGGTGGACTACGACCAGATGGAGGAAGTAGCCCTTCGTGAGAAACCGAAATTGATCGTTGGCGGTGGTTCCGCTTATTCCCGTGACTGGGATTACAAACGTATGCGTGAGATAGCCGACAAGGTAGGCGCCTTATTGATGATCGATATGGCTCACCCGGCAGGCCTGATCGCCGCCGGTTTGCTGAACAACCCGCTGGAGTACGCTCACATCGTAACGTCTACGACGCATAAGACCCTGCGGGGTCCTCGTGGCGGTATCATCCTGCTGGGTAAGGATTTCGAGAATCCTTGGGGCAAGAAGACACCGAAAGGCGAGATCAAGAAGATGTCTCAGTTGTTGGACTCCGCCGTATTCCCGGGTATCCAAGGTGGTCCGCTGGAGCATGTGATCGCGGCCAAGGCCGTAGCCTTCGGAGAGGCTTTGGAGCCGGAATACAAGACGTACCAAGCACAGGTGAAAGCGAACGCCGCCGCTATGGCCAAGGCCTTCACGGACAAAGGGTACAAGATCATCTCCGGCGGTACGGACAACCATAGCATGCTGATCGACCTGCGCACGAAGTTCCCCGACCTGACCGGTAAGGTAGCCGAGAAAGCCTTGGTAGCCGCCGACATCACGGTGAACAAGAACATGGTTCCGTTCGACAGCCGCTCGGCCTTCCAGACCTCCGGTATCCGTGTGGGTACGCCCGCTATCACGACCCGTGGCGCTAAAGAGCCGCTTATGGGCGAGATCGTGGAACTGATCGACACCGTATTGGCCGCTCCCGAATGCGATAAGACTATCGGCGCCGTTCGTGAGAAGGTGAACGGTATCATGAAGGAATATCCTATCTTCGCATGGTAAATAGGAAATTGAGAATTGAGAATTGAAAAGGATGCCAAACGGCATCTTATCTTCAACTCTCAATTCTCTTTTTAAACTCTCAAAAACATCTAAACAATATTCAATTTTCAACTTTCAATTTTTAATTCTATGAAAAAGCTCCTTGCTACAATCTGCGCCGGCGCTGTCTTGGGCCTGATGGCCTCGTGTGATGATGCTCCCGGTAAAGCGAAAGCTTACAACCAAGGTATCAACATCATCCCGACACCGGTCAGCCTTACGCAGAACGAGGGAAACTTCAAGCTAAACAAAAACACGAAGATCTACGCTTCCACCCCGGAGGCGAAAACCGTAGCCGAGTTCTTCGCGGCTAAAATGAACACGGCGACAGGCTACCAGATAGCTACCGCCGACAAAGAGACCTCCGACGGTATCTCATTGGTTATCGACGGCTCTCTGGACGTAAACGACGAGGGATACACGCTCGACGTAGCCGACAGCGGCGTCCGTATCAAGGCCAAGACCCCTCAAGGTCTTTTCTACGGTATGCAATCGTTCTTGCAATTGCTGCCCGCCGAGATCGAGAGTCCTTCCGCCGTGAAAGGTATCGCATGGACCGCTCCGGCCGTATCTATCAAGGACGAGCCTCGTTTCGGCTACCGTGGTATCATGCTAGACCCCTGCCGCCATTTCATCCCGGTAGAGAATATCAAGAAGCAGCTGGATGTATTGGCCTTGTTCAAGATCAACCGCATGCATTGGCACCTGACCGACGACCAAGGATGGCGTATCGAGATCAAGAAGTATCCGAAACTGACCGAGATCGGCTCTAAGCGCATCGATGGCGAGGGTACCGAGTACGGAGGCTTCTATACTCAAGAGGAGGTGAAGGATATCGTTAAATACGCGGCGGATCGTTTCATCACGATCGTTCCCGAGATAGAGCTTCCGGGACACGAGATGGCCGCTATCGCCGCCTATCCGGAGCTGTCTTGCGAGGGTAAGCTGGGTACTCCCCGTATCATCTGGGGCGTGGAAGACATCGTATTATGCGCCGGGAAGGAAGAACCCTTCCAGTTCTTCGAGGACGTGATCGCCGAGGTAGCTCCCCTATTCCCGGGCGAGTATTTCCATATCGGAGGCGATGAGTGCCCGAAGACGAGCTGGGAGAAATGCCCGCTTTGTCAGGCCCGTATCCGTAAGGAAGGCTTGAAAGGCGACAAGGAACATTCCGCCGAGGAGAAATTGCAGAGCTATTTCGTACAACGCATGGAGAAGGTCGTAAACAAGCACGGCAAGAAGATGATCGGATGGGACGAGATCCTCGAGGGAGGTCTGGCTCCATCGGCCACGGTAATGTCTTGGCGAGGTGAGGAAGGCGGTATCGCCGCCGCTAGCATGAACCACGACGTGATCATGACCCCGGGAAGCGAGGGTATGTATATCGACCAGTTCCAAGGCGACTACAAGATCAACCCGGTATCTATCGGAGGATTCACCACGGCGGAGCGGGTCTATAAATACAACCCCGTCCCCGACACGCTGGCAGCGGCCGGTAAAGGACATTTCATCAAGGGCGTGCAATGCAACGTATGGAGTGAGTACCTTTATAACACGGACATCATGGAGTACCGTATCTATCCTCGTATCCTAGCCCTCTCCGAGATCGCTTGGAGCCCGCTGGACCGGAAGGATTACAAGGACTTCGAACGCCGTCTGGACAACGCTCAGGTTCGCCTAGACGGACACGGTATCAACTACTACATCCCGCAGCCCGAGCAACCGAACGGTTCTTGCAACTTCGTGGCTTTCACGGACAAGGCTACCATGACATTCACCACGAACCGTCCGATGAAGATGGTCTACACGCTGGACGGTACCGAGCCTACCCCGGAATCTACCGTATATACGGCTCCTTTCGACATCACAGAGACTACGACCATGAAGATCGCTTCCGTATTGCCTTCCGGCAAGATGGGTAAGCCTCGCACGATCCTCGTGGAGAAACAAACGCTGGCTCCCGCCAAGGAGGTAGCCAAGACGACCCCGGGCCTCGACATGGAGGTATTCGATGGCATGTACCTAAGCGTAAATAATCTGGAGGCCGCTCAGAAGACCGGTAAGAAACAGGTCATCAAGACGACCCGTGAACTGACCAACCAAGTGCCCGCCCCCGAATCCATGCGAGGCGTGAAGCAATACGCCGCTATCGCTACCGGCTACGTGAATATCCCGGAGGATGGCGTTTATTACATCTCTTCGGATTTAGAGGAGGTATGGATCGACGGCAAGTTGATGGTCAATAACGGTGGCGAGGTAAAACGCTTCTCCCGTCATGACACCTCCGCGGCCTTGGCAAAGGGCTTGCACGAGATCAAGCTGGTATTCCTCGGACACATCATCGGAGGTTGGCCTTCCAACTGGAACGACGGCAGCGTACAACTCCGTAAATCGGATGCCGAGAAATTCACGTCGATCACGGCTGAGATGCTAAGTCATTAAGATCATTTCCGAAGGGGGGAAGCGAGCGATCCTCCCCCCGATATAAACCGCAGGGGCGGGATTCGTCCGCCCTCCCACGCATACACGGCACGGGAGGGCGGACAGATCCCGCCCCTACTGCATTCTTCCGGCAAATATAATTGTGTTTAATAGCGAACACTACTGGGTTCAACCATGAATACTATTGTGTTCAACCGCAAACACTACTGTTTTTTTACCCTCAACTCATACAAGTCGTGGCGACGGTCCCGAAGGTTACGCACGCTACCATACGTATGCAACTCGTTGAGCAAATCAAGGTCCACGTCCGATACAAGGATCATCTCCGTATTCGGGGTTGCCTCCGCACGCTTGCCATCGGTCGGGAAAGCGAAATCGCAAGGCGTGAACACACCCGACTGGGCGTACTGTATATCCATATTATGCACACGAGGCAGGTTGCCCACGCTGCCCGCTATCACCACGAAGCACTCGTTCTCGATCGCCCGGGCTTGGGCACATACACGAACCCGAGAGTAACCGTTCTGCGTATCCGTAAGGAAAGGCACGAAGAGGATCTGCATCCCTTGGTCGGCCATGATACGGGAAAGCTCCGGGAATTCCACGTCATAACAGATCAGCACTCCGATCCGGGCGCAATCCGTATCAAACGTCTTCACCATCTTCCCGCCCGAGAGTCCCCAGCTCTTCTGCTCGTCCGGGGTGACATGTACCTTCTCGTACATCTCGTAGGAGCCGTCACGACGGATCAGGTATCCCACGTTATATAGCGCCCCGTCCTCCTTCAGCAAAGGCATGCTACCGGTGATGATATTGATATTGTAACTGATGGCGAGGTTCACGAATCGCTCACGGATCTCCTCGGTGTACTGTGCCAGCCCACGGATGCTCTGCGCCTCGCCCAGATGGTTGAACTTGGCCATCAGCGGAGCGTTGAAATACTCGGGGAAAAGGACGAAGTCGCTCTTGTAATCGGACACGGCGTCGACGAAGAACTCCACCTGCTCGAACACGTCGTCCAGTGTCTTATAAGGCCGCATCTGCCATTGTACCAGACCGACACGCACGGTTGTCTTCTTATCCACGTAATCCGTCGTAGGCGGCTGGTAATAGATATTATCCCATTGCAGCAGGGTAGCGCAATGCTTCGACTCCTCGTCGTTCGGCAAGTAGTTCATCATCACTTTCCGCACGTGGAAATCGTTGGAGAGCTGGAAGGTGAGCACCGGGTCGTAGATCTGGCGTGAGCGCACCTTCTCGATGTATTCCTTCGGACGCATATGATCGGCGTATTTATAATAGTTCGGGATACGTCCGCCGAACATGATCGCCTTCAGGTTCAACTTCTCGCACAGCTCCTTCCGGTACTCGTACATACGGCGGGCCAGCCGGAGGCCCCGGTAGTCCGGATGGATGAACACCTCTATACCATATAATATATTCCCGTTCGGATTATGCGTGCTGAACGTCTCGTTGCCCGTTACCTTGGCGTAGGTATGATCCCCTTTCACCATGTCATAATCCACGATGATGGAGAGGGCGCATCCTACGATCCGGTCATCCACCAGCGTCACGACCTGTCCCTCGGGAAATATCCGTATCAACGTCTCGATCTGCTTGCGGGTCCAGAAAACATCCTTGTCGGCGTACACCCTCTTGAAAGATTGCGACAACTGCGTATAGTCCTCAAGCTGCAAGCTCCGGAGCTCTACCTTGTTTATCTTATGCATTGGTTCCATAACACATTTTTTTGTTAAAGTCGCCGCGAAGTTAGGATAAATACAGATAAAGTGTACCGGCCCTCCTGCCCTATCTGACCTACTCCATGTATAATTTCAAGATCGTCACTGAATTAGGCGGGAAATTATAGATAAACGGGCCGCTCATCGGGAATACGATAGGCTCGGTGACAGGCGTTACGGCCCCCGGGTTCTCAAACGTATTACGAGCCTCCGGCTCCCCTCTCAATTGGATCAGCTCCGCCTCGTTACGGATATTCACTCCCTCGATACGCAAAGAGGTCTTCTCCTCGTGGCGGGTCGTATTCACGACCTTCAAGTAAATCACCCGGTTCTCCTTGTCGAGGGTAGCGACGGATACCAACGACGGGATCGCACGCATATCCACCTCATGCAGCAATACGCCGTCCACATAACAACGGACACGCTCGTACTCGCACGTCATGCGAACCGTATACCACCGGTTACTCTCAAAAGGGAAGCGCACAGGAGAGACCAAGCTATCCTTCACGCCACCTACCTGATGGTACAGCTCGCTCGTTCCCGCCCCGATCGTCAGGGCGATATAATCCGCCTGCTCGCCCGTCCGCCCGTTGTCGCGGAGGCGAAGCTGTATCTGCCCGCTACCTTTCGTACGCCGGACGGTAGCCGTATATTCATAGGCGTAGCTCGTAGAGTCGCCGAACAATACCTGGTTCCACCGGTTGGCCTCCGGCACCAACATACCAGCCTCCGGGACCCTCCATCCCCCGCTCATCACGGATATATCCGATACGGGCACGCCGTCGATCCGCACGTCCTTGAACTCATAGCTATTATCAAACATCTCTACGCCCGCCCGGCCCGTACGTGCCTGTGGCTTCTCGTAGGTATCCACGATCGTCTTCAGCACCTCATCCCCCCGATGGCGGGTAAACATCTTTAATAAATGGTAGGAAGGAGAGACCACCGCCTGATGGGTGTTGAAAGAGATCAACGGATGGCGCTGGTTCTCGAACCCGGCGTTGCCCAATACCGGGGCATACGCCAAGCGGCGTACCATATCCGGGTTCTCCTCCGCCCCGACCAAGAAACAGGCCTCGGCCACCGCCGCCCGGAGCGTACCGGCCAAGGGGCGCTCCGTCGTCCCGAACTCCCCGATAAACACCGCCGGCGAACGTCGGGAATACCGGTCGCTATTAAACCGGCCGGAGTTCGATAGGAAGAAATTCTCCCCGGCGTAATAATGGGAATCCACCCACTCGCTACGGCCTCGCTTCGTGAGGGGCGAACTGCTGATAACGGTAATCTCCGGATAGGCCTCCTTGATCGCCTTGCGGAAAAGCTCAAAGCGCCTGAAATACTCCCCGCCATAGTTCTCGCTGCCGATCTCGACATACTTCAAGTTGAAAGGTTCCGGATGCCCGTTCCTCGCACGCAGGGCGCCCGGCAGGGAATCCGCCGGGGCGTTCGCGTAGGCGATAGCGTCCAAGGCATCTCCCGTGAGCTTATCCATCGCCGTGATATCCTCGTAGCGGGGCCGGCGGCTTTGGCTCGTGATCCCGCTATTAATAACGTAGATAGGCTCCGCCCCCATATCCTCGCACATTTGCAAGTACTCGTGGTAGCCCATGCCGTTCGTCGTACCATAGGCCCATACGTTCCAGAAATGCTTACGTTCCGAGATATCGCCCAGCGTCTCCCTCCAGATAGGGTACGTACCCGCCGTATACCCCTCCACGAAACTGCCTCCGGGGAAACGGATAAAACGAGGGGCCAAGGAATCGACCAGCGCCGCCAAGTCCGGTCTCAGCCCGTTCTTCCGTCCCTTCCACGTACCTTCCGGGAAGAGGGATACCACATCCAGCCAAAACACGGCGGAGGTATCGGCCGTGATCGTCAAGACCGCGTTCGGCGCATCCTCCGTAGCCGTAAACGTATGCCTGTATCGTTTCCACTCGTATAGCGGCGCTACCTGAAACACATCGCTCAAGACCGTATTAGCCATCGAGTCCTCCAAGGCCACCCGGATGGTACGGGGCACCATATTCGCCCCCTTGGCGAAAAACGAGAGATCGTATCGTTCCCCTTTCCGGATCGGTATCCCCCGGTATCCCTCGGCTATCACGCCTCCGCGCCCCGACTCCCCGGAAGTCGATACGGCCACGAGCAACGACCGCCGGTTCTTATCATTCACCAGCTCCTTCATATCCGGGTATATCTGTGTATTAGGGACGATCCGCCTCCATCCCGGTACGGAATCTCCCCGCATGAAAGGGATCGTCCATCCATTCGGGGTAATCAAGACGTTCCGGGCGGCGTCGTAAGGGCAGTTCAAGGGTGGCACGCCATCCTCGAAGCTCCGGTTCTGGATCAGCTCGGCGTACAGCCCCCCATCGATCCCGTGGTTGATCTCCTCAATGGTCAAACCATACAGATCCGGGTTCACGGGAACCGTCAGGCCATCCGCCTCCACGGTTATCGTAGAGATCACCGGCATCTCCGGCTGGCAAGAGGACAAGCCCATCCCGACAATAGCGCCAACCAATAAATGAATAACATCAAAATCTATATATTTCCTCCAACGCATCTTCGAATACTCATCTCATTTATGTGCGTACAAACTTAATCAAAAAATCGCAGTTTCCCCTATTTTCAAAGTCCGAACTGTTTTTTCAAAAAAACAATTGAAAAACATAGATTTTTTCAATTTAATATCCTAAATTTGCATAATAGATAAAACAAAAGACGACAATATTATACGACTCTATGGAGAAATCTGTTCTTTTAGTGGATGACAAGCAAGAAATCGCAAAGATAATCATGCTTTATTTATCAAGTACTTACAAGGTATCCTATAAAGAAAATCCTTTGAAAGCGATCGCTTGGCTTCAAGAAGGCAATTTACCGGATTTGATCATCTCTGACTTGAATATGCCAGAAATGTCCGGAGAGGAATTCTTGGTTTATTTAAAAGCGAACGATATGTTCAGCCATATACCGGTCTTGATCCTATCGAGCGTAGAGAGCAGCTCAAATAGAATACGTTTGTTTGAGGAAGGGGCGGAAGACTTTATCTTGAAGCCTTTCAATCCAGAGGAATTAAGGGTAAGGGTAAAACGAATATTAAGATAATGAATTATGTCTTTTTCGGTAATAACGTGCCGTTGGCCGAACGTTTACGTAAGGCATTAGGCACCGGGGTCATAGAATGTATAACGCTTCTGCAGATGAAAAACACGCTTCTTCCTGCCGAGGAAATGGATTATTGTGTATTCATCGAGAAAACAGATCCTACGTTAAACATTCCTGCGATCATGCATTTGCATAAGACGTTTCAAAATATATATATCGTATTAATCGCCCCGGAAATGACCCGGGAGGAGAAAATATCCTATTTGCAAGCCGGAACGGACTGTGTCATCTCCGAGTCTACCTCTAAGGAAGATTTAGTGAAGCTACTGGGTATCGCCGAGAAATGCAAGAGAATGGAAAAAGCGCGTAAGCCTCAAATAAAAGAGCCTGATCTCGCCATTTTCAAGCTGCCTTTATGGAAAAGGGTCTTCGACATCATTTTCTCATCCATGGCGCTCCTCTGCCTCTCCCCTATCTTTATCATCACGGTGATTTGGATCAAGCTGGAGGACAAAGGCCCCGCTTTCTACAAGTCGAAACGAGTAGGCAGCAACTATAAGGTTTTCGATTTTTATAAGTTCCGCTCTATGTATATGGATGCGGACAAACGCTTGGCTGAATATAAGAAACTTAATCAGTATACGGAATCTATTGCTGAAGAGGCTACAGCCTCTTCAGCAACTTCTGTGAATTCACAGAAGCAAGCTTCTTTTTTTAAAGACGATGAGCAAAATATCATTTTATATTCCGACAATGACGCTACTCCTGAAAACGACTATTTAAAAGTAAAACGTCACGAACGCTCCAACGCTTTCATCAAATTAGAGAATGATCCCCGTATAACAAAGATCGGCCATATTATCCGGAAATACAGCATTGACGAACTTCCCCAGCTATTCAATATATTAAATGGAGACATGTCAATAGTTGGTAACCGCCCTCTTCCCGTATACGAGGCGGAATTATTGACCAGCGATGAATACATACAACGCTTCATGGCTCCTGCCGGCCTTACAGGTCTTTGGCAAGTAGAGAAACGTGGCAATTCTGGTAGTATGTCCGCCGAGGAACGTAAACAATTAGATATTAAATACGCTCATACATTTTCTTTCTGGCTGGACATGAAGATCATCATTAAGACCTTTACGGCGTTCGTACAGAAAGAGGACGTATAGATCCATTAATAAATCGTATGAAGAACTTATTTATCATCCTATTCATATTCAGTATCCTTTCGGCTATAGCTCAGAAAAAGAAAACCTATTTCGATAAAGCTACAACCGTGGAAGTAACATCTGGCTCAGACTCTATTCAAGCGATGCTAGATGATTATGAACGTATCCAATTACCACCTTTATCTGTTTTTTTAGAATCAGTATATGATCACCCTTCGATCAAGATTTACGAAGCTAAGAAAGATGAAGCTAATGCTGAAATGAAAGTGACCAAAAGAGAATGGCTAGATTATTTCAGGGTATACGGACAGTACCAATATGGACGATTAGTGCAGCTATCCTCTCATGAAACCGTAGAATATCCTGAATATCTCACAAGTCTGGGTAGTAATCAACATACTTATAGCGCAGGCATATCGGTGTCTATCCCATTTGGTGACCTATTTAGCCGTGGCCAAAAGGTACGAGCTCGGAAAGCTCGTTTCCGGCAATTAGATTATGAATATGAGATCTCAATAGAAGAACGGAAATTAAAAATATTGGAAGCTTATAATAACGTATTGCAAGCTTTAGCTACTTTGAAAGCTAAATCAGACGCTGCTGCCCTTTACAACGCCCAAATGAAAATATCGGAACAAGACTTCATCAACGGTAAAATTGACATTACGACTTTGGCCATGGAAAGAGGACGTCGTTCTGGAGCCGTAATCTCTTATCAAGAGGGTAGAGCTACCTTACACAATGCGGTAACCCTATTAGAGATGCTTACAAATGTAAAAATCATAAATCGATAATTTATGGATATTACACTATACATATCCCGTTTTTTATATAGAATTCGTCACCAACTGATATTTGGAACGCTTATTGTAACAGCATTGGTTGCCTATTTCAGTCAATTCATGGAGAAAAAATACACCGTGACAACTTCGATCTACACAGGTATTACCTCCAACACGGGTTTAGATGAAGAGACAAAACCTGATTGGCAGGCAGTAAACAACACATATGATAACTTGGTTAATTTAACAAAATCAAGAGGAACCCTAGAAAACGTATCACTAAAATTATTAGCATTAAACCTAACACAAGGAAATCCTGAAATAGATAATCTCTATATAACAGCTGACAATTACAAGAAATTAACAGCATCTATACCTGAAGAAATAATAAATTTAATAGACACGGCTTCTCTCGATAACACTATAAACAGATTTAAAGAATATAAAAACAGTGATAGCCGCAATTATTTGCATGAATTGCTCAACGGAGGAGCTGCATTCTATAGCTACGCAGCTTTATCCAGCATAATTATTAGACGCCAAGGTAATAGCGATTTGATAGAGATAGCCTACACTAGCTCAGATCCCGGAATCACATGGAATACGGTTAAGTTAGTCAGCGAAGAAATGAAATATTCTTACGATAATTTAAAATATAAAACAGCAAATGATATCGTAAAATATTATGAGCAGGAATTGAATAAATTAAGGACAAAACTCAATCAACAAGAAAATGATCTTACAGATTATAACGTACAAAACAGCGTCATAAATTATACAGAACAAACAAAATCTATCGCAAACTCTTTTGCTGATTTTGAGAACCGTTACGAAGAAACACAACGAAGTTACGAGAGCTCAACCAAAATCATCAACGAGTTAGAGAAATACATGGAAGTTCGTACTAAACTTGTCAAAACGAATGAAGAGTTTATCAACGCATTGGAAGATGTTTCCCGCATCAGTGGTAAAATCACCGAGATAGAGACTTTCACCTCTGAAAACGCATTAAACAAGGATACAGAATTAACACGATATCAAGATCAACTGAAAGATGTCGAGAAGAGAATAGCATTACTGACAGATAAAATTAACAGCTATAAAGAAAGTAAAGAAGGAGTCGCTATTGACGGATTAGTACAAGAATGGTTGTCACAGACCTTGATACAAGTGAAATCCAAGGCAGACTTAGAGATTTTAAACAAAAGAAAGCACGATTTCGAGGAGCAGTATAAGAATTATTCTCCCATTGGGACTAAGATCAACCAGCAAGAACGAGAGATCAATGTCACTGAACAGTCTTATCTACAAGTTCTCCATGCCTTAAATATGGCTAAGATGAAACAGGTGAACTTACAATTAACCTCATCAAACTTAACAACTATCTCAGAGGCCGCTTATCCATTGTTTAGTGACAAAGGTAAGCGCATGTTTTTAGTCATAGCCGCTTTTATCGGTAGTTTAATTTTCATTATAGCCCTAAATTTGGTCATTGAATTACTAGACCGTACCCTCCGGGATGCAGAACGGGCTAAACGCCTCACAGGAATGAATATATTAGGAGCCTTCAACGGACGCAACTCCCAATTGAAATACAGGGGATTTGTAAAGACCTGTAACCGAATATCAGCCGCATACGCTTGCAATCGGTTGGCTCCTTATTTGCAAAAAAATAAGACTCTATACATAAATATATTAAGTATAGAAGAAAGAGAAGGGAAGACATTCGTTGCCAAATATTTTCAAGAACGTTGGGAAGAGCTAGGTTTCCAAGTACGATATATAAGGATCGGAGAAGAGATAAACATTGAATCGTCACTATTCACCACAGAAAATATAGAAGAGTATATTAAAGCCGAAAGTCAACCAGACATTGTATTAATCGAATATCCTTCCATTCAAGGAAACAGTGTGCCTCCACATTTGCTAAGCTCAAGTCAAGTTAATATTCTAATAGCTAATGTACGCAGAGTATGGAAAAATAGCGATAAGGAATTTGTTAGTTATTTGCGTGAGATAACTAAAAATACATCTTTGTATTTATACTTGAATAACGCCTCACGAGAAGCCGTAGAAGATTTCACCGGGCAATTGCCCCCTCAGACCTCCATGCGCTCTTTCACGAACCGTATGATGTATATGGGGTTAACCGCAACCAATTCGGCCATAAAATAGCGAAGCTCATGGATACTTCAAGAGAGATAAAAGAGGATTCTTCTTTCAATATGACCCTATTAATCCTTGTCATAGGACTAGTAGGAATAGGAGGAGCTTTACTATTTAATAACATCCCTCTTTTCGGGATGATAATAGCTTTGCCTTTGTTATGTATAACCTGTATCCTATTATTGAAATATCCTTGGTTCATACTATTTGTCATTTTTACGATCAACTATTTCATATTGGGTATTACCCGATATATTCCAATAGAAGGCATTAGCGTAATCATGGATATCCTATACGTAACAGCCTTAGTATTACTATCCATTCATGCGGCCCTTTATCAGAACATCGAATGGAAAAGAGCAATTCACCCCTTAAGCGTCATGTGCTGTATATGGATGGGATATTGTATCTTTGAAATCGCTAACCCCTCCGGAGTACTTGAGGCTTGGATATTATCAAGAGGACTGATATTCAATGGGTTTATCATTGTTATTATTACATCGTTATTATGCACTCGTTACTCTTTTTTAAAATCCTTGATATTTTGTTTATCCCTATTCACCCTTTTAGCTATAACTAAAACCTTCATGCAAAAATATATTGGATTTGACAGTTTCGAGACCAAATGGCTTAATGAAGGGGGAGCTACGACTCATATCATATGGTCCGGAGTCCGCTATTTCTCTTTTTTCACCGACGCTAGCAATATGGGGGCGAATATGGGAGCCGCCACTATGTTCTTTGGGATCGCAGCATTCCACATGCGCTCCTATTTATGTAGAATATATTATTTAAGCATAGCTATCCTAGCCATTTATGCGATGTTCCTTTCCGGTACAAGAGGGGCCATGATCGTTCCATTAGCGGGATTGGCGCTTTATACATTCGTCAGTAAACAAACCAAAACCATTATCACAAGCTCGACCTTATTATTGCTTACTTATGTTTTTTTTGCCCTTACTACTATAGGAAATAGCAACGCTACCATCCGAAGGATGCGTACCGCATTCACCCCGACAGAAGACGCCTCATTCAATGTTCGAAAAGAAAATCAAAAGAAATTGGCATCCTACATGAAATACAAGCCTTTTGGAGAAGGGCTGGGATTATCAGGTGACAGGGCTGGAGAGAGAATATCAAAACGCTTTACCACCTCCATTCCAACAGATTCATGGTATGTCAAAATCTGGGTGGAGACAGGAGCGGTTGGCTTGACACTTTACCTAAGCATGATCTTTCTATCCATTGGATGGGGAGGATGGATCATAGCCATGCGGCTCAGAGATCCGGAGCTGAAAGGGCTACTGACAGGGTTACTTTGTGGCATATTCGGAATGTTTATCAATGCATACGGGAACTCTTTCTGGGGACAATTCCCGACAATGGTAATTTCCTTTACGGGACTTACTTTTATAATGGTAGGACCCTATCTAGATCAAGAAATACAAGAAAAAAAATCAACTGATTCAAATATAAAACACCATGATTGAGCAATTCTTTCAAATAGGAGAAAATTGGATAGACAAGGAGGAGTATCTATTTCAATTGATAGACGCCATCGTATTCCTATGTTTTATGGTATGCGTACTGTATTTATTCGTATTCGCCGTTTACTCTAAAAGGAAATCGACTTATAAATACCCTACGACTATGAAAAAATACCGTTTTGCGGCCTTATTTCCGGCCTATGGGGAGGATGAGGTAATTATAGACTCCGTCAAAAGTTTCCTTCAGCAAGACTATCCAAGAGAATTATATGATATTATCGTGATAGCCAACCAAATGCGTCAGGAAACCCTCGATAGGCTAAAGTCATTATCCGTAAAGATTATAAAAATGGAGAACCCACAAAGTACCAAAATAGAGGCCCTCAAGGCAGCCATCCGTTACATTGAAGAAGGAAAAACAAAATATGACAACGTGATTATCCTTGACGCCGATAATATCGTAAAAAACAATTATATAGAGAAAATAAACGATGCTATTTACGCAGGTTGTTCAGCCATACAGACGCATAGGGTAGCCAAGAACAGAGATAGCAGCATAGCGGTGCTCGACGCCGTTAGCGAGGAGATCAACAACTCTATTTTCAGGAAAGGACATACCCGCCTAGGTTTCTCGTCCGCCCTAAGTGGCTCGGGTATGGCTTTCGAATACGGTCTTTTCAAGAATATCATACAAGGTTGCAACGATATCGGAGAAGATAAGTACATGGAGCGAAAACTGTTACTCCAAAATATATATATCGAATATCTTGAAGATGTCTATACATACGACGAGAAAGTAAGAGGCAAGAAAGACTTCTATAATCAAAGACAGCGCTGGCTTGCCACACAATTCCACAACTTACTCTCAGGGATTCTCCAGATACCGGGAGCACTAATAAAAGGAAATTGGGACTATTGCGATAAATTATTTCAATGGATGATGCCCCCTCGTGTCTTATTGCTAGGGTTTATCACGTTAATTGCCGCCATCCTAAGTCCACTTGATATCATAATCTCCATTAAATGGTGGTTCCTCTTGATATGGCTAGGCATCACTTTTAGCGTAGCGGTTCCAGACTATTTAGTGGACCAAAAATTCAGGAAGGCGATCGCCAGTGTTCCCATCCTATTCTTCCTCATGTTCCTAAACACGTTCCGAATAGGGAAAAAGCATACATTCTCTCACACCAAACATTCTCCAAATCATGAAGATAGCCATTGAAGCCCAGCGAATTTTCCGTACGAATAAGCACGGGATGGATTTTGTAGCGCTCGAGAGCATTCGAGAGCTACAGAAAATCGACAAGGAAAATGAATATTTCATATTCGTAAGTCCGGGAGAAGATCATTGCCTAGAAGAAACAAGCAATACGCACATCGTGGAGGTAAAATGCCCCACCTACCCCCTTTGGGAGCAGGTGGCGTTGCCACGGGCTGTAGCCAAGATAAGGCCAGACCTATTGCATTGTACGAGTAACACGGCTCCGATTCATTGCCCCGTCCCATTGGTATTGACCTTGCACGACATCATCTTCCTTGAGCCCAAGCAGGGAGGTAATACATCATGGTACCAAAACATGGGTTGGCACTACCGACGTTTAGTAGTTCCCCGTATACTCCCTAAGTGTAAGAGAATCATTACCGTATCTCATTTTGAACGTGATCGGATTCGAGAGGCCTTATGTCTGCCCAAAGAACAAATCATGGCGATCTACAATGGATACAGCCAGCATTTTCATCCCCTATCAGGCATATCCGCCATCACCCATAAATACATTCATTCGGACGATTACCTTTTCTTCCTAGGAAATACGGACCCTAAGAAAAATGTACCCCGCACCTTGAAGGCATACAGTCTGTATCTCAAGCGCTCATCAAGAAAGCGTCCTCTATTAATAGCGGACTTACGCGAAGACAAGCTGGATATGATATTGAGAGAGCAGCATATAGAGGAAATCAAGCCTTACCTGTCTTACCCAGGTTACATCTCCAACAAGGATTTGGCATACTTGTACAATGGGGCCTTCGTCTTCCTATACACCTCCCTAAGGGAAAGCTTCGGTATCCCCATGCTAGAAGCTATGGCATGCGGTACACCCGTGATAACGGGGAATACCTCGGCCATGCCTGAGATCGCCGGAAAGGGAGGATTATTGGCAGATCCTTTCAACGAAGAAGAAGTAGCTTCCTTATTGCTGCGGCTAGAAGAAGATCAAGCATTCCATGATGAACAAATAAAATATGGATTACAAAGATCCCGATTATTCTCATGGAATCATACGGCTAGGAAACTATTGCAAGTTTATATGGAAGTCATTCAATCCTTAAAGAAATGAATATCAGCGATCTTAAACAAAAGATAAAGAAAAATGACAGATTAAAGAGAACGGTTCATTACTTAATAATGAATCAAAGAGGCTCTTGCCCTAGATTATGGGTTAAATGGTTTGTCAATCCATTTATGTTAACCTATGGAAAACGGAGCAAGATCAGAAGATCTGCTATAATGAATGTCAGTCCCATTAACTCATTCATACTTGGACAGGAAAGTATAATTGAGCATTACGTCACGATAGACAACGGGGTAGGCCACGTACACATCGGTGATCATTCACGCATAGGCATACATAATACGATCATCGGTCCCGTTTTTATTGGGAATCAAGTTATCTTGGCTCAGAACATCACTATATCCGGGCTCAACCATACATACCATGATATTTCTAAACCAATCGTAAAACAAGGCATAACTACCTCCCCTGTGATCATAGAAGATGAGTCTTGGATAGGAGCGAACACGGTCATTACCTCAGGCGTACATATCGGCAAGCACTGCGTGATCGGCGCAGGCAGTGTCGTCACAAAAGATATACCAGATTACTCTGTGGCCGTAGGCAATCCTGCTAAAGTTGTCAAACATTATGACCCATGCGGACAGCAATGGAAACGAACCCGATAAAAGGGATCAATGCGATTCCTCAAAATGATAACATTTCGCATAAAGACCGGCTATCTTATCGGGATGGAGATACTTGTCGGCATACCTCCGGTTCTTAGCTCCTAAATCGTCCAAATCCATGTTCATGGCAGAGCGAAGCATTGAATTGACAGACCCTTGATCCGAGGGGGAAAAGACCAAGTTCGCTGTCACCCTCAGTAATTCACCCACATTCCCGCTATCAGGGCCAACGACACCCCGCCCGAACAAGAAAGCCATCGGAACTACTCCGGAATTAAGGATAACGCAACGCTGTATAAAGACAACATCAGACACCGCAAAATAATACGGTAAATCCTCATCTGATATAATCCGCTCATTATTCTCCGTTCGTACCCCTAAAAGATGTAATAAACAACGTATTACGGACAATAAAGGCTTCGGATAACTCCCCGGAAGCATTCTTGGGGCCAGCAAGAGCTTCTTCCTTCGAGGCAAAGAGAAAAAAGCTTTCAACGTCATCCAGACCTCATCTCTCCTCCGGAATTTGCCAAACGCCGTAACCACAAAAGTCCTCCGGTCAATGCCCCAATATTCTCTTGCCGCCTCTCTCGTCAGAGTATCGTCATAAGCGCCCAGATAAATCGGATGAGGAATTAGGACATGCCTACAATCAGGATATAGACCGGCCATCTTGCCTAGACTATAGTTACCGAGGTGTACCATGCAATCGGCCATTCTCTCTACCACTCTATAGCAAGCTTGATGCAAAGGACTTCCATAATGAGGGGATAAGTTGTGGCACGTATAATAAACCCGAGAGCCCTTCTCCTTAAAATATCTCAGCCGGGTCTCCAGCCGCTTATCGATATCCACGTCATTCACATTCCATCCCACCACTTCCTCAGGCCAATGAATGTGGATGATATCATAAGACCGGGATGGATTCCAAAACTCATCAACTGAGCTGATAGCCTCTATTCCATGAACAGAAAGCCTCGTTCGAATCACGGGAACAAATAAATTATCCCCATTTTTCTCTTTATAGACAAATAGGACTCTCATTTAATTTTATTGTTTTAATGTAAAGGTATGTATTTTTATCGAAAATAAGGAACACCTCATGAATAATTTAAATAAAAAACATATATTTGCCTATTAGGAGAATAATACACCTCTACTAGAAAAATATGGCATCAATACAAAAAGAGTTGGCATCTGGAATAATCTATACAGCTATATCAAAATACTCAGGAATCATCATTTCTTTAGCCGTGGCAGGTGTACTGGCCCGGCTGATCGATCCAGAGGAATTCGGGGTCGTAGCGATCGCCACCGTCATCATTTCATTTTTCAGTATTTTCAGTGATTTAGGGATCGCTCCAGCTATCATTCAAAACAAGCATTTAACAGAGGATAAACTTAACGATATATTCTCTTTTACACTATGGACCGGGATAGGGATCTCCATTTTATTCTTCTTGTCATCATGGCCAATCTCCTTATTTTACAAACAGAGTTCATTGCTATCCATATGTCATTTATTATCTTTCAACTTATTCTTTGCCTCAGCCAACATCGTTCCAAACGCACTATTATTCAAGGACAAAGAATTTAAATTTATAGCATACAGGAGTTTATTTGTTCAATGCATTGGAGGAATCATAGCAATCTTAGCAGCTATATCAGGAGCTGGATTATATGCCTTAATTATCAATCCTATATTCTCAAGCATCCTTATATTCATTATTTCCATAAGAAAAAAGCCCCAGAAATTAAAATACACATTTGGATCAAAATCCATTCATGAGATATTCAGTTATTCCGCATATCAATTCATGTTTAATGTGATAAATTACTTCAGCAGAAACCTTGATAAATTATTAATAGGAAAGTATATGAGTATGAATTCCTTAGGATATTACGAGAAGTCGTACCGCTTGATGATGCTCCCGTTGCAAAACATAACACATGTCATATCACCAGTCATGCATCCCGTCTTCTCCAATTTTCAAGATGATCCGCTTAAATTAGCCCTCTCCTACGAGAAAGTCATCCGCATCCTAGCATTCATCGGGTTCCCATTATCAGTATTATTATGGTTTTGCGCCAAGGAGATTACGCTCATCCTATTCGGAGACCAATGGCTGCCATCCGTTCCCGTATTTCAGATCCTATCCTTATCCGTAGGCATACAGATCATCCTGTCCACCTCCGGCTCCATCTACCAAGCAGCCAACGATACGAAAAGCCTGTTCATATGTGGCGTATTCTCAGCCCTATTGAACGTATCAGGCATCCTCGCCGGCATATTCATATTCAAGAGCCTCGAAGCTGTCGCATGGTGTATATGTGCGACCTTCGCCATCAATTTCATACAATGTTATGTATGGATGTATAAAGTGACGCTAAAACGCAGCCTAGCGTCTTTAATCAGACAACTTATTTCCCCGGCTCCGCTCGTGGGTATATTGATAGTATGCCTATGGTCTATCCACCAATCATCCATTATATTACCGGAGCTGGCAAACTTGTTCATAAAAGCGGTTATTGCCGTTCTCATCTCCTGCATATATATTCAATTGAGTGGCGTATATAACATAATTAACTTCCTAAAATCAAAGATAAAAAGATGAAAGCCCTATTCCTTATATTCCATGGATTTAACCCGGCGAACGGGATCAGCAAGAAGATACAATATCAAGTAGACGCTTTACAGGCATGCGGAGTGGATACAAGGCTTTGCTACATGCGAGAACCAGCTGGCAGGAAACTACGCATGATCGACTCCGAGATTTTACGGGATTACGGAACTGGCATAAAAGGCAAGATCCTTAAAAGAATCGAGTATTCCTCTATAGTGGAATACGTCAGGAAAGAAGGTATCGACCTCGTCTATATGCGCTCAGACAATAACGCGAACCCTTTCACGCTCCACATGGTATGGCAGATGCGTAAAAACCACGTGAAAGTGGTCATGGAGATACCTACATACCCCTATGACCAAGAATATATCGGTTTCTCCCGTAAGGCAACGCTGCTTATCGACAAATGCTTCCGCCATACGTTAGCTAAGCGGTTAAGCGGGGTCATCACCTTTTCCGATTACCAAACAATATTCGGTAGCCGTACCATACAAATATCGAACGGGATAGACTTCAAACAAATCAAGCTAAAGAAACACATAAACGACACGAGCCATGAGCTCCACTTGATCGGGGTGGCGGAAATCCATTACTGGCATGGCTTCGACCGCCTAGTAAAAGGCTTAGTCAATTATTACCAAGCAAACTCCGGATATAATGTATATTTCCACATCGTCGGCAATTTCGCGGCGAAACGGGAAGAGAACGATATTCTCCCACTCATCAAGAAATATAACTTAGAGAGATATGTGATCCTACACGGGATGAGACACGGGGAAGAATTGGATGAGCTCTTCGAACAGGCCGATATGGGCATAGGGAGCCTCGCACGCCATAGAAGCGGCATCACCCACATCAAAACACTGAAAAACAGAGAGTACGCAGCAAGAGGACTCCCTTTCATTTACTCCGAGATGGACAGTGATTTCGAGGGAAAGTCTTATATACTGAAAGCCAAAGCAGATGAAAGCCCGATCGAGATTCCCGCTATCCTGGAATTTCATAGGGGGCAAACGCTATCTCCCTGCCAGATCAGGGAGTCCGTCCTATCGCTTTCGTGGGAGAGCCAAATGAGTAAAGTATTAAGTGAAATTGATATAGAAAACAAAAAATAGAATAAGCCATGATTCCTAAAATCATACATCTCTGTTGGTTAAGTGGTGATCCATATCCACGGAAAATACAAGACTGCCTTGATAGCTGGAAAAAACACCTTCCTAGCTACGAGATCATTTTATGGGACACGAAACGTTTTAACATCCACGAAGTCCCATGGGTAGAGCAAGCGTTCAACACCAAGAAATACGCGTTCGCCGCCGATTACATCCGGTTGTACGCTCTTTACCACCATGGAGGAATCTACTTAGACTCAGACGTGGAGATACTGAAGAGCCTCGATAACTTTCTTGAGCTGCCCTATTTCGTCGGGGCGGAAACTTCCGGTACGATTGAGGCGGCCATATTAGGAGCCGAAAAAGGTTGTGACTGGATCAAATGCTGCTTGGATTATTATGAAGGACGAAATTTCATACGTGAAGACGGAAGTTATGATATCCGTATGCTACCGGAGATCCTGAACGAGACCATACTCCGTCTAAAGCCCGTCATAAACATGCCCAGCGGTAGCAATATCGACGATCTGAAGAAAAAAGACCTAGGAGAGGCTGTCTATGTCTTGCCCAAGGAATACTTCTCGCCTAAGGTATTCGATTCGAGAGAGGTATTCCTCACCCCTGAGACCCATGCGATTCATCATTACCAAAACTCATGGTTTTCGCATAAGGCTTTCGCCTACTACCGTACACGGACATTATTCATCAAGATATTCGGATACAAGGCCGTAAGGTCTTTGGAGAAGATGCTATTAAAACGATAATTATCATGAAATGGGCAAAAAAATACATATCCATATACAATCAACCCCTAGACAACGTCCATGAGGGGATCATTCAAGAAATCAAGCAAAAACTAGCGAAGGTACAAAGCGACGAGCCCGTGGTTACCGTATCCGTCATAGCTTACAATGAGGAGAGGCATTTATTGCCTTGCCTATGGGCGCTGAGTGAGATGAGATGCGAATATCCCGTGGAGATCATCGGCGTAAACAATGATTCATCCGATAGGACCGGTGAGATATTCCGTCTCGTAGGCCTCCCGCATTATTTGGAAAAACGACATAGTTGTGGATATGCCCGCCAATGCGGACTAGACCACGCACGAGGCAGATACCATATCAATATCGACGCAGATACCATGTACCCTCCCCTATACGTCCAGATCCTAGTAGATCATTTGCGGATTCCGGGAAACGTAGCCTGCTGCTCCTCATGGAGCTATATCCCGGATGAGCGACACTCAAGGCTCGACCTGTTCTTCTACGAGTTGTCACGGGATATCTATCTATACTTTCTATCATTCAAGCGCCCGGAACTAAGCGTAAGAGGGCTCGTTTTCGCCTATCATACAGAGCCGGCCCGGAGAATCGGGATTCGGGTAGATATAAAAAGAGGAGAAGACGGTACATTAGCCATGCATCTAAGAGAAGTAGGTAAGATCGTATTCATTCACGATCGCAAGGCGAGGGCCGTCACAGGGTACGGAACGGTGGGTCAAGACGGCTCCTTGCTCAATAGCCTAAAAGTAAGGGTATACAAAGCGTTAAGGAACATACACCAGCTTTTCACCAAACAAGAAAAGTATCAAGACGAGGAATCTAATTTAATTAAATAAGTAACATTATCATATAATAAGAGACGGGATATACCCCGTCTCTATAACAAACATAATTTTTTAAAGATAATAAATTCATTTTTAAGCAAAAGGTTACTCACCCCAATCTAGTCATAATAAAGAATCAAATTAATCATTTAAACCCACATTAGAAAAAATTATACCATGTTATAAAACAAAATAATTAACCAATAATAATGCTTGCATAAACCAAAACATAACCTTACCTTTGTAAAGAAAGTAGGAAATACAAATAAGTTGATTTAATGAGATACAAAATAAATAATTATTAATTCAAAAAAAGAAGGAAACGTTTCGTTTTCTATTCTTTTATTTTTATTATAAATACCTATTTATATCTTATATAGTGCGAAATGACGTTAAAAAGGGCATTCGAAAAATAGACACCTATTCAAGACAAACCACTATTTAACAGATTGTTAATCCTTAAACCCCCCATTCGATCGGGGGTTCGAAACTAGGTTCGATTCTTTATTTTCACCATTCAAAACAATACAAAGTACAATGAAACAGACAGTTAGCGTCAAAGAGTTAAAAAGTGGAGGTTACACACGTTTTCCGAGGTTATTTATCGACCTATTACTGCAAGATTACTATCCGAAGAACAAAACACGCCTTAAGATCGGCGTGTTCATATACATTTTCGGTAAACTAGCCAACAAGCCTTACAACTATCGATACGCCGGCGGCAAGCGGGTATCTATCTACGAGGGGCAGTGCATCATCCATATCACGACCATGGCCAGGGCATTGGGATGTTCCTTATACGCGGCGAGGAAAGCGCTGAACGAGCTGGCCGAGGAAAACATGATCCATAAGATCAAGGCAGGAAACGGCCTCGCCATCAAGGTACCCTTCTACAAGTCCCTCTTCATCAAGGAGGAGAAGATACAGAAAGATAACGACAAACAAGAACAGGAGTAAAGCATGGCAAACACGAGCAAAAACAAGAACGACCGCCCGGCGACACTGCCCGACGGCCTCGCCCTCCCGCAGGAGCAGGAGATCGAGAAAGCGATCTTATCGGGGCTTATGGCCTCCCACCGGCATATGCCCACGCTGGCGGCGCAACTGCTGCCGGAGATGTTCACGCTACCGCAAGTGGCGATGGCCTTCGAGGCGTACCTGAACATCTACAACCGGGGGGAGAGCGCCGACGCCCTCTCCGTGGAGAAGGAGCTGCGGAGGATAGCGCCCGATAAGGAGACGCTGGCCACCGACCTGTACCAGCTGGCGCTGGGCGGACGGTATCTGGAAACCAGCGACGAGTACATGCCTACCCACGCACGGCACCTGCGGGAGGCCTACGTGGCGAGGCAGTTCATGCTGAGCTGCTACGACTCGGCCTTGAAAGCCTCACGGCCGGACCGTGACACGGAGGCCTTGCTGAAGGAGATGGACTCGCACGTGGGCCGGCTGATGGAACGGCTCTCGCACGCCACGAACAGCGTAGGCATGAAGGAAGCCACCCTGCTGGCCAAGGAGCGCATGCTGGAGATACAACGCAGGGTGACGGAAGGACGCACGCCGGGCATACATACCGGCCTGGAGGGATTGGACCGGATGACGGGCGGCATGATGCCGGGCACGCTCAACGTGATCGCCGCACGCCCCCGGGTAGGCAAGACGGCCTTCGCCCTCTTCATGGCGCTGAACGCGGCGAGGAACGGGCACCCGGTCTGCCTCTACAGCCTAGAGATGTCGAAGGAGCAGCTGGTGTTCAGGCTGCTGGGATGCATAGCGGACATAGAGCCCTCCAAGATCCTGAAAGGGACCCTCTCCGCCCCCGAGATGAAGAGGATACAAAGGGCCTCCGACGAGCTGGAGCGACTGCCGATATGGATCGACGAGCGCACGGACCTGAGCGTGGCCGACCTGCGTTACCAGATCTCGCTCCGGCGGAAGCAGGGGCGGTGCGAGATGGTGATCGTGGACTACCTCCAACTGATGCTCTCGCCTTCCGAGGACCGCAAGAGCACGAACGACCAGATATCGGCCATCACACGGCAACTAAAGCTGATCGCCAAGGAGAACGACATCCCCGTCGTGCTGCTGAGCCAGCTGAACCGGAATTGCGAGGCGAGACCCACGCTGAAGAACATGCTGTCCGACCTGCGTGACTCCGGCTCCATCGAGCAAGACGCCGATACGGTATTCTTCCTCCGCCGCCTCTCCGTGATGAACATCGACGAGGACCCGGAGACCCGTCTCTCCACCGAGGGCCGGGGTACCCTCTCGATCGCCAAGAACCGGCACGGAGAGTCCGGGGAGGTGCGTTTCTGCCACAACAAGGGGGTTACCCGCTTCACCGACGACCGCACGCCGGTGCCGAACGACCGCAGACCGGCGAAAGCGGAGCTGGATAAAGACCTGTTCGGATGATCGCACGTGACACTTTACTGCGGGTACGGGAAACCGCCCGCATCGACGAGGTAGCGGCCGGGTACCTCACGCTACGGCGCTCCGGCAAGGACCTCGTGGCACTCTGCCCTTTCCACGACGAGCGTCACCCCTCGTTCCGGATCAGCCCGGCGCTCAATATCGGGAAATGCTTCAGTTGCGGCGAGGCGGCGGACCCCATACGCCTCGTGCGCCACATGGAGGGATGTGGCTTCGAGGAGGCCGTACGGCTGCTGGCCCGCAAGTATGGCATCGAGGTGGAGGAGGAACGGGGCACGGAAGAGGCCGGACGGCACGAGGCACGACAGGCGATCTTACGCGGCAACGAGGCCTTCGCCCGCTCCCTCCTTCCCTACGATCCCGCCGAGGGGATAACGGGCGAGGACGAGAACGGCGAGGAAGACCTCAGGGCGCTCCGTGAGACCTTTTCCCACTTCGGGGTAGGTATCTGCCCGCCCGACGCCCCCGAGGGCTTCAGGCGCTTCCGGAGGCGGCTTGTCTTCCCGGTAAGGACCACCGGGGGGCAGATAGCGGGCTTCGCCGGGCGGTACCGGGGGGCGGACGGGGCAGGAACGGCCAAATACGTCAACTCCGACAACAGCGAGGCGTACAACAAGGGACGTATCCTCTACGGCCTGTACGAGGCGGTGAGGGCCGTCCGCGCCGAGGGCGACGTGCTGCTATGCGAGGGTTACAAGGACGTGATCGCCTTCCACGCCGCCGGTATCCGTCACGCCGCCGGGCTTTGCGGCACGGCGCTCACCGAGGATCACGTGCGGGTGATACGGAGGCTGACAGGGCACGTCACGCTCGCCCTCGACCCGGACCCGGCGGGACAGACCGCCACCCTCCGCTCCGCCCATCTCTTGCTGGCACGGGGATGCGAGGTGGGCCTCCTTCCCCTGCCCGGTGGCATGGACCCGGACGAGGTGTTCCGCCGGCTAGGGGCCGAGGCGCTGCGCAGGCTCGTGCGGACAGAGGCGGTGGATTACCTGAGCCACCGCATCCGGGAGGCGGCGGGGCGGAAAGGCGGACCCGACGCCGGGGGGATACGGGAGGTGCTCGGGGAGATCCGTCTCGTAGGCTCTCCGCTGGCCGTGTACCGGCGGATGGAGGAGCTCTCCAAGGCTACGGGTATCCCTCTCGACGTATTGCGTGAGGAGTTGTCCGCCTCTCCCGGCGAGCCTGTCCGGACAGGGCCGGCGGAAGTAGTGACGGGCCTCCCTCCCGCACGCCTCCGGGAAAGGGCCTTGCTGCGTTTCTGCCTCGCCAACCACGACCGGATGTTCTACGCCGGGGATGGTAGCGGTATCTCCCTCCCGGCATGGGTCGCCTCCGAGTTGTCCGCCGGCGGGATGCCCCTGACGGAACCCGCCCATCTCGACCTGCTGACTCTCCTCTCGGGAGGCGGCCATCCGGACGGGATCACGGACGAGTCTCTTTCCGCCCTCATCCTCTCCCTCCGTTCCTCCTACCCGGAGGAGGGACCGCCGGAAAGGCTCCCCGACGAACTCTTGCCCGACGAGGCCGAACGCCAGCTCTTCCTCTACGCCGAGCCTTTCATACACGACCGGCTACAACGCACGGCCGCACGCCTCCGCTCCGCTACCTCGACCGATGAGCGGGCGGCATGCCTCGGGGAACTAAGGGATTGTTTCGCCTTGAGCGACCGGATCGGGAGGGTGCTGGGAAGCCAGAGCGTGAGGCGGGTGGAGGGCTGACCCGCCAACCATCAGCCGCCCACAAAAAAACACTACCGTGTTTGGCACCGAACACTATTGTGTTGGGAAGCCAACACAGTAGTATCCGAAGCCAAACACAGTAGTGTCCGGACCGGAAATACGATAGTCCTTTTATTTCATGCTATCCAACCAACGCTTGCCGGATGGCGTGTACATCCAAACGATAAACACCACAAGTATCAATAGCATTACCCCGAAAAGAAATGTCAATGGATTCATAGCTCTTTATTATTTCAAGATTTTATTACCACAGAAAGCTAACCCGACAGAGAACAAGATCCCTACCATGAACATTCCAATCATACTTATCTCTATCTTTTCCGATTGGAATAACATAGCTATTCCACCCAGCACCAACGCCGTGAACGTCAGTTTTGACAAATCGTAAAAATATTTGCCCAACGTCTCACGCTGGCACTTCGCCCGTTCACGGGACTCACCTCTCGCGTCTCGCCGCTTGTCTTTCTCTTTCATACCGTAAATTTTTCATGTCAATCGAATTTTGATAAGGCAAACATACGCTTATTTTTCTTGACAAACAAGCATTCTCCCCCCTAAAATCACCTCTTTACCCCCATTCACCCGACCTCGCCCCCCTTCGTCCCCGTTGACCGGAATCCCACCGGCGGCATGTCGTACCTTTACAACGTAATCAAAAAAACACCAGACATTATGCCGATCAAGTACCGATTAGTCTTACGAAAAGACATGACCAAGGGAGCCGCCGCCGGCTCCAAGTTGTATTACGCCGTGAACAAGTCCACCGGCACCTGCGATTTCGAGGAGCTGTGCGACCAGATCGCCGACCGCAGCACCGCCTCCCGGGGCGACGTGCAGGTCGTGGTAGACGGCCTCCTCTACATCCTCAAGCAACGCCTCCAGAAAGGGGAGACCGTCCAGCTGGGCGATCTCGGCCACTTCCAAGCCGTGATCGGCAGCAAGGGCACCAAGCTGGAGGCCGACTTCAACGCCTCCCTTATCAAACGTCCCCGGATCGTCTTCCGTCCGAGCGTGACGCTAAAGAGCGTCACCGGCCTCGCCAAGTTCGAGAAGATCGTGCCCGACGCACCCGCCCCGGGAGGAGGCGACAGCGAATCCCCCGACGAAATCTGACTCAGGGCTCCCCTAGATGAGAAACGATGCACTCCCGCTGACGGGGCGATAAGATCCGTTGGCGGGGATGCCATCCGCACTCCTCCAGCCGCTCCATCAACTTTCCGCTGACACGTATCCACCGGGACAGCTTATCCGAGGCTTTCTTCTTCGACAATAAGGGAAAATAACTCATCGCTATATCACAAAAATAATAGGCGCCGACACCGGTCTCCCGCTTTTCCATACTGATGCTGTTTATTTATTAACTTATTCAAAGATAGTAATTTAAGATTAATTTTCCAAGAAAAATCAAACCATAATTCATCGTATATATCATGAAACAAGCCTATATCTCCACCCACCTTGCCGACGCCCAGTCCGCCGGCGACCGCTTCCACCTAAACCCCATCATCCTCCTTGCCCAAGCCGCCCTAGAAAGCGGCTGGGGCACCTCCCGCCTAGCCCGTGAGGCCAACAACCATTTCGGCATCACCAGCTACGGGGCGAGCAACGCCTTCTGGCACGGGGGCCGCGTCACCGCCCGATACAAGCGGGGCGAGTTGCTGTTCCGCCGCTACGACTCGGCACGCAACTCCTACCTCGACTTCGCCCGCCTCCTCGTCTGCTCCTACCCGCAGGCCGCCGCCATGAGCCGTTTCCCCGCCGACTACGCCAAGGCCATCGCCTACAGCCCCTACATCAGCGAGCTGAACGGCGACAACCGGGAGCGCTACCGGGAGACGCTGGTACAGCTCTGCCACGAGATCGAACCGATTTACTCATCCCTAAAAAACAACAATTGATATGAATAAGATACGACAAATACTTGCCTTCGTCCGCAGCCTGCTGGATTTCTTGCTAAACCTAGGATCTCACACGCCCCAAAAACAACCGCCCCATGACACGACCGACACTCCCACGGAGCCCACGCCCCCCTTTCCCCCACTTCCGCCTGCTCGCCTTGGCCAGCCTCTTCCTGCTGGCGGTACTCTCCCTCCTGCTAGACATGCGGGAGGCGGCGTTGGCGGCTATCGGGGCGATACTCTCGCTCTCGTCCACCCCTCGCCCGGCCCCTTGAACCTGCTGGGCTGGGGGCTGATACTCTCGGCGGCGCTGAGCTCGCTGGGAAAGATATGGCCCCCTTAGGTGAGAAAAAACGGCAGAATCAAACTCTTATTGAAAATTATAAGTACTTTTGTAAAAAAAAGCGAATGCACTTGTTGATCTACATAGATATCGCCCTATTCATTTTCATCGCCTTTTTCATAGGCTATGACCTATTTTTTACGTTGGCGTCCTTTTTTCGGAGGAGGTACCGGAAGCACCGGAGCATACGGCTCCAGAAGTTCGCCGTCATCTTCGCCGCCTATAAGGAAGACCAAGTCATACAGGAATCCGTGGAGCGCATCCTCCTGCAAGACTATCCGGCGGACAAATACCGGGTGATCGTGGTATCGGACCATATGCGGGAGGAAACGAACCAAGCGCTCGCCAAGCTCCCGATCGAGCTCCTCACGCCGGATTTCAAGCATAGCATGAAACATAAGTCCATCACCTACGCCTTGGAATACCTGAAAGAGGGAATCGATAAAGTCGTCATCCTCGATGCCGACAACCTCACGGATACGGATTTCCTGACCCGGGTCAACGATATCACGCAAGACAACATCGCCCTGCAAGCGCACCGTACCCTCAAGAACGACAATACGCCGATAGCGGTATGGGACGGTATCTCCGAAGAGATCAACAACACCATCTTCCGCAAGGGGCGGGTCAATGTCGGGATCTCCTCCTCCTTGATAGGCTCCGGCATGGTATTCGACTTCGGATGGCTGAAATCCCACATGCCCCAATGCGGCACTTTCGCCGAGGACAAGGAGCTGGAGATCTATCTCGCCACGGAAAATATCTTTGTCGATTACGCCGAGGACATCCTCGTGTACGACGAGAAGACCTCACGCCAAGAGGTCATGGCACGGCAAAGATCCCGCTGGTTCCACGCCCAACTGCTAGCATTCTCTTTGATCATACGGCATCTCGACCTCCGTACCCTCAACTGGAATTATATGGACAAGGCGGTCCAATGGTTCCCGCTCCCGAGAATATTAAAACTGATCATCCCGTCCCTCCTCGCCTTGGCATGGAGCCTCACGGTTTTCCCGCTTGCCCTGAAATGGTATGGGCTAATACTGGTCAGCATCTTGACGTATACGCTGGCTATCCCCCGGAAGATGCATACCCGGAAGCTCTACATGAACCTGTCGAGGCTCCCTTTTCTCTTTTGCGTCTTGATAAAAGGATATATAGCCTCCTTGCGCCGGGTGAAGGAGAAGGACACCAGCTTCCAGAGTACTCCTCATGACATAACGATAAAAAATAAAGAAAATAATGGCTAAAAAAGTATCCATCATCACCATCAATTACAATGGGAAGGATGATACCGTAGACCTAATCGAGTCGTTCGGTCGGTACGAGACCTATCCTTATGAGATTATCATCATCGATAATGGCTCGAAAAATCACGGCGAACACCGCGTACTCAGTAAATATAGCCCCAAGCCGATAGTGATTCGCAGCGACAAGAACCTCGGGTTCGCCGGCGGGAACAACCTAGGGATTTCATACGCCGACGGTGATTATATCCTGTTTCTCAACAACGACACGATCATCAACCAACCGATACTGGAGAACCTAGCAAGGGCTCTCGACAACAATCCGCAAATAGGATGTGTCTCCCCCAAGATAGCGTGCTGGCCTGAGAAAAAGCAGCTACAGTACGCAGGCTCCACCCCGATGAGCCCGGTTACCCTCCGCAACGAGAATATCGGATTCGGTCAAACCGACACGAGACAATTCAGAGAATCCCGCTATACGGCATTCGCCCACGGTGCGGCCATGATGATCCGGACCACGGATATCAAGAAGTTCGGGATGATGCCTGAATTTTATTTTCTCTATTACGAGGAGCTGGACTGGTGCGTGCAAATAAGGCGGGCCGGGCTGAAAATCTGGTACGAGGCTACCTCCACCGTCTATCATAAGGAGAGCATGAGCGTAGGGAAACAAAGTCCGCTTCAGGTCTATTATCATACCCGCAACCGCCTTTTATTCGCCAAACGATCGATCGATAAAAGGGATGAAAGGATTTACTCATACATCTACCAAACCCTAGTGGCTTTCCCGAAACGCCTCTCGATCTATCTCGTAAAAGGGAAATTCCGGCTGATCGGGGCGCTAGGCAAGGGATTAATAAACGGATTAATCGCAATCAACAAGGATATGAATTATGGAAAAGAGCTGTCAAGTCATTGAGATCCTCTTCTGGATCGGCATCGGGATCGTTTTCTATACCTATCTGGGGTATGGGATCGTATTATACCTTATGGTAAAGATCAAGGAGCTGTTCGTTAAACCCCGGCTCCCCCGCCTTCCCGAGACACTACCGGAGGCCACGTTGCTGATAGCCGCCTACAACGAGGAGGCGATCGTGGCGAGCAAGATGGTGAATTGCAGACAACTGGATTATCCGGCGGATAAGCTGAGACTGGTCTGGATCACCGATGGAAGCAATGACAACACGAATGAAAGACTGAAAGAGTACCCGGAGGTCACCGTACTGTACCAACCGCGGCGACAAGGAAAGACCGCCGCCTTGAACCGGGCCCTCCCCTACGTCAATACCCCCTACGTCATCTTCACCGACGCCAACACGATGCTGAACAAGGGCGCCATCAAGGAGATCATACGCCAGTTCAGCGACCCACGGGTAGGCTGCGTGGCCGGAGAGAAACGGGTAGAGATACAAGCCGAGCAAGGAGCCACCGCCGGAGAAGGCATATACTGGAAATACGAGTCCGCCCTCAAGCGACTGGACTACCGCCTATACTCCGCCGTCGGGGCGGCAGGCGAGCTCTTCGCCATCCGCACCTCCCTCTTCGAGCAGATGCCCCCGGATACCCTGCTGGACGATTTCATCCTCTCCCTGCGCATAGCGATGAGAGGCTACAAGATCGCCTACAGCAAAGAGGCGTACGCCCTCGAGAGCGCCTCCCTGAACATGCGGGAGGAGGAGAAACGTAAAGTACGCATATCGGCCGGAGGATTGCAATCGGTATGGCGGCTACGGGGATTATTGAATATCTTCCGGTACGGGATACTGAGCTTCCAATACATCAGCCACCGGGTACTGCGCTGGACGCTGACGCCGGTCGTGCTCTTCGCCCTCCTGCCCCTCAACCTTCTCCTAGCCTGTACCGGGCATACCCTTTACACGGTCATCCTTGCCCTGCAATTAGCGTTTTACCTGCTGGGATACTTGGGGTATAAAATGGAAAAACGGAACATCCGGAACAAGCTATTATTCATTCCTTATTACTTTTTATTCATGAATATCAATGTCATACGAGGGTATAGCTATCTCGCTAAGCATAAAGGCACAGGCGCTTGGGAAAAAGCCAAACGAGGCGCGGGATAAAAAAATAAAAAAATAGATGGATAAATAGTCGTTATATGTCGACTTTAATTAATACTTTTGCGCTATTGATACTATTTGAATATCAAGAAAACTAGAACACAATTTAGATACAATGGATAAATTGGCCTCAGAGTATAAAGTTCTTATCGTAGATGATGTCCCTACAAACGTCATGCTAGTACAAGCCATACTGAAGAAAGAGGGATATACGCTTTTGACTTGCGACAGCGGGACAAAAGCGCTACGCATAGCTAACGAGAAACACCCAAATCTGATATTACTCGATATCATGATGCCTGAGATGGACGGATATGAGGTCCTCCAGCATCTGAAAAGCAATCCCGAGACTACGGATATACCCGTGATTATCATGTCCGCCCTAAGCGATATGCAAAGCATCGTGAAAGGTTACCAATTGGGCGCCACCGAATACGTCACAAAGCCTTTCCAACGTGAGGAGCTGGTGAAGAGGGTGGCCCACCGCTACGAGCTTTACAGCATCAAGCGCATCAAGGCCGAGCTGGAGAACACGATCGAGTCTAGGGATACGCTATACTCCGTTATCGCCCATGACCTGCGTTCCCCGCTAGGCTCGTTGAAAATGATGAATAACGCCATCTTGATGATGGTGGACAAGGAGCGGGTAGGCGACGAGGTGTACGAGATGATCCAGATGATGAACAAGACCTCCGAGGAGATCTTCCTCTTGCTGGACAACCTGCTGAAATGGGCCAAGAACCGCTTGAACAAGCAGCACGTATATAAGCAACAGACCGACATAAACAGTATCATCGACAGTACCGCCGAGATGTATGTCCCGATGGCGGCGCAAAAAGGCGTGAAGATTATCCTAGAAAATCTGGATAAAGAGCTGGTAGGCTTGGTCGATATCGATATGCTCAAGACGATTATCCGTAACCTGATCTCTAACGCCATGAAGTTTAGTTTCGAGGGGGGCACGATCACCTTATCCTCACGCTCCGAGGGGGATTTCGTAACCGTTAGCGTGAAAGATACCGGCAAGGGCATCAAGAAAGAGGATCAAGACAAGCTCTTGAAACAAGACTCGCATTTCACGACCTACGGGACGAAGAACGAGAAAGGCTCCGGTCTGGGATTGATGCTTTGCAAGGACTTCGTGGAGCTTCATGGAGGAAAGCTTTGGTTCGAGTCCGAGGGCGAGGGCAAAGGAACGATCTTCCTGTTCTCGATGAAGGCGCTGAACCAAGAGGCATAGCCGATCGACGTACCGCCTGTCTCTACCGATCGTAGACAAGTGTCGTACAAACAAACTAAATATTTCGTATATTTGCATCCCGGATTAATATCCGGGATTTTTTTGTGTGCCGAGGTGACATTAGGTACATTATTATTTATCGTATAAACATTATTATCGTATGTATACCGTAATTAAACGTATGGAGATCTCCGCTTCCCATAGCTTGAGATTGTCCTACCCCAGCAAATGTGAGAATCTACATGGTCACAATTGGATGATCACGGTTTATTGCCGCTCCAAGGAATTAAACGCCGATGGCATGGTAGTCGATTTCAGTCATATCAAGAGATCGGTGAAATCCCTGTTGGACCACCAGAACTTGAACGATATCTTGCCTTTCAACCCGACGGCGGAGAACATAGCCTTTTGGGTATACGAGCAGATCCCGTCTTGTTTCAAGGTAGAGGTAAAAGAGTCTGAGGGTAACACGGCGATCTATGAGGAAGATTAACGAGATATTCTACAGCTTGCAAGGCGAAGGGTTCCATACGGGGACTCCCGCCGTATTCGTCCGCTTCTCCGGTTGCAACCTGAGATGTAGCTTCTGCGACACCCGCCACGAGGAGGGCGTAATGATGACGGACGAGGAGATCGTGGAGAAGGTATCTTCCTTTCCCGCACGGATGGTAATCCTGACGGGAGGAGAACCTAGCCTGTGGATCGACAAGGCGCTTATATCCCGCTTACGTGAGGCGGGGAAACAGATCTGTATCGAGACCAACGGCACACGCCCCTTGCCCGACGGCATCGACTGGGTGACTTGCTCGCCCAAGGAGAACGCCCCGGTGGTATTGGAAAGAGTCGACGAGATAAAGGTGGTTTATACCGGGCAAGACCTGTCCGCATACGCCGAAATCCCCGCACGGTACCATTTCCTGCAACCCTGCTCCTGCCAAAATACGAAAGAGGTAGTGGATTACATCCTCCGGCATCCCCGGTGGAGACTAAGTCTGCAAACCCATAAACTGATCGATATCCAATAGATAGGATGAGACGGGGGCATGCCCCGTCTCTACTGCTATAGATAACGGACTTCTTTACCTCTCACGGCGTCATTCACCTCTCCATCGCCATAGGCCAACTCGCCATTCACGAAAGTCTTCCATACGCCATGGTGGAACGTATAGCCCTCGAAAGGAGACCAGCCGCATTTGTACAAGATATTCTCCTTCGATACCGTCCAAGTCTGCTCCGGATCGATCAATACGATATCGGCGTAGTATCCGGGACGGATGTATCCCCTCCTATCGATACGAAACAGCTCCGCCGGCATATGCGCCATCTTCTCGACCACCTTCTCGTACGTGAAACGGCCTTCCATCGCCAGCTCCAACATCGTGATCAAGGAGTGCTGGATAAGCGGTCCTCCGGAAGCCGCCTTCAAGCAAGAGCCTTGCTTCTCCTCCGGTAGATGCGGGGCATGGTCGGTAGCCACGATATCGATCGTATTGTTATTGACCGCCTCACGCAGCGCCGCGCGATCCTCGATCGTCTTGATAGCGGGATTCCACTTGATACGATTACCGAATTGGGCGTAGTCGCCGTCATGAAACCACAGATGGTGCACGCAGACCTCGCCGGTTATCTTTTTCTCGCTCAAGGGAAGATGGTTACTGAGCAACGATAATTCCTTCTCCGTGGAGAGATGCAGGATATGCAAACGGGAATCCAAGCGGGTAGCCAGTTCAACCGCCTCGGCCGAGCATTGGTAGCAGGCCTCCTCGCTACGGATCTTGCTATGGAAAGAGATATCCAGATCCTCGCCATGCAGGTTCGTGTAATACTGGATATTACGCCGGATCACCTCCTCTTTCTCCGCATGGATGGCGATCAGCATACCGGCCTCGCCGAAGATACGCTCCAACGAGTCTTTCTTGTCCACCAGCATATTTCCCGTAGACGAGCCGAGGAAGAGTTTCAGTCCCGGCACACGGCTACGATCCAGCCTGCGGATCTCGTCCATATTATCGTTTGTCCCACCGAAGAAGAAGGAGTAATTCGCACGGGAGACCTCGGCGGCACGGTTGAATTTCCATTCCAGATCGGCGATCGTCGTGGTCTGTGGCTTCGTGTTCGGCATGTCCATGAAGGTCGTCACGCCACCGGCCACGGCCGCACGGCTCTCGGTCCCGATATCCCCCTTATGGGTAAGCCCGGGCTCCCGGAAATGCACCTGATCATCGATGACGCCCGGTATCAACCATTTCCCCGTAGCGTCGATCACTTGGTTCGCCTCGGCACGCACATTCCCGGGAACCTCCCCCTCGAACACCGCCGCGATCTTATCCCCCTCCACCAACACCGAGCCGATAAAAGAACGGCCCTCGTTGATGATTCTCGGATTTTGGATTAATATTTTATTCATCTTTCTTATTCTATTATAAATTGTCAAACTCTGTTTTCATTAGGCATGGCTCGCATGTTTCCTCGGATACTTCCTGAAGAAACTCCACCATTTCAATTGAAGGACGCCGAATAAAGCCTCCCCGAATATCGAAGAGTTCATCTTGGAGACACCCAAGGCACGGTTGATAAAGATGATCGGCACCTCCACGAGCTTGAAGCCGCACTTATAAGCCGTAAACTTCATCTCCACCTGAAAGGCGTATCCCTTGAAATGGACACGGTCCAGATCGATCGTCTCCAGCACCTCACGGCGGTAACATTTAAAGCCCGCCGTCGTATCCTGTATCTTCATACCCGTGACGATACGGACATACACCGAGGCGAAATAAGACATCAACACACGGCCCAACGGCCAGTTCACCACATTCACCCCGTTGCAATACCTCGACCCGATGGCTACGTCGGCACCCTGTGCGGTACAAGCGGCGTATAGCTTCGGCAGGTCATTGGGATTATGACTGAAATCGGCGTCCATCTCGAAAATAAAATCATATTTATGCTCGATAGCCCATTTAAAACCCCGGATATAAGCGGTACCCAATCCCAGCTTCCCTTTACGCTCCACGATAAAAAGACGCTCCGGGAACTCCTTCTGCAAGCCCTTCACGATAGCCGCCGTCCCATCCGGAGAGCCATCATCGATCACCAAGATATGAAACACTTTCTCCAGCCCGAACACGGCACGAATGATATTCTCAATATTCTCCTTCTCGTTGTATGTAGGAATAATGACGATACTGTCTGACATATACTTTAATCAATTAATTTTTAGCTCATTATATATACGACTGTAAACCATTTGTAAATTACTCTCCAAAGTTACATATTTTTTCTGTGTAAATCTATCATCCTGTTAGCCCATTCGTCTGTTCCATGATAAGCAAATGTATTTTGGCTTTTCACCCAACTTCCCCGATTTCCCCCTAAATGCCTAATACTCAAATTAAGTTGCTTTATTCTTCCACTTTTATTCGATTATTCCAGCGTTTTTCCGTAAGTTTGTCTTCATTAATTTCTAACGCTTGTAAAATTAAGTACTATGAATATACAGCAACTCGAATATATCCTAGCGGTGGATACTTATCGTCATTTCGCAAAGGCAGCAGAGCATTGTAGGGTGACACAACCGACATTGAGTATGATGATCCAAAAGCTGGAAGACGAACTAGGTATTAAATTGTTCGATCGAAACCTGCAGCCCGTTCGCCCCACACCTGCCGGACGTAAGGTTATTGAGCAAGCGAGAAATGTCCTCTATCAAGCTTCTCTTATCAAAGATATCGTGAACGAGGAGGAACAGTCATTGAAAGGTACGTTCCGCTTAGCGGTGCTACCGACTATCGCCCCTTATTTGCTACCTCGCTTTTTCCAGCAATTATCGGAAAAGCATACGGATCTTGACATCCGTATGCTGGAAATGAAAACCGCTCCCACTATGGCCGCCCTGCAAAACGGGGAAATCGATGCCGCTATCATAGCGAACCAACCCACAGAATCCTATTTACAAGGAGACATATTATATTATGAGCAATTCTTCGGATACGTGGCTCATAATGAATCTATCTTCAAAAAGGATTTGATCCGTACCGCCGATATCAACGACGAGCGGTTGTGGCTGCTGGACGAGGGACATTGCTTCCGTGACCAGCTGATGCGTTTCTGCCAGATGGAAAAGGTAAAGGTTCGCCAAGCCGCTTACCGTTTAGGTAGCCTAGAGACATTTATGCGTATGGTGGAAAGCGGTAACGGTATTACGTTCATCCCGGAATTGGCTACCCTGCAATTAAGTAAAGAGCAGAAAGAATTGGTACGTCCGTTCGCCATTCCCAAGCCGACACGGGAGATCGTCTTTGTCACCCGTAAAGATTTTATCCGGCATACCGTAGCGGGTATTTTAATAGAGAGCATCAAGAAAGCGGTACCTAAAGAAATGTTGACTTTGCAGCCCGGACAAAAGGTTGTGTGATTTTTCCGTAAAATTCTTCTATAATCTGCTGAATAGCTTAAAATGAGCGATTTATAAGTGTTCAACCTCAATAGAGGTAATGACTTGGCAATAGTCACAACTTCTGCAATATGCATATGTTTGCTTTGCCTAACAACTCTTTACAGTTGCAAAAATACAAAATAAAAATGAAACCACACTATGTTGGTGCAAAAAACAATAGTCATAAAACAAAGATTAACTTCGCCTTATGACTATTGTTGTTATATAAGCTACATTCAATTGCGTTATCCACATTAAACTTATTTATCATTTAATTGGTTCCGCATGCACATAGTATTCACTGTTTATAGGGTCTTCCCCGTCAGTTTTAAGTATCAGTACCATGCGAGAATGTTTTGTACGCCAATATGCTTTAATATCAGCATCTTCGGGTAGTGCCTTAAACGTTTTACACAGCGAAGCCTTTTCTGTTTTTTTTATAGTACTATGTGCTTCATAGTACTGGTCCATAATCTTCAACAGACCTTCTCTTTCACGTTCAAGCACGCCTAACATATATTCCTTGTCGTTTTTGTCTTTTGCTCCTTTCAGTACAATACGTAACTCTGCATACGGTTTTGTAATGTCTTCTTTGTAGGCAGTAGGTGGAGTTAGGATAAACTCACGGCTCTTGTCCAGCAAGCAATATTCTGTTAGTTCGGGGTTCTTGGAATTATACCTTACGTTATCCCAATCGTAACCAAAGAATCCATCATTCACCAAATAGAGCCTCTTTCGGGCTTGATAGACAATACGGCCATCTTTATAGCCATTGGCATAGACAATAGTATTGTCATGAGGCGTGAAGAAGTATGTGCTCCACCAATAGGAAGTATTCAAACAGTTTGTCTTACGTTCCATGATTCCAAAGCTATCTGGCATATCACGACAATCACTCGTCCAAGTAATTGAATCGTAGTAGTTGTAATAGGCATTATCTGAAGAGTTGAAACCATATTCATCGGTAAGCTCAAATGTTACAAGGCAGAAGGTCTGAAACACAGGGTCTGTGTTGTCTTTGTCGTCTTCTGCATAGTATGCCTTAATCTTAAACTTGCAGTTGTCGGGAACAGAACGGTCAATATCCGTATCATACGTGTAACTTTTCTTCATCATTTCCAAATCGGTTTCGGTCATGCGTTTATATACAATCATGCCATATATAGACTTGTAACCATTGCTGCCATCACTCGTCGCTCCCAATTTTTGTATGGTGTACATTAAGGTCTTGCCATTCGACTCGTCAAGCTTAAGAATCTGCATGTATCTGCTGTCTGTTGTCTGCTTGTTGCTGCCAAACAGTATGAAGCCTTTGTCCATGTCATAAGTCCATGATACACGACTGAAACAAAAGGCTGGCAAGGCATCACTATAAAAATAACTAAAAGCTTGCTGTGATGTCTCAAACCAAAAGTGTGTAGGGCTGCCACCAAATCTGTCTTTCCAAAATTCCTCCTTGCTCAACTTTCCGTTTTCCTGTACCTCATAAGTGGCAATACTCTCCCAACCATAGCCCTTGACCTTACTCTGTATTTCTTCTGCTGCTATTGGCTTTCTCCCTTTTAGCACACAGCACCCCTCATCATTAACAGTATAGGTTTGGTTGAATAGATTCATATCCAACTTACATTGCTCAACACTCAATTCCTCAGACTTATCGCAACTGCCAAATACAACAGTGCAAGCTACGATGAGTGCTATTAACCAAAACTTCTTAGTCATAATAATCCAAATTTAAAGATTTTACATATAGACAGATTACGGATTTTCAGTGTTTCAAATTCTGCTGTCCAAGATAACTGAGTGCAAAAATACAAAAGTATCAACGTAATAGTGCATTTTTTTATTTTTTATAACACTCAAAACATACTTTTGTGCAAATAAAGGAAGAATAAACTACACCTGACAAATCTATTTACATATTTCTATGCACTGCCTACAGTTGGTACACTCACTTTCTGCAACCGTTGGGAGCAAAATTTCTCCGCCCTCATGGTGGAGCGAGGCGTTTTGGGGTTCCCAAAACATAACCTCGCTCCCTCCTCTAAGAACAAAAGACGAGATATTTGCCTTTCGGCTTTCCATGCCCAAGGTTGCAGACCTTAATTCTCTCAATTTACGCCAAACATCAAAGCTGCCACATTGAAAGAACAAGGTCACAGACACAAGCTACTTTGTACATGGAGTTTGCAAAGGAAAAGGTGATATTTTCAGTGTGAAACTTGCCAAGTGTTTCAGTTGTGTGTTGTTGATTTCCTTTGTGAACTATGCCGAGTGTGTTATGTGTGCTGTGTGTCCTCGGTATAGTCTGCATAAATCTAATGCCATGCTAAAACACTGCGGAGGTTCGCCCAAGTGGCTGGAGGCGCAAAGCCTCCAAGGAACGTTGCTGCAACCATTTCGGAGAATAGAGCGGTTGCCAATTAATCCACAAGCACATTTTACAGCGTACCAAGTGAGGGCATGTAAAACGTTGAATTGTTGAAGATAGGTGTTATCTTTATGAGAACCAACCACTTATACCCTCAACAAACTCTCAACAAATAGCTCTACACAACAAATTACTGGGCAAAAAAGAAAGAAAGGAATGGTGTTCATGGTTTTCTCTTTTCAACATTATCTTTCTTTTGTTGAGAGATTTGTTGAGAATATGTTGAGCCGTAAATGCCTGATGTTCAATACTTCTTTCATCATATTCAACAATTCAACAAAAATAAGGGGTGTTTTGTCCGTCATTTTTATGAACAGAACTAATCCCCCTACAAGTAAGAATGTCATGCTTATGCTTCAGTACTTATTCACGACAGTACGACAGCGCCAAGCCAACAAACAAGCAAGAGGACATTCAACTAAAGGCGGTTGTTCTTCTATTGAGTTGTAGGATAATGACACTACTTTTCTCTTTTGCCCCGTACAATCTCTTGAAGATGGTGACACGAAACCGAGCTGCCCCGTATGAGTTTATACGGAAGCAAAGGGCAACAATCATCGGAAAGCCATACAACGTTTGCCAAATGCCATTGGAAGTTTCCTGTTTCTGTTGGACTTCCGACACCGTCAATAAACCATCCTTGTATATTGACCTTATCACAGCATGGAGTTTCATGGCGGTGACATGAAGCATATCAACCAATTCACCCTCACTCATCCACAAGTCTTGCAAGTTGGACGGAATGGATAACATTCCATTTCCGTCCACGGTGATTACTGTCCTTTTCATGCCATTCCTCCCATTGTCGGCATATGCCCCTTGATTCGACTTTCAAAAGCTGATATGTCATGCTCCAATTTAGTACTTGTCACCTTTGCGTAAATTTGTGTTGTGGCGATGTCCGTATGTCCCAGTATCTTGCTTACACTCTCTATCGGCATACCGTAGTTTAAAGCCAAAACTGCGAACGAATGCCGGCTTACATGAAATGAAATTCGCTTCTTGATGCCACACATTTTTGCCACTTTCTTTATACGCTTGTTTACCATGTCAAGTGAGCCAATATTAAACAAGTGCATATCTTTTCTCAATGGCTTGTAACGTTCAATTATCTGTATGGCTGCATCTATCAGTTTAATTTTGAATGGTACGCCTGTCTTTTGACGCTGAGAAACTATCCATGGAGACCCACTTATAATGGCAACATTGTCCTCTGTAAGATTCTTGATGTCAACGAAAGAGATACCTGTCCAACAACCAAACATAAACAAGTCTCTCGCAAAAGCAAAGTTGGGATTTTCCAACTCTATTCCTGCAAATATGTCCAATTCTTCCTCTGTCAAGAACTCACGCTCCTTGTGGTCTGGGTCAACGTGGTACATGGCAAACGGATTTCTCTGTATCTTGCCGTTGTAGTGTGCTGCCGTGACGATATGCTTCAATGGTATGGAGTATATCCAAATGGTAGATTGCGTGAGTCCAATGACATTCTTCAAATACAGACAAAAATCACGGATGAACTCCTCGGTAAGCTCATTCATGGACATATCGCTGCGCTTGTACTGAAATTTGATGAACTCGGCAACGTACTTTCTTACCGTCAGATACTTGCGGTAGGTTCGGACAGCTCGGTCTTTTCCCACGCGTTGGGCAAAGGCTGCGTTCTCCTTGTCAAAAGCTCTGAGTAATGTCTCATACTCCGTACCTATGCCTTGATATGCGTTTCTCACCATTTCAGCGGTAACGAACGCCTCACGGTCGGAAAGCCGTTGGTAATGCTTAGCGATTTGAGCCTTGATGTTATCAAGCGCAAAGTTCACCTCATTGGCTTCCTTGCTTCTGCCTTTGGCTCTGTTGCCCTTGGCATCCCATATCGCCTTGGTCACGCTCAGCTTGCAACTGAACTGTGCGATAGTTCCGTTGATTGTCACACGTCCCATGATAGGGACAATTCCGTTTCTCTCCTTGCTTCCGTTTACATAGAAGACTGTCTTGAATGTACTTCTCATAATTCCTTGCTTTTTGTTCTGTGCAAAATTAAATCATGAGAGTTGCATGGCAAATTCACAACCTGTGCAGAATTGAGAAGTAAAAACCGAAGCCGTTAAAAATGCTTATTAGAGAGTTTCTTTGAGGTAATGACTTGAAAGCGTTTCTACTTCTCAAATCCGTCATTTTCGCATTTCCTCACGAACGTCACTTAAAGCCAACAACTGCCACAACCACTTGAAACTCAAAACAAAAGCCCAAATCTGCTATTTTTTGCTTTTTTAGTCATTCTTTTTTCGATAAATCCCATAGGGTATTTCTTTTCTGAGCGATCCTATAAGTACAAAGTGATTATTTACCATTAAAACAATACAAATATGAAAGCGCTCTGTAAACAAACTATGGGATTTATCCTGATGATACTGTTGGCTTGCGGTGTAACCTCTATAAAGGCACAGGATAGCGCAGACGATGAGTTTATCACTGTCAGCGGTGTAGTAAAAGACAAGCAAACACGAAAAAAACTGGAATACGTAAATATCTCTATTCCGGGAACCAACGTGGGAACGATCACCAATAATGACGGTGAGTTCTCTATCAAAGTGAAAAACGGCCTCCATGCCAGACAAGTAGAAGTATCGCATATCGGATATTTGAATGGCTTGATCCCCGTGAACGATAAGGACATATTAGAATGTACGGTATTACTCGAACCGAACATGAATACGCTTAGCGAAGTCATTATCCGGGCCGGAGATCCTCGATATATCGTAGAGGAGGCGATTGAGAAAGTAAATAAGAATTACATCGCCACAGGTAGCATGCTTACCGGGTTCTACCGGGAGACCGCACAAAAAGGCCGTCGTTACATCAATATCTCGGAAGCGGTTATCGATGTTTACAAAACTCCCTATAAGGACAGGAACGTGGAACGGGATCGGGTACAGATCTATAAAGGACGTAAATTATTGAGCGAGAAGGCTAGCGACACATTAGCCGTGAAATTATTGGGAGGCCCTAACCTATCCGTTTACGTGGATGTGGTGAAGAATCCGGATTTATTGCTCGACCCGAATATCTTACCTTATTACGCCTTCCGTATGGAAGAAAGCGTGATGTTAAACGACCGACCGCATTACGTAATCAGTTTCCAACCTCAAGCGATCTTGCCTTACGCCTTATATTACGGTAAATTGTATATCGATAAGGAACGGCTTTCCTTCAGCCGTGCGGAATTCGCCCTCAGCATGGATGACCGGAATAAGGCTACCGAGGCCATCCTCCGCAAAAAGCCTTTTGGCTTGCGATTTAAACCCGTGGAGGTAGCTTTCCTCGTAACTTACAAAGAACGTGACGGCATGAGCTATCTGAGTTATATCCGCAATGAGGTTCGCTTTAAATGCGACTGGAAACGAAAACTTTTCTCTACCAACTACACGATCGTATCCGAGATGGTCGTTACCGATGGTAAAGAACAAAATAACTCCATCCCCTACCGGATGTCTTTTAAAGCGGATCAGTCTCTATCCGACAAGGTATCGGACTTCGCCGACGAGAACTTCTGGGGAGCTTACAACATTATCGAGCCTACCGAGTCTTTGGAGAATGCGGTATATAAATTAAAGAAGCAACATAAAAATTGACCGTGTAAATATACTATCGACAATGATATGGACAAATCATTATCTTTGTCCATTATCAATTATCTGTTGAAACCAAATTATTATGGATTTGTTCGTACTCAAAAAGATCAAGGAAGGGGATATTAAAGCATTCGAAAGTATTTTCAGGCTTTATTATACCCCTCTTTGCCTGTACGCAACCAGTATAACAGGAGAGCAGGAAGTCGCGGAGGAGATCGTTCAGGACTTGTTTTATGTATTCTGGAAAGAAAGAGAATCTCTTCCAATCTTACGTTCCATCAAGAACTACCTTTATGGAGCTACCCGGAACCGGTCCTTACAATATCTGGAGCATCGGGAAGTACGATACCGATACCGGAATACGGTTTTAGCCGGAGAGAATCCGGAATCCGAATCGTATACCCCGCAAGATCAACTTGAGTACAAAGAATTGCAATCCTTGGTCAACCGGGCATTAGGTAAATTGCCCGAACGCCGCCTCCGGATCTTTCGGATGCACCGTTTCGAAGGAATGAAATACGCGGAGATAGCCTCCAGCCTCTCATTGTCCATAAAGACAGTAGAAGCGGAAATGACCAAGGCACTACAAACACTAAGAAAAGAAATCGAGAATTATACCTAACAGTTATGAATCAAATAGAAAAAAATAAATCGAAGACAGACCAAGCATGGGCACAATTATACACTCGCTTGGAGCAAGACGGGCTGCTGGATAAGCCAATTTCCGGTACACAAATCCCATACCGGATCGGACTCATGAAATGGGCCGCCGCTATCATTATACTTTGCGTATCGGTAGCTACAGCTATTTTCCTTGGACAAGAACGGACACCGGAGACCACTCTGCTCACCCTGCATAATAACGAGGCTTCCACCACCTTGGTCACGACTTTGGAAGACGGGTCTATCGTTTATCTGGCCGATAACAGCCAGTTAAGCTATCCGGAACATTTCCAAAGAGAAAAAAGAGAGGTGTCTCTATTAGGAAACGCCCTTTTTGATGTAAGCGGGAATAAGGAACGTCCTTTCCTAATCGAGACAGAGCAGGCCCGGATCGAGGTATTGGGAACCTCATTCAATATCAAAAGCTCGGATAAAAGCGCCTTTGAATTGGCCGTTCGCCGGGGATTAGTGAAAGTGACACTCAAGAAGAACGGAGAACAAACGCTGGTAAAGGCCGGTCAAACCGTATCCTTATTCTCCAACCGTTTACAAGTAGCTCCGACTCAAGATAACGAACAATTTTCCGATTACACCCGCCGTATCCAGTTTAAGGATGAGCGCTTAGGAGATATCTTGCATGTAATTAATCTGGAGTATCCGATGATGCCATTGAAGACAACGGCTGATTTAGAGAATAGACGGCTGACCGTTAGTTTCTATAATAACTCACCCGCAACGATGGCTGAACTGATCTGCGCGGCGTTAAAACTAAAATGTACGCAACAAAATAATATATGGATGATTTCCGAACCTTGAGACAGCTGATCGTAGGATGGTTGCTGTTACTCGTAGCTCTCATCCCTATGAATGCCCAGAATGGTAACGTACTGGGACAGGTCATACGATTGCCTAAATCAAAAGGAAATATCTACCAATTGCTGGGACTCGTCACGGAACGTTCCGGCTATCTTTTTATATACGACAGTAAGATTATCGATAATGAACAAACAACATCGATAAAAGGTGGAGATTATACGATACAAGAAGCTATATACGCTATTACCGGTAATAAAAATCTGGCGATCCGTACGATAGAGAACCATCTCTTGCTTTATCTGCCAGAGAGTCCCTCCGCTCCTAAAAGCGCATCCGTAACTCCCGATTCCATACAAACCTATTTCTCGATAGAAGGTTCTTTACAGGATCAATATACCCATGAGCCAATCGCGTTCGGATCGGTAGGAATCGGCGAGGCCGCTATCGGCACCATCACCAACCAGAATGGAGAGTTCCGATTGAAATTACCGGACTCACTCCGATTATCCAAGGTACGTTTCTCTCATATCGGCTATCTTCCCCAAGAGATAGATGGTCGGGAGTTAATAGATAAACATACCGTCTTATCCCTAGAGCCTAAAGTAATCTCCATCCAAGAAGTTATCGTGCGTCTAACCAATCCGAAACGCTTATTACAGGAGATGCTGAACGAGAGAAGAAGCAATTATTCCCAGCACCCGATTTACCTTACCACATTTTACAGAGAAGGCGTTGAACGTAAAAAAGGACTCGTAGGACTGACCGAGGCTGTTTTTAAGGTATATAAGGCATCTTACCACAGCAATGCCTTGGCCGATCAAGTGAAACTACTAAAGATGCGCCGCATCAGTAACGAGCAGGAAAAGGACACATTGATCACAAAAATGAAGTCGGGTATCTACTCCTGCCTTGTCTTGGACTTGATGAAACAGTTACCGGAGTTTCTGGATCCTAGCCCGGATTCACCCTATACATACGCCCATACCGACATCACGGTAGTGGGTGATCGACTTGCTAACGTCATCTCTTTCGAGCAACGAAAGAGTATCAATGAACCGCTTTATCGGGGACAGATATATATCGACATGGAAAATAATGCCTTATTAAGAGTGGACTTTGAGGTCAATCCCCAATATATCGAGCAAGCGGCCGGCATGTTCGTCGAGAGAAAAAGCCGGAATTTACGGATCACGCCCCAGAAAGTAGCCTATACGGTATCTTACAAGCAATGGAATGGCACCTACTACATTAACCATATCCGGGGAGATCTGCATTTTAAAATTAAAAAAAGAAGACAACTTTTTAACACAAATATTTTACATACTTGGTTCGAAATGGTTACCTGTAAGATAGATACAGCCAATGTGAACCGCTTCTCACGCATTGAATCCCTTCCCACCCGCACGGTTTTCTCGGATACTCACTTCAACTACGACGAGGGTTTCTGGGGAGATTTTAACGTAATATTACCCGAAGACAAACTGAATGAGGCTATTAGCAGAATCACCTCAAAGATAGAGGAAACGAACTACTAATCCCTTGAAAATCATAAAGAGAGCCTTTTCGCAAAGGCTCTCTTTATAGGTTTTTAATAGGTATTAGTCTTTAAGGCAAAAAGATTGTTTAGGTTATCTGCATGCAAAGATGGGCTAATTAATATAATTGAGCAAATAAAAAAAGATATTGTACAACACATTTTTTTAAGTTTATCGAAATTTCTTTGCAGCTTGTGTTACTTTTTAACAATTACAGACTCCAATAGATCATCTGATGGATGCTACCTCGATAGACTCCTTTCACGTCCGCCAACACGGCATGTTCGTTCGTGATCGACATGAAGTAGGACTCATCCAGCTTCAAATAAGTCGTATGAGCGACAGCTACCACTACCGCGTCATATTTCTTCCCGGGCCTCTCTACTAACCGGATACCGTACTCTTGCAATACTTCCAAAGGGGAAGCGAACGGATCCATCACATCGACCTCGGCTCCGAAGTCCTTAAACTCATTGATAATATCGGCTACTTTCGAGTTACGTATATCCGATACGTTTTCCTTAAAAGTCATACCCATCACCAACACATGCGCTCCTAGGATATTTTTCCCCTGCGAGATAATCTTTTTCACGACCTTCTTTCCGATATACCGTCCCATGGAATCGTTCACGTAGCGACCAGAGTTGATCATCTTCGTGTGATATTGCAATTCTTTGGCTTTATGCACCAGATAGTAAGGATCTACCCCTATACAATGCCCACCTACCAATCCGGGAGAGAAAGGCAGGAAATTCCATTTCGTTCCGGCGGCTTTCAAGACATCAAACGTATTTACCCCCATTCGATCGAAAATAATGGAAAGCTCGTTCATAAGGGCTATATTCACATCACGCTGGGTATTCTCGATAATCTTGGCGGCTTCGGCTACCTTGATACTAGGCGCACGGTGCAACCCCGCTTGAACGACCAGCTTATAGACGTCCGATATCGTTTCCAAAGCTTCGGCATCGCAGCCGGAAACGATCTTCACGGTATTTACCAAGGTATGTACCTTATCACCCGGATTGATTCGTTCCGGTGAATATCCAACCTTAAAGTCCTCTCCTACTCTCAACCCTGAAACCTCCTCCAAGATCGGGATGCAATCCTCTTCCGTACATCCCGGATATACGGTAGATTCGTATACTACATAATCGCCTCGTTTAAGGACTTTGCCTACCGTGCGAGTCGCACCCAACAAAGGGGATAGATCCGGCTCGTTATGGCTGTCTATCGGGGTAGGAACAGCTATCACGTAAAAAGAAGCCTCCCTTAGCTTCTCTATAGAAGAAGTAAATGTGATGTCCTTATGTTCAAATACCTCAGAGGAAAGCTCACCACACGGATCTATACCGTTCCGAAGCTTGTCCAAGCGATCCTCGTTGATATCAAATCCGATAACGGAAACATGTTTAGCGAATTCCATCGCGATAGGAAGCCCGACATATCCTAGTCCGATTAGGGCAAGTTTTGTTTGTTTATCTAGTAACTTTGTATACATCTTATTATTTCATCATTCTACTTAAAAAGTCCGGATTCCGACGAGTATCCCAAACAGACAAGATTGTATGCAAATGTAGCAATCTTCAGTTTACCTAACGGAATAAAGGACGTTTTATTTCATAAAGAAGGTCCCTTATCTCGTTTCCAAAATAAGGGACCTTGTCTTCTAAGTATAAATATGTTTCTTTTACTGCAAACGGCGAATACCTATAGCCTTGTTATATTGGGCTAAAGAAGCCTTTTGCTGATACCAAGTCTGGATCAAGCTACTGTAAGACTGAATCCATGACAATTGGGCGGAGAGCACATCCAAGATCGGTAGTTTACCCTCGTTGTAGCTGAAGGTATTCAAATCAAGGTTCTCCTCGGCAATCTTACAAGCCTCTTCCGCGACGGTAATTTGTTTCGTATACTCGGTTAGGCTTGTCCATGCGTTCGCTACCTCTTGAGCGATCTTATCACGCGTATTGTCCAAGGCGTATTCCTTACTACGAAGGATGGCCTTCTGGGAATTTACCTCCTTGAAACGGGCTCCCCAACGGAACAAAGGTATCTTCAAGGAAGCGAAGACGGCCGGAGTCCACAACTGGTCCGAACCTTTCACGTTCAACATCGGCGTACCCCAAGTACCTTGAAAACCGATCGCCAAAGACGGGTTATATTTCGCCTTCGACAAATTGATCTGTCTCTTTTGATACTCTATGTTCAACTCGGAAATAGCGTAGTCCGGACGATTCCGAAGAGCTACATCCTCTCCTACTTGCAACGGCAAGGCCAGATAGGTCGTAATGGAATCTTCCACCTCGATCGGGTCTAACGGAGATACACCCATCAATGAGTTCAAGTTCTGTAACGCGATCTGATATTCCTTATAAGCCGAGCTTTTATTCAATTCCGCTTCTTTCAAGCGGGACTCCACTTGCAATAAATCGGTCTTACTGATCTGGCCGTCATTGAAACGGATCGTCAACACGTTCGCCAACTCCCCGACAATGTCTACATACTGGCACATCACATCGTACATACCTTTACGTGCGGCGGCCGTCCAATAGTTCAAATCGGCGGAATAAACGATATTATCCGTTGTCAATTCTTCCGCTTGCTCGGTGATCTTGCCTTGTACCTGAGCTGCCTTATAGTTATTATAGATCTGTCCGCCGGCATAGATGGGCTGGCTCACCGTAGCGCCTAGGCTATACGTATTATGGTCCATCTCTACGGACATGCCCGGTCCGAAATCCAAATCATATTTATTGATACGATACTGATAACTGCCGGAGAAGTCTACCGAAGGGAAGAAACCGGTCTTAGCGGCCTTGATCGCATGCTGCATAGCGATACGCTCCTCAGAGCTTTGCTTGATTTGACGGCTGTATTCAAGGACCCGTTCCTTATATTCCACAGCCGATAGCCGGGTGTCTTGCGCTTTAGCGGACAAGGCACCCAACAATAAACAACCTATGATTATTTTATTTCTCATACCTTTTACTCTGATTTAATCTTAAAGAAAACACAATAAGTAACCGGAAGCACGAAGATCGTCAAGATCGTAGATACGAACAGACCACCCATGATGGTAGCCGCCATACCGGCGAACATAGCGTCACCCAACAACGGCAACATACCTAAGATCGTCGTACCGGAAGCCATCGTCACCGGAACGATACGGGTTTTCGTTGCCTCTATCACGGCATTCACCGGAGACAAGCCCGCGTTCAATTGTAAACCGATCTCGTCCACCAGCACGATCGCATTCTTGATATTCATACCGATCAAGCCCAACAGACCCAGCATAGCAAAGAAGTCGAGGGACTTACCGAACACCAACAATCCCAATACCACACCAATGAAGATCAACGGCAGCATCGCCATGATCAATACCGGTTTCCGGTAATATTTCGGGAATAAGAATAACAAGGTGACATAAATCAAACCGAACATCAACGGGATATTAGCGGCGATCGCCTTATTACCTTTATCTTGCTCGGATTGCTCACCGAAATACGTCATCTTATATCCTTCCGGCACCTGAATCTTCTCCTGTACCTCTTTCCACAAATGACTGAAAGCAGCCATCGTATTGGCGCCACGCTTCGGCTCACACTGCATAAGCATACACGGCTCACGGTTGAATCGTCTCACTACGTTAAACTCATAATCCAGCGAGAAATCATCGATCACCTGCTCCACTTTTACCGAACGGCCTTTAGCGCTATAAACCGGCAAAGTCTTTATATCATTCAGACTGATAGAATCCTTATCCGCATCTTTCAGTAAGATCGGCATAAACACGTCGCCCTCACGATACTCACCCAAAGGTACGCCATTCGTAGCCGAACGCAAGGAATAAGCCACCTGCTGACGGGTAATACCCAGACGCAAACCTTTCTCTTGGGAATATAGCGGCTTCCATACCGGAACCTTGTTACCCCAACTATTGCGAACCTCCATCACCTGATCATAATTCCGGGCGATCTCCTGCGCCCTTTGCGTCAAGGCAACCAACGTATCTACGTTATCGCCGATAAAACCGATCTCGATCGCCGCATCCGGAACCGGAGACAAGGCGAACAAAGCCGAACGGGTCAATATATTCGGATAGTTAGCGACCATATAATCGTAGAACTTACCCTCTTCCGCTTGCGCATCCTCCGGATCTTGTGTCTCGATCAACACATTGGCGAAGTTTGGCTTCGGACCGATAGAAGAACTGGCCAAGTAATAACGCACCGGCGAACCTCCCAAGGTAAACGAGTATGATTTGATATTCTCATTCTTGCTGAGATATTCCTCCTCTATCTTCTTCACGTTCGTCTCCACGTCGTAGATGCTATATCCTTCCGGGAAGATCAAGTCCGCACGGAAATAAGGCTTGCTCATGATCGGGAAGAAACTCTGCGGCATGATGCTCATCACGAACAAGGAAAGGAATAACGTAGCTACCACGGTAGAGATCGTTACATATCTACGCTTGATCAAACGGCCCAATACCGACTCAAATTTATGATACAGCTTCGTATCGTACGGGTCTTTGCTCTCGCCCGGTTTCGCCTCTTTCAAGATAAAATTACCGAAGGTAGTCGTTTGCGTCAAGGCCAAGACCCAGCTTAATCCCAAGGATACCGCCAATACGATAAACAACGGTTTCACGATCTCGGCCACGGATGCCGGTGCCAAGTACATCGGCAAGAAAGAACATACGGCGATAAAGGTAGCGCCCAACAACGCCCACTGCGGTTTCGTCGCGCCATCGATCAACGCCTGATAACGGGAAAGTCCCCGCTTGATACCGACTTGGGCATTATCCGTCACCACGATAGCGTTATCCACCAACATACCCATAGCGATAATAAAGGCCGCCAACGAGGTTCGGTTCAAGCCGACACCCCAGATCAACATGATCAATAAGGTACCACCTACCGAGAACAACAACGAACTACCGACCAACATACCGGCACGAGACCCCATCACGATAAAGATAATCACGATAACGATCAACAACGACTCGATCAAGTTCAAGATAAAACCGTTGTTCGCCTCATCCGCGATCTTGTTCTCCGGATAGATCGTTTTCAGGTCCATACCCACCGGGAACAGCTGCTCCATCTCCGCTAAATGATCCGCCACGGCGTTACCCACGGCAACCACATCGTCTTTCGAACCGGTAGCGACACCGATACCGATGGCACGCTTACCGTCCACACGCATCAGGTTCGAGGGAGGGTCCATATAACCACGCTCTACCGTAGCGATATCTCCCAAACGAACCTCACCGCCACTTTTCGTCACGATCAATTGGTCCCGGATATCTTGTATATCCTTATACGTACCTTCCGCACGCAAACGCAATTGATAATTACCGGTATTGATATCTCCCGTATTCACCAACAAGTTCTGCGTTTGCATCACCTGCTGGATAGCGTTCGGGTCGATACCTAGGTTAGCCAGTTTCGGGATAGAGATCTTTACGTTGACAACTTGTGTCTGTTCACCGAATAGGTAGACCTTCTGTACACCCGGTACAGGAGATAGCTCCGTCTTGATCTTTTGCGCCCAATTACGCAGGTCGTCGTAAGTATATCCCTCATCGGCCGTCAAGGCATAATAAATTCCGAATACGTCACCGAAGTCATCACTAACGGATATCGAGGAGGCGCCAGACGGAAGGCGGGGCTGTATATTCGCCACCTTACGACGCAACTCGTCCCACTTGACCGGCATATAATCCGGAGACAAGGTAGGCTGCAACTCAATAGAAATCTTGGACATACCGAAATAAGACTCAGATTTGATCTGGAACACATCCGACATAGCCTGAATCTCCCGTTCGATCGGCTCAGTCACCAGCTTCTCCACCTCCTGAGGTGTCGCTCCCGGATATTGGGTAACCAAAACCGCTTGCTTGATTACGAAGGGAGAATCTTCCTTCTTCGGCAATTTAAAGAAAGAATATATACCTCCTATCAGCATGACCGCTAGGAAAAAGTATATAATCTTCTGATTCTCTAAGGAATATTTTGGAATATTCATTGTTTATCTCTTAATCTGTTAATACTTTTACCTGTTGTCCATCCACCAAACGAGTGGCTCCGGCTGAGACAACCTGTTCGCCGGGTCGCAAGCCATCCGTTACGATCACGCCATCCTTGCCGATCAGCATAGACTCGGTAATCTTGCGACGCTCAACCTTTTGAGACTGCCCATTATAAACAAACACATACTTATCGCTATTGGCATCGTCAGCCACGACAGCGGCTAGCGGAACCAATACGGCGCCTTGCGTGAAACTCTCGCTATCCACGTTCAAGATCACACGGCAAGAGAAACCTACGGCTACCTTATATTTCTCTAAATTAAAGTTCGGATCATCGATATACAGATATACGGGAACGCCGGAGCCATCGGGAGAGGCTTCCACGTATTCTTTCACCTTCGCCTTGAAGCGAACGCCCTTGTAATTATCGAATTCCACATAAACAGAATAAGGAGAAGAGAAGTAATTGATATTACTCTCCGGCATCGTAAACACGACCTGTAACTTATTCGGGTTGATCAAGCAAACGATTCCTTGTCCGGCCTGTACCTTCTGGTAATTCTCCACATATTTCTTCTGGATAAATCCATCGAACGGCGCACGAAGCTTTGTCTGGTTCAATGTATTTTGCGCATACTCGAAAGCCGCCTTGGCATTTGAGTAAGAGGCTTCCGTAGACTCATACTCTTGTTTGGAGATAGCTTGTTTGGACAATAACTTCTTCGCACGTTGCAATTGCGCTTCAGCGGTCTGGAAAGACGCTTTCTTCGCCTCATATTCCCATTTAAAGTCCAGCGGATCAATCTCGGCCACGATCTGTCCCGTACGGACCTTCTGGCCTTCATCCACGTTTAATGAGATCAGCGGGCCGGACATCTTAAACGCCAAATCACTGAATTGATCGGGCGATACCACTCCACTGAATGATTTCTCAACCATGTTCAGAGAAGTAACGTCCGCCAATTTAACTGGACGAGGACCTTGCTCCTTAACGGGTGGTTGACTACAGGAAACCAATGCTGCCAAAACAAACACAGGGATTAATTTTCCTTTCATGATAACTTGCATTTTGTTATTTAATTATGATTTCTTTTTCTTCACAGTAAATATAAAACATTCTCGCCTAGAGATTGTTGAGCATAACGTGCCTTAAAAAGACCAACTACCATCATTCACGTATGCTTCCATCGGATTTTCTATCGAATCAGGCAAAGAAGGGAAAAAATCAATTCCGGTAACCTTCTCAACGCTATCGATAGGGATCATCATCGATTTCAACGGAGTCTTTCCATAGTCTTTATTATCAAACAGAAAACCTACCCCTTCTGGTTTACCGTTCGTTATCGTACAGATTACCTTATAAAAGGTCTTCGGGATTCCCACCCGATTCTTACCTAACCGTTTCAGGTCGTCCGTGATCACCGGGCCGGTCACGATCAACAAAGAGCCATTCTCTTTCGCCCACAAACGAGCCTGCTCTTCCAGATCTTTCCAGATACCCCGGTTCAAGCCGGGCTTTTGCGGACAGATATTGCTTAGGTAGAACGATTCCCGCATGGCCTTGGCGGACCATTTCATATCGCCGGCAGGCGCCATATGCCCTCGGTCATAGCCGGAACGGGTATAGTCCTCGTTCATGGCGGTAGCCCCTTTCACCATGGGGTCCGAGACGAACTTATTAGACCGCTCGTTCTTCTTACTTGTCGCCTCTTTCGAGGTCAGTTCATAGGCTACCCAATTGGCGATCTTATAATCGGAATTATAAGAAACCGTATAGCCCTCATGCTTTATAACCTGCTCTTTTTGTTTATTCTTTAGTCTCGGTATCTCAGCTCCCTCTTGAAAAGTATAAGCGGTGGTCTCTTTCTTTGGGTTCGTCGTTTGCTTGTTTTTCGTCGCTTGCGCGGCTTTCTTACCCGATGTTCCGGAACCGCCCTTGTCCGAGATATTCGGACGGACTATTGTCTCCGCCCGATCCTGTTTCTTCTCTACAGGCCGTGTCTTGGATACCGGATAAAACCAGTTATATATGAATAATACACCGATAAAACAAACAACTACCGCAAAAGCGCCAAGAAGCATCTTCTTTACAGAAGACATGAATGATGATGCCCGCTTCTTCTTGCTTTTCCGGGGTTGAGGCTTACCTTTCTTTTTTGCCATACCTAAAACTTCCTATTCTTAACCTTTCGTATTGGGCGCAAAAATAGATAAATCCGGCATGTTATACAACACTATTCTACGATAGTATTGGTCTCGATTACTATAAAAGACGGCTTAATTTAATACGCCGCTTCATTTGACCTTGCTTTCAAATTTAACTTCGAATCAAACTTTCACTATCGTCCGAATAGTGTACCGCATTCTTTTGTACGCATTCCCTATTTGTATTGGCATAACAATAGACACAGAAATGGGAGCAAGTGTTATACCTACCGATATCTTTGCTTATCATGCAACCACAGGCTTTCCGTTGGCCTTTGTCTTTTAGGTCTTTGCGTTTGTCGGGTAAAGCGAGAAACGTACCAAAAAGATCCGGTTCGGGTAATTGGCCTGTTCGAAGATAATAAACCAATTCATAATCCTCCCCAAACACACGCTCCATTAAATCACCGTCGATACACCGGTTATGCTCAATGCCATAAACCGTAAGGTCAATATCCTCGGCACAAGTAGCGAGTGTCACATTCCAACCAGTAGAAGCCCAAATTTCCCTCAACTTCACCAATCCCTCTACAGTTTCTTGACGTTGCATCGCATTCATCTCAGCGGTTTCCACATCCTCTTTCGTAAAGCAATTCGTCTCTTTTATAAGATTGTTCTGTACCTTACGATACGCCTTTACATCTACGAAACTGAACACGAGCTTATCAGTATATCCTTTCAACTGATTGCCGATCTTCCAAATACGGCTAAGCAGGACACGAGGCGTGATAGATGGAGTTATAATCAATGGGTCGAATCGCCAGATCACCCGTTCCTTCCCTATCATTTCCGACAACTCCCGAAATGTCTCCACCCGTTGCGTAACGCTCGGCACATTCGGCTCAAAGCCTTCGCTCACATAGTCATTCAACGTGAACTGGAAATAATAATGGATACCCCTCCTATCCAACTCATGCAAATAAGGTAATATCGGCTTCGGGTTCTTTGTCCAAAACACGATTGCCTTACACCGCTCAAACGACACATACATCTTCCGCCGATTAAACGGATTATACCAAACACAATACCCCTTGGCCAAACGATTAAAGAACCACTTGACATAAAAGGCCGGGATATCCGTTGACCGGCTGACGGAGATAATAATGGGAGCAAGTGATCTAATACGCTTATCTAAATCATTAACAACATCCATCTTTTATTTTTTAACTTTTCACTATATTTTGTAGACATATACCCTTTCCTTCTTCTTTGACCTCATCACTTATAGGATTATCCTATTCAATATTCTACAGCACCTTTTGATACTTTAATCAAGCTAATTCAAGTAAAAATTTTATTTTTTCTTTTTCTAAAACACTTAAGCATTTATCGTACACTTTTGCATTTTCTTTCATTAAACTCCAATCAAACCAACATTTATTATCATACAACACATTTATAGACCAAGGCAAACCTTCATTCATACTTAATAATTTCCAGTAAGATTTATCACAATCATTTATTATTTTACCATTATTATTTCTAAAATCCTCTTCTCTCCAAGGGAAAGATATATTAGAACAAATTTCTTTTATATTTAAATAGGGTCTATATTTATCTACAAAGTCCAAACTCCAAGGCAAAGAAGGGTTACTACTGAGACCTCCCATACCCAAAGGAGGATACCAACATTCTTCCCAATGCAAATTACTTAAATATCTATCAATCAAACATTCATTCCACATATCCCCTGTATTTAAACTTAACTCTCCCCAATCAATAAAATCATCAAACATCTCTATCAATTCCTCATTCCAATGAATACCCGAGTTACCACACAAACCAATATTATCGGTCATTACCCAATCTGACGAATATCCCCAGATCCAGTTACATTTATACTTTTGTATAAACTCAAAGTTCCAAGGTAATGATGGATTCATACTTAATCCAGCCCAATTTAAACGATCTATATATTTAATGATTAAATCATCAGTCCAAGGCAACGATGGATTAGCACTTAAATTAGTCCAATTAAATCTATCTATATAACGATTTATAAAATCAATAGACCATGGCAACGATTTATTCAAGCTCAATAAATCCCAATTCAATTTAGATTTATACTTATTAATCATCAACTCAGTCCAAAATAGTCCCTCATTAGAAGACAACATATTCCATTCCCAACAATCATAATATTCATCAAGTAATTCTACCGTACATTGCAAGCATCTATTTTTACTCAAATATTTCCAATTAACCCTTCCCTTTCCAAAAAATTCTATCAGACATATATCCCAATTTAAAGCGTTATTTACACACAATTCATCAATATTTAGAATCTCACTATAATGATACACATCACATTTTTCAAAATTATAAAACCTACTTAATATATCAATAAAAAATTTTTTATATTCAATATATAATACCGTTAATTTCATATCATCCAATTTTCCCATAACAATTATCAAATAATAAATATTCATTATATATCATTCTCGTAACCAATAAATGCAACATAAAAATCAACACATAATCCTTGACAAACTGTACTGAATTTGCGAGATTCTTATAGCGTCAAAACCAAAGCGTTCAGTAAACGCCTTTATGTATATGCCCTCCCTCGCCCGCCGGCTTTAACGGCATCGGCGTAAGGAGACTTCGCAAATATATATAATTTCTAATATACATATTTCTTTTTCCATGGATATTTATAAAGATTCCAAGAAGATGAGTTATTGTCTATTTCCGATCTTTCGTATATTCGTTCGTGCCGTTTTCACGAAAAACATGTACATGAATTCTCAAAAACACGTACGAGTTTTTTGGGAAACACGTACAAGTTTTTGAGAAAACATCATCTTGTTTTTGGAGCACTAATTATCAGTCGTTTACAAAAGAGAGCATATCGAAGGACTTATTGTATATAACTACTAGAGAAAATAGGTATCATACGATCCGAATACATAGGATATCCTAAAACGTAATAAACAAAACCCCGATTTTACTTGTATCTCCCAGCTTTTACGTTACCTTTGCCCCAAACCTTAGCCTAGGTTTCATACTAGAACATTAATAACTTTATAAAAATTTACGCTATGGATATTTTTGATTTACTATTCGGTTGGGGCGGGCAGGCCATGCAGTTAACATTCCAATATGGATTTATCCTTAAAGAAGAAGATTTCCTTGAGCTTACCGATGAGCAATACTTGCAGTTTCACATCAAGATGGGGGAATGTAACGAAAAGATCTTTATGATCGCACCGGCAGATCCGAGAAACGCAATAGAGGCGGACTCAACGGAGCTACCGATCGTGACCGAATCCCAAAAGGACGCTTTTCTTGAGGCTGCCAAAGACATAGAGAAATATTGCGAAGGAAAGGATTTCCATACGGATGAGGAGAAGTTACGGTTTGCGGCGAGACATATGCCAGATATATTCTCCAAAGGCTCCAAATATGAGAAATACTCTAAATTCACAGTCACCAAGCGACAGAAAGGCAAGTAGATAATGCTTTCCCGTATCGTCATCGCCTTGGGTGTAGGCGATGATGATAACCGGGATCAGCCCTTTGCTACTTCATACCGCATAAAGAGGAATATTCGTCAGGTTGCCTTGCTCCTTGTAAGGCAGCATGGAATATCGCTCCGCATGCAGGCTTGGTTCCTTGTCCAATAAGTTCATCAAGGAATTAGCCCGGACATTTCCTTCGGCCTTCACTTCTATCGGGATCATTTCCGCTCCCCGCTGGATGATGAAATCAAGCTCTAGGCGCGAATTGTCCGCCGTATGATAATAAATGGGAGACACGCCATTGCTTTTCATCTGTTGCAAAACGTATTGCTCAGTTAGTCCACCCTTATACTCCTTGAATATATCATTCTTTATTAAGACTTGCGCAGGATCGGTCTGGACCATCGCTCCCATCAAGCCAAGGTCTACCATATAAAGCTTGAAAGCCGATAAGTCCTCGTACACGGCGAGCGGCAACTCGGGTTTCGCGCATCGAGGTACCTTATACAACAAACCCGCATTGACAAGCCATTGTATGGAAAGCTCAAAGTCGTTGGCCCTCGCACCTTTACGTAAAGCGCCATAGATAAACTTCTTATTCTCCTTGAATAATTGAGAAGGCACACTGTTCCAAACCATCCGGATACGCGGCACTTGCTCTTTGGGCGCATGTTTCGAAAAATCAAGATCGTAACCTTGGAGAATCTCCTGCTGGATACGCCTTACCTCCCGTAAAGCTCCGGTCTCCACGTATTTGGAAACAGCCTCCGGCATGCCTCCCACATAATAATACTGGCGGAGAAGATCCACATACTTCTCATGCAGCAAACTCATCATCACATAGTCACGGCTCATAAGTAATTTACATGCCTCTTTCTCTCCTTTCGCCATAAGAAATTCCTCGAAACTCATAGGATACAGGTTGATGACATTAACCTTACCTACCGGATATGATACATTCTCATGCAAAGAAATTCCCAAAAGCGAACCCGCCACCGCGATATGGTAGTCCGGAGCTTCCTCCTTAAAATACTTCAACGCCTCCAATACCTCCGGGATATCTTGTACCTCATCCAAAATGACGAGCGTATCACCCGGAGTAATATCCACCGAAGTCATAGCACGGAGACCACGCAAAATTCTTTCCACATCAAAGTCCTGCGTAAAAAGCTGCCGGGCAAGATTGTTCTTACGACATACGACATAAGCCTCTTTCTTATATTCAAGCCTGGCAAACTCATGGAGTAACCAAGTCTTGCCCACTTGTCTGGCACCATTAAGGATAAGAGGTTTTCTGTCCGCTCTTTCTTTCCATTCAATAAGTTCCTTTAAAACAGTTCTTTCCATATGAATACAACATTTTTACGCAGATAAATATAGCTAATCATCACATTTTTCAGCACCAATTCGCCATACAAATATACATAAATACGCGGATATAAGGTATACGGACGTACATTTTTACGCGGCATACGTTCTTTTACCTTCCTGTCTACCCTCTACTCCCCTAAGCAAAAAACGCTCTACTCCTATATGAATTCTTGCTCGATAGCTTATGGATTCTTGTTCGCATACTGTATAATTCTACAAACCACGACGTGGTCTGTACAGATCAAGACATGGAATATACAAATCACGACGTGGTCTATATATTCCACGGTGATAATTTGGAAATAGATCAAGTAGTTAGTATATTTGTATATAGTAAGAAGAATGTTTTTAACTTGAAGATACAAACAATTATACCTAGTAGCAGTTATGGCAGAATATATCAAGCAAGAGATGTGCGACCTGAACGGGACGGGGGAAAAGCCGGTGTATTATCGGATGAAGATACAACGGAACATGGACATGGAGGATTTCGTGGAACGGATCACCTACCCCGGATCGGGCTTGAGCAGGGGTAGCGTAATACAGGTGATGACGACAGTAGCGGAACATCTGGCCTATTGCATGGCGGAAGGGCAGTCGGTCACGTTGGATGGCATCGGTACGTTCACGCCCCGCCTAGGCGTAGCGAAGGACAAGGAGATCGACTCGCTGGATGGTGACGAACCGAAGCGTAACGCACGGAGCATCGAGGTGAATGGTATCAACTACCGGGCCGACAAGGAATTGATACGGGAGACTAACCTGCGTTGCGATTTAAGACGGGGAGGTATCAGCCGTGTCCGGAAATCGCCCTTCACCGAAGAGGAACGCCGGACACGGGCATTGGATTACCTGGATGAACACCCATTCTTGCGCATACAAGACTACATGGCTGTCACCGGACTAAAACGTAGTAGCGCAAACCGTGAGCTACTACGCCTCAGTAGCGACCCGGCAAGTGGAATCACCCTATCGGGTTATGGAAGCCACCGGGTGTATGTCCGCAGGAAAACAGAGGGCGATCACTAATCCACTTGATGGTGCCCCGGGTCGAGATGCTTGCGAGTGCCGTTCGGTCTTATCAGTTCGGCGGAGGTGCCTTCCGGGATTTGGAGATCGAACTTCAATCGCTTGCCTTTCTTCTTGATACTTACTTGTATGGTTCCATAATGGGTCTCTAAGCTGGCAGAGGCTTCCGATAAGGGACCCAATTGAGGCGAGATCTTAAAGGTACGGAAGCCGGGAGAGGTTGGCTCGATACCGCAGACCTTCTGGCTCAATAAGGTAAGCGGGCCACCGCTCCAAGCGTGATTGATCGTGCCGCCACCGAAGCCCTCGGCTCCGATGCCCCATCCCTCGAACAAGGTCGTGTATTCGGCATAATCCAGCATACGGGTGTAACGTTGCTTCATCCGTTCCAAGGCAAACGTCGGCTCGCCCATCTGGAAAAGGGCCTCTAGGACATACTTCTCCATATAAGGGCTGGCGTGATACTCCTTTTTAAGTACCTTCGTCAGCGCCGGATACTTATCTTTCGAGGCCAGCCCGGAAACAACCGCCATGGCTTGGGAGCGATCGTCCGTCTCCCCTTTATAGCCGGGGGAGCGATAGGCGGAACCTGTCCAGAACTTCGTGTCGAAACAACGTTCTATGCTACGCATCATCCGGGAGATCTCATCGGCATCCTTATCCTTGCCGAGTTGCAGGGCGAAGGCTCGCTCCGCTTTCAAGGCCAGATAATACCAGCAGTTGGTCAATACACCCATATCGACATGCTCGCCCCAGTCGCCCCAGCTCCAAGCGCCTTGACGCTCGATCACCAAGCCACTCTTATCGACTTGCCAAACCTCGTGCAGGTAACGGCGCATCCGGTCGTATATCACCGGGACGAAACTACTGTCGGCACTATAATAATATTGCGTATAAAAACCGTACCAACCGATAGACGCCAACATCTGTAAAGGAAGCTCCTTATCCCAATTACCCGCCGGAACCGGAGCGTAGAGCGTTCCGTCCTCCCGCTGCCAATTCATTAATTCATGGATGCCTTTTACGGCTAGTTTCTGCCCGGACGGAGAAAGGGCGTAGAAAGCCTCGCCTAGCTCATTCACCTCGTCACCCCACCATTGGGCACGTTCACGGTCCGGACAGTCCATATAATTATCACGCATCGTTATGTATAAAGTGCGGGCAGAACGTTGCCAAAGCTCGTCGTAGAACGGGTCATCACAATGGAAAGAGCCAGCGAGGTCCGTGTTGTAGCCGGTCTCACGGTATTTCACATCCAGCACCTTCACGCCCTTGGGAATGATATAATAGACCTCATGGCCGTTCATCCAGCCATAGCTTTCGTATTCCTGCTCACCCTCACGGGTAATATATTCGGCACGTACGTTGCGCTCGCTTCCTCCCTCGTAATTATCCATCCGGATGTGGATAGTCTTCCCGGCCTCCGCCTCTACTTTTAGATACGGAGTGATCTGGGCATTATAGGGCAAACGACAGAACAAGGTATCGCCTTTCAAGGATTCCCGGACGGATACATAGGATAACAGGCCGCTGTTTTTCCACTGGGGTATCGGACGTTCCACCAGATCCCCGAAAGGAGCTTTCCCCGCCTTACCGACGCAGACCGCCCCCGGAAGGGAACCTTCGAAACTCGTACGGTTCCAGTTTGTTATCGATTGACGGGCATCGAAGCGGATATTACTCTCCGGCATACGGTAATTCGGGAAAGGGGCCTCGGTATTTTGATAGGCCTCATACAAGGCACACTGCCAGCTCGCGTCGGAGACGATCTCCAGTCCCGGAGCGATCGCCTCGAATAACAAAGCCGCTTTCCCGCTGTTGATATGACTGAAACCGTCTTTCCCGAAATGCCAGAGTAAGATAGCGATGGTGTTCGAACCTTTTGTCAGGTAAGGGGCGATATCTACCGGATCGTAATAAGTCCCGGAAGGAGAAGGTCCTCTTTTCAAGCCACCCTCGAAGACAACCAGTTGGTCGTTGATCCAAAGCCAATACTTGGAATCGGCGGCGATACGGGCGATGAGTTGATTCGGGACATCCGTCACAGCGAATGATTTACGGTAGATCAACCAAGTATTCGTAGCGCTTTGGCAACGCTCGGTATTGATCCATTGGGCTTTCCAAGGGAAGGAAGCGGGACAACTGTCCGAGGCAGTCACTTTTATCCAGCTGAAAGATAGGAGAAACAATAGAAGAGCAAGAAGTAGCTTGTTCATACGTTTAATCTTTAAGGTTCTCAATTATTTGCTTTCGAAATCCCCAGTTGTAGAGACGGGGCGTGCCCCGTCTCATCCCAGCTAAATGGCAACTTAAATACTATCAGTCTATGGTGAGACGGGGCACGCCCCGTCTCTACAACTAGGTAAAATAAGCCAATATAGGCGATGTCATTACCGGCTTACTAAAGTCATACGGTTCTTATCACACCGGATATGAAAACGTATGCGTACCGGCGGATACGGTCTCGGTCTGATCGCCTACCACGATATCGGCGGAGCAATCAGCCGGAATCGTCACGGTAAGCATAACCTTATCCCCTTCCCGTTTCCATTCGCTGGCGATACGGCCGCGTACGGAATGGTACTCACCTTTCGCCCAATCCAGTTCTTTCACGAAATGAGGCGTGATACGGATATGACGGAAGCCCGGAGCCGAGTCGTCATGATTGATACCGGCCAGCTGGTTCATCATCCAAGCGGAGACATCTCCCATAAAGACGTGGTTCAAGGAAGCGTCGGCAAACTTCGGACTAAGTGTCCACGTCTCCGGCAATGTGGAGTAACCCATCGTCTCTACCCAATATCCCCAAGAAGGTGCCTCGGTCTTCGTGATCATCTTCATGGCATCCTCGATATAGCCATATTTCGTAAGCATGGCCAGAACGGTCTTACTGCCTAATAGACCAAAATCCAAGAAATAGTTATTTCCCGCTACCACCTCACGCAGCTTATCCGCCACGAGTTGTTCCTTTCCTTCCGGTACAAGTCCCAGATACAAGGCCAAGGCTTGCGCCGTTTGGGTCCCTTCGGCATACACACCGGTCTCGGCGTTGAAGAACTTCCGGTTGATCAAGGATTTGAGGGTATTCGCTTTCTCTTGATAAGGAGCGGCGTCCTTGCCCAGCAAAGAGGCGAAGCGAGCCATCAACTTATAATCCAGATAATAGTAGGCGGTAGAGGTATATTCATTATTCGTCGTAGCTTTCCAATACACCCAGTCACCCAAGCCAAACGGCAAGTAACCGTCTTTCTCTTTCGTCTTCAAATAATCCAGATATCGCAGCATCGTAGGATATAAGCGTTCTATACTGCGAGACTCTCCATAATAATCATACAAGGCGTTCGGGATGATAAACATGACAGCGTCCCAAACCGGACCCGGCCACTCGCCATATCCCCAACCGCTGGAAGGAATGATACCGGAAATCTCACCCGCCTCACGCTGGTTATCGATAATATCATTCATCCATTTCTCATAAAGCGTGATACCATCGAAGCCCAGCAAACCGAGGTCGATCGCGATATGCGCATCGGCTGTCCAGCCATTCTTCTCCCGTTGCGGACAATCGGTCGGGATACTGTGCAGGTTACTACGGTAAGCCTGCATCGTAGCCTCCCATATCTTATTCAATAGAGGATTCGAACAAGCGAAGGAACCGGACGGACGGACATCGGTATGCATAAACAAGCCGGTCAAGTTCTCTTCCGTTAAAGTAACGGGACGGCTACTCTCCACCTCCACGTATTGGAAACCGTGATAAGAGAAGGAAGGCATGAAGATCTCCTCCTCTCCCGTACCTTTCAAGGTAAAGACATCCATCTGGAATACCTCGTCCGGTTTGACCGGATGATAATATACATTGATATTGCCTTGCTCCAAGCGACCGTCTTTCTTCAACAACTCACCATGTTTTAACGTGATACGGGTTCCCGCCTCACCTTTCACCTTCAAGCGGCAAAGGCCGGACATGTTCTTCGGGAAAGAATATACATATAACTGATCGGAGAAACGTTTCATCGACACGGGCCTCACCTCTTCCGTGATACGGATTCCCGGCATTTGCTGGGCTACCAACAGAGGTGCCGGAGCCTGCGCCGGAAGTGCCGCTTCCCATTTACTATCGTCGAAATGAGCGGTTTTCCATCCGGCCTCTTCCAGCCGGGCATCGAATTTATCGCCGCTATATATATTATTATAGGTATAGGCTCCAGTGGAAGTCTTCCAAGTCTCGTCCGAACCAATCACCTCCGTCGTACCATCCGTATAGGTAATACGCAACTCACATAGCAGGCGGGGACGATTCCGCCAGCGTGCCTCATGGAAATTCCAGACCGCCACGGACTGCTCGTTGTACCAGCCGTTTCCCAGAACAGCGGCCACGGCGTTGTCGCCTTGCTCCAGCAAAGAGGTAACATCATGCGTCACGTACAAGATACGTTTATCGAAATGCGTATACCCTGGGTCCAGATAATTCGTTCCGACCCGCTCGCCATTGATGAATAGCTCATGATACCCAGCAGATGCTACGTACACACGGGCATCCTTCACTTCCTTGCCTACCGGGAAAGACTTGCGGAACAGAGGGGCAGGCTCGAACTCCTTATCCTTATGATCGGTAATCCAAGAGGCGGACCAATCCGAGGGATCGAACTTAGCGGTCTCGAAAGAAGCCGTCTCCGAGGTAGCGCACGGACGCCCTTCACCATCCCATACCGTAACATTCCAGTAATAACGGGTATGAGGTTTCAGGGCCATTCCTTCCGCATAGGGCCGCAAGTCGTCCGGACTCGTACCGATCCGTACCTCATAGCGGGAAGCCTTAAAGCCCTCCTCATTTCCGGAGTATTCCCATGTAAAGCGAGGAGACGAAGTATCCAAGCCGATAGGCTCCGTAAGGTATTCCGTACGGAGATTCGTAGGTATCGTTAATTCATTATTGCTTTTACAACCGCCTAATAAGAGGGCGGCGAAAGCGTAGATGCAAATAGTTTGTTTCATATATTCTATAATTATATACATTCTACAACTAAGTATAAGAGCTATGGGGTAACTCGTATCTCTTCAGGAGCGTTGATATGGCTTATCACCTTACCGTCCGCACCTTTCTCATGCCGGATCTCGATCACCCCGTAAGGCGTGGGAAACGTACCTTCCACCCATTCGAGATCTCCCAGATGTGGGATGATACGTACCGTACGGCAACCCGGTTCCACCACTTGTACACCCAATACGTACTCGCTTAACCACGATGTGGGACCCGAAGCCCATCCATGGCACAAGCTATGGCGGAAACCTTGATAGCAATACGCCCCATAATCTCCATGAATATCTTTCTTTCCAGCGGGGACCAGCTCATCAATACGCCCTGCGTCAGGAAGCCATTCCATATTGAAATCCTCCCAAAACGTCGTAGCACCTACATCCAGCATAGCTCCCCAATACGTACGGATCACATCTAACGCACCTTGGTAATTACCAGCCAACGCCATCGCCCGTAGCATATAATACCCGTAAAACGTAGAGAAGCCTTTCGCCCCGTCCACCGCCAAGCAACGCTCGTTCGCCTCCTTAGCATCCATGATACCCGCCAGAGCCATCAAAGCGGCGGCCTGTTTGTCCCCGGGCGTAATCCGATCTTTCTCCGAAGGGAACCGGGATTTCTTCCGAAGGGAAAACTCAATAGCCTTGGAAGCTACCATACGGCATTCCGAGGCCAACGCATCCTCGCCTAAAACGGTACATAACTCCTCTCCCGCACGCATGGCTTGTATCATCAGCGATTGAAGGCCGGCATCGATAGCGGGTGTATTCTCACTGGAAGGCCAATCCAAGAAACGGTTTCCATCCAGTCTCTCTTGTCCGCTTGGGTCAACCTTCGAGATCAAGTGACGCAACAAAGCAGTCATATAAGAGCGTTGCTCTTGTAGATACGCAAGATTCCCTTGATAATAATACCAATCCCGCTGAATCAACAACCACCAGATCGAGTACGAACTGATACCGTTCATCCAACTAGGCAGCGGCGTAATATCCCGAATCAAATCCAGGCTCTTAGGAACCACCTCATTATAACCGAAGACGGTACTGACCGTCATTACCTCCGGATGTAAATCCCCCACCCAGACCAGACGATCCCGTTTTACGCCGTCCCATAGATATTCCTGCATATTCAAGTGGACCGTGTACGCACCTGTCTTCCAGATCCGGTTCAACCGCTCGTCATTACAACGGAAAGAGCCCAGATAAGGAATATCCCGAAACGTAGAGATCGCACGAACCTCTTTTAATTGCAACTCCGTAGAATCACCCAATACATCAATACGCACGAAACGGAAACCGGAATTACCGATCTCCTGCACGCCCAGCCAAGGGAGCGATACCACGAAATCCCGCATCGCATGATCGTTGCTCGCCCCGTTCGCGCCATCTATCTCGCACATAGCCTCACTAACGGACTCGCCGAAACGAACCCGCACGGAAACCGGATCGTGAGACGGCGGCATACCGGTCACCAGCTGAAGGCCGCCTTGCAACTCCTTCCCGAAATCAAGCAGCAAAGCGGGATGTTCGGTTGGCGTACTTTTCAACACACACAACCGATTATTCGCCAAATCCGACTGTCCGTTGCCCGGAACAAGCAAATGGTTCGCTCCCGTAATTCGCGAACTATCTTGCTGCCAGACAATACGGACCGGGGCGATATACTCCCGTGTCCGATGGTCTCGCTGCTGGGCGAACAACGTGAACGAACCGATCCCTATGAATAGAATGATTAATTTCTTTCGCATACGCTAGAGTCCAAAAGCCGGAACCAAGTCATCCAATTGCTGATCCGTCATACCTTCCGGCTCGTAACCGGTCATGCGGGCACTGAAATAGATCTGGGCGGATTTACTCAACGTATCAATCGCATCGAAGCACTCGATCAGGTCCTCACCGACGGCAAGGATACCGTGCTTCTCCCAGAACACCACGTCGTGCTCCTCCAACTGACGGATCGTAGCGTGCGCCAACGCCAAAGTGCCCGGTATCTCGTAAGGAACGATACCGACCCCTTTCGGCACGATAATCCGACATTCCGGGATCATACTCCATAACGTGCGGGTAATCTTCTCCGAATCCAAGAACGGCTTGCAATGCGTCATGCCGATAATATCCGTCGGATGCGTATGCAATACCACCCGGTTATCCCGTCCCTTCGCACGCAAGAAATTGTGCATCAACAAATGGGAAGGCAACTCGGAAGTCGGTTGGATCGGTTGCTCCGCTAGGATATCATACGATTTCCCATCGGCGGCGATACGGATCAAAGAGCCGTTGGCGAAAGGATCTTTCGCCACGTAACGCATCCGTTTTCCGGTACCCGTCACATAAAAGACGTGCCCGCATAAGGCCGTCATCGCCTCTTGCAAGGGAATCGAGGAAACCAAAGCCGGCAACGCCTTCTCCTCCTCGCTCAATAAAGTAGTCAGGTTCACCGATATATTCCCGCCGTTTCGCTCAGCCCAACCCTTGGTCCACAAATAGCCGGCGACCTCGGCGATACGATCTATTTCCGCCATCAGGCGTTCATTGTTTCTTAGTGTTATCATGTCTATTTTAATTAAACTATATTCGGATATAATAAGGAAAGGATCAAGATACACATGCCGGTAATCAATACCACGATTGTCCGGCGATCCACGCCCTTCCATTCTTTTAATAAGATGCCCCAGACATTACTGAAAATAACATTCAACGACATCAGGATACTCCACGAGAAAGCCAGCATAACCGGGGAATCCGAGAAATAGCTCTTTCCCATCCCCAGTCCGAAGAACTGCGAGTACCAAAGCACGCCTGCCAAAGCGCAAAATAAGACATTATTCAGCAATGTACCTCCCGATACCGAGAAATAATCCTTGCCCGTCCCGTTTTTCACGTTCTGGAAAATACAATACACAGCGTTCGTACAAAAGCCGCCCAAAGTAACCAACAGTATCACGGGATTCAAGGCGAACAGATCGCTAGCTCCCGCCTCTCTCGCTTTCGCCAGCACCTCGTTTCCCGATTCCAAACCCAAATTGAAGCAGGCGCTCATCACACCGGCAAGCAAGGCTACCGCCAAGCCCTTAGTCAAGGCAAAATCCTTCACCGCCGCTTTCTTCTCCTCCTCACTCATATTCCGGGCCCGCAGGCTTCCGGCGTAACCGATCACGGCGATACCTGCCAAGGTAATGCAAACACCGGTCAACAGGATCAATCCGGTTCCCTCAAACAGATTCGTTCCACCGAACAAAGCCGGGAAGAGCGTACCGAAACCGGCGCATGTACCCAAGGCGATGCTCTGTCCCAAAGCTACGCCCAGATAACGCATACTCAACCCGAAAGTCAACCCGCCGACACCCCAGAGCATGCCATAGATAACCGCTCCCAAGCTACCCGGCGAACACCATAGCTCCAGTAAGGTACTCCCTTCCGGTACCGCCAACATCGCTCCGAGATAAGGGAAAACCAACCAAGCGAAGATACCTTGCACCAACCAAAAGCTTTCCCAACTCCAATCCCGGATCTTATTGATCGGCACATACGAGCTACTCTGCCCGAAACTGCCGATCGCGATGATCAACAACCCGATCCCGATCTCTATCATTGCCGTCTTGAGGTAACGTCGGACTCATATTTCTCGATCTCAGCGATATAAGATTCTCCTACGGGGACCCCACTTTGTAGACAATACATATCCCAAACCGCCCCCCAAGGCAGACTCTTCGCTTCCTCCTGCAAGGCAAGACGCTGGAAATACTTACCCTCATCCTCGTACTGGCGAAGCAAGGCGATCGGCTCCAGCAAAGCGAGCATAAAGGCTTTTTGCGTGGCACGGCTACCAATGACATAAGCACCGATACGATTGATGGTAGCGTCGAAATAATCCAAACCGATATGTACCCGGTCCAAGGCGTCGCAACGCACGATCTCACGGGCTAAATCCTGCACATCGTCATTCAAGATCACGACATGATCGCTATCCCAACGGATCGGACGACTTACGTGCAACATGATCTCGGGCGTAAACAGCAATAACGAGGAAACCTTGTCGGCGATACTTTCCGTCAAATGGAAATGGCCGGTGTCCAAGGTAACGATCTTGTTCTTTTTCGCCCCGTAACCCAAATAGAAATCATAGGAACCTACCGTATAACTTTCCAGACCGATACCGAAGAGTTTCGCCTCGATACAATCTTTCATCCATTTATATTCGGTAGCGAATATCTCATCCAGCGATTCCTCCAAGATACGGCGATAACGTAAGCGGCTGGCCGGTACTTCCTTGCTCCCGTCATGTATCCAAAGGTTCATCATGCAAGGATCGTTCTGGGCTTTACCCATCTCATCGCTGATCCAGCGACAACGCTTCGTATGCTCGATCCAGAAGTTACGGATATCATCGCTGGGGTTCGCCAAGGTCAAATCTCCGCTTTTAGGGTGCGAGAAAGAGGTACTGTTGAAGTCTAGCTTGAAATCATTCTCTTTCGCCCATTGTATCCAGCTCTCGAAATGATGGGGTTCTACCTCGTCACGATCTACTTTCTCCCCTTGGAAATCCCCGTAGATCTCATGCAGACTAAGCCGATGATTACCGGGGATATAGGATTTCGCCTTCAATACATCCCGACGCAACTCGTCGATAGTACGGGCACGTCCCGGATAATTGCCGGTCACTTGTATACCACCGGTCAAGGAGCCGCCTTGGTTCTCGAAACCGCTTACGTCATCGGCCTGCCAGCAATGCAGGGATAGGGATATTTTCTTCATATCCTCTAATGCTTTACGAACGTCTACACCTACGGCCGCATAACGTTCTGCCGCTACTTCAAATGCCTGTTGAATTAAACTGTCTTTTGTCATGGTATGATGTTTTTAAATTTATATGATTTGAAAGTGTATCACCTTTCCGGATAAAATTCCTTGGGAGGGAATGCGGTGGCTATCAGTCTTCGCATCTCCCAACAATCCGTCAGTAATCCTGCCGACTTAGCCTGTATCAAGCAATTTCCAATGGCTGTCGCCTCAGACGGGCCTGCCAATACAGGAATACCGATAGCGTTGGCTGTCAATTGATTCAGCAGATCGTTCCGAGAGCCACCACCTATCACATGCAATCGTTCGATCGGATGTGGCGACATCGGTTTGAGTATTTCCAGCACCTCTTTATAACGATTCGCCAAGCTATAAAATATACAATGTACATAATCGGCGTCCGAAGCGGGAACAGCCTGTCCGGTTTCCTCACAATAGGCCGTGATCTCACGTAGCATATTCTCTGGATTGGCGAAACGGGGATCATCCGGATTGATCAAAGAAGTAAATTCGCTCAACTCCGCCATCCGAACCATATCATCGTACGAATAATCCAATCCGGACCGCTTCCATTGCTCCCGGCAACGTTCCAAGATCCACATACCTGTAATATTCTTCAAAAAGCGAGTCGTACCCTCGATACCCCCCTCATTCGTGAAATTATTCTTGAAAGAGACCTCGTTGATGATCGGCTTCTCCACCTCGATACCCATCAAGCTCCAAGTACCGCTACTCAAGTAAGCGAAATTAGGAGAAGAAGCAGGAACAGCGGCTACCGCCGACGCCGTATCGTGACCAGCCACGGCGATTACCGGGATTTCCCCGATTCCTGTCTTACGGGCGATCGACTCGCTCAACCGCCCGATCAACGTCCCCGGCATCACCACCGGACACATCAAAGTAGGAGATACACCCACGGCCTCCAAGAGCTTGTAATCGAATTTATGGGTTTCCGGGTTCAATAATTGAGACGTGGAAGCGATCGTATATTCACATACCATACGCTCCGTCAACATATAAGCCAAAAGGTCCGGTATGAATAATATCTTTTCCGCCACTTCCTGCGGTATAAACGAGTCTTGCCCCGCCCTGAAAAGCTGGAACAAGCTATTAAACGGCATCACTTGAATACCTGTCCGCTTATAGACCTCTTCCTTGGGAATCCGTTTGAAAAAGTCCTCGGGAGCGCCGTCCGTATAAGGATCTCGGTAAGCACGAGGTAAGCCCAATAAAGAGCCATCCAAAGCCACATACCCAAAATCCACCCCCCATGTATCTATTCCGATCGAGTGCAACCGGATTCTTTGCCGGGCGCATATCGTCAAGCTTTCTATAAGAGAAGTATAAAGATGATAGATATCCCAATAAAACCGTCCGTGTAATTCCACCATCGGATTCGGGAACCGATGGATCTCTTTCATTTCAAATTTGGCATCCTTTAAGGTTCCGAGCACGGCCCGTCCACTGGTAGCCCCTATATCAAAGGCTAGAAAATTATATTCCTTCATGGCTTAACAAAGTTATTTGTTTGACGAAAGCAAAAGTAGAAGCATTATTGCTATATTTGCTTACGAAAATGATTTTAAACCTTTCAAATCTGACATGAACGAACTGCGGAATGATTTACTACGTTACTTGACGATCAGCGCTACGGATGAGGAATGGGGAATCGTCGTCACGACGGTCGGATATCAATTCATCCCGCCGGGTTGCGCCTATCCGCTTTCCCGGCATCCGGAGAAGTATAATTTCAAGCCTCAGACCGGGCGCATCCTGAATGAGTATCAATTGGTATATATAACGAAAGGTAGCGGGTACTTTTCCTCCCAGTCTTGTAAATCGCAAAAGATAAACGCAGGGACGATGATCCTCCTTTTCCCCGGGGAATGGCATAGTTATTATCCGGACCGGGAAACGGGATGGGATGAGTATTGGGTAGGTTTCCGGGGCATTCATATCGATAAACGTGTGGAGAAGAAATTCTTTACCAAGGAAGAGCCGCTACACCGGATCGGGCTGAGCGCTACGATCGTCGGACTTTATGAGGATATACTGAAGTTCGCCTCGGAGGAGAAATCCGGTTACCAACAGATGATCTCCAGTATCGTGCTTCATATATTAGGCTCCGTATATTATAAGGAAAAGAACAACTCCTTCACGAACACCTATGTCGTAGATAAAATCAACGAGGCACGTATATTAATGAAGGAGAACATCGAGGACCCATTAAGTCCGGAAGAGATCGCTGCCCGTCTTGGTTTAGGTTATTCATGGTTTCGCCGGATGTTTAAGGAATACACCGGCGTCTCCCCCGCCCAATATCAATTACAACAGAAGCTCCTTCGTGCGAAAGAGCTTCTGACTAGTACCCCTTTGACGATCTCCGAGATCGCCTATAGCCTACATTTCGAGAATGCCGGCCAATTCTCCACATTCTTCAAGAAGAAAGAAGGGGTTACACCCTCGGAGTTCAGGGATCGGACGCATTGAGCTGGAGTGAACCGCTCAATAAGGTTTATAAGGCGTACGCATGACATTCCATGTTTTTGGTAGCCACACTCTATAACGTTCTGCCTGATTCCACGTATTACCAGCTGATGCGAAATCGCACAGATGAATCGGGCGAGCCTTGCCGTTTCCTTCCAAATCCGTTCCTAAAACCATAGGAACGGTAAAAGCCATCCAAGCGAAATCGGGGGCTTGTACCGGAGTTAATTCCACATAACCATCCTTGCTGACGATCACGGAAGCCTCATCCACATCTCCATCCTTAAAGCGGCTATCTCTAGCCAGCACCAAAGGGCCTCTTACGATCGCTTGAGCCTCGTTCAGCTCCACCAAGCGAGCCCGCATATCCAACTCCACCGTAATTTCATCCCCTTTCTCCCAAGTCCTATGAATCGGTAGGTATGCTCCAGCCAACAGATCCGTTAAAGGCTCACCATTGACAGACACCACAGTTCGCTCACTCCACGCCGGGATACGCAAGGCGATCGTAAAATCACTCGTCTTCTCCGGTTCCACCACAATCCGGATTTGCCCATCTATCGGGTAGTCCGTCTCCTGCGTCATCGACACCCTCGTCTTTTTATCCAACTCTACCTCCACGCTCGAAGCCGCATATAGGTTGACATCGATACGTCTGCCGTTTACCTGATAAGCGAACCGCGGAATCATCGCGAAAGCACGAGGTCCATTCGCATTGCAACAATTGATATGCATACCGCATTGCTCCTCTCCTTCATGCCGCCAGCCCTCCAACGGACTGTATTTCGCTATTTGAGAGGCATCCGCTTTCAGCGAGGCTAGTAAAGCGTTATACATAGCCTTCTCGATCTGGTCCGCATATAAGGAATTTCCGGTTAGTCCGAGCATCCTGTCACAAATCTGCATCCACGTGAACGTCACACAAGTCTCCATCGTATGATAAGTAGGATAGGTCTGTAACGCCTTGCCTCCATACCAGCACTCGAACGCACTACCAGAACCGGCCACATTGATTTCCTCATTGATTATATGATTCATCGTTTTCTCCACCACAGATAAATATAATGGATTCTTAGTGACCTTGTAAAGTTCCAACAAGCCCTCATAACAAGACATCATCTCATATGCTTTTTGTCCATTCTCCGGAGAGAACCAAACCTTTGGATGTGGGAAACGTCCGGCGACAGGAATATCCGCAATCGCCTTACTAATCAATCGAGGGCCTTCCGGAGTCTCCCATTGCTTTACGATGTACTTGGCAAAATCCAGATATTTATCTTGCCGGGTACGATTATACAGATACATCACCGGCTCAAGTACCGAAGAGCTTGGCATTCCTATATAATTACCGGTCGTCACGATATTCACTTTTCCGGGTCCCACCTGCGTCATCAAATGGTCGATCACCCGGCAGGCGGCATCCAAAGCTTTTCGATCCCCGGATAAGTCATAATAAGCGATCAAACCTAAAGCCGTGTATTTTCGCCCCCATATATCCCACTGGTTCAACTGTGCTTCCTCGGAATAGTTACCGATATATCCATTTGGCAATTGGGTTTCCATCAACAATTCCGCTCCATTCTTAATAATCTTGTACAACTCAGGATCTTTATCATAACGGTATGAGGCGATCGCCCCTTGTATCCATTTTCCCCAAAATTCCGATTGCCAGTGCGAGGTCTCTTCCTTATGCCGGAAAGGTTCCACCAAATGATCCACATCTTGAGCTTTCACTCGATACTCGATACAAGCGTCGATCCGTTGCCCCAAATAACCGGATATCCTCAAGTGACGTACAGGATCAGTGTTTCTTACTTGCGCATTCATACAACAAACACAAAAACAAAAGAATAGACACGACATGCCTTTTGTTAATACGGATATACTCATAAACACAATTCTTAAGGTTAATAAATGTGATAAAGATAGCACATTCCACTTGTTCGGAACTTTCAGAATTGACAAAATAAATATGAATATTGACACACAAATCGTATCTTAAAATAAAATATCTATTATTTTTCCCCTGATATATTTTGTATGAATCCCAGTAAATACATATTTTTACTTCAAAAAAATTTAAGTTATGAGGGTCATTTATCTTTTACTATCTTTTATGCTTTGTTTCTACCCTGTCACACAGGCGCAAAACACGACGAATCAATTTATGACACAGGCACAAAGCAGCCTGGAAAAAAAAGACTACACCAAAGCTCGTTATCTTTTTTTACAAGCTTACAAGAGCTTATCCCAAAAAGGTGATTACAAACAGGCGATCGATGCCGGTACGCAGGCGGCTTATCTATATTATCGCGAGAATTATTACCAAGAGGCATTCGATCTTTGCCGCCAGATGAACCAATTCATCTTAACCGAGGAACAGAAGTTGCAGAAATCGCTCTATGAGCAACGCTTCCAAGTAACGAAAGAGCGGTTGGAAATGTATATTAAGCTAAAGAACGCCGCCCAAGCGCAAGTTCAACTCAATACATTAGATAATCTGGCCAGCCAAGCGGGCGATGAGAAGTTATCGAACAATTTATTATATACCCAAGCAGGTTATTATTATACGTTCGGGCAAAACGAGCAGGGGGATGCTGCTTTCCAGAAACTGATCAACCAGTATAAGGAGAAAAAAGAATACGAGAAGGTGAACGATTGCTACCGGAACCTGATCTCTATCGCTCGTAAGGCAAACAACGCCCCACTGATGGAACGTACCTACGACAAATACATCGTATGGACGGATTCCGTAAAAGCTCTTACGGCAGAGGATAAACTAGGGGCATTACAACAAAAATACGATCAGAGCCTACAGACAATACAGGAGAAAGACGATAAATTGTCTGTTAAGCAATATATGATTGTCGGACTTATCACATTCGTGGTAATCCTGATAGCCGCCTTGCTTTTCTTGGGATTCCTTCTATTACGCTTTATTGTGCTGAACAAGAAATTAAAGAAAATCATCCAGACGACAAACGAGCATAGCGAACAACAAGCCCAATTCATCCAAAACATATCGGTTCAGATGGAGCCTACCTTGAACAAGCTTAGCGCATCCGCCAAAGAATTACAGGCGGTAGCTCCGAAGCAGGCCGAGGATGTATGGACACGGGTAGAGGCTTTGAAACAGTTTACGGTTCATATCCAAGAGCTTTCCTCCTTGGAGAATACGTTGATGGAACCGTATGAGGTTAGTTCTTTTAATGTAGGAAACTTCAGTAAGAAAATCGTGGAGAAGGTTAAAGGGGATATTCAACCGGAGGTCAATCTCGTAACAGACGTGCCCCAATTGGAGATTAAGACGAACGCCGAGCATCTGGAGCAAGTCTTATTACATTTGTTAAAGAATGCCGCATTATATACTTCCAGCGGTAACATCCGTCTGGAATTTAAACGGAAAGGCGCTCATGTTTGCCAATTTATCATTACCGATAATGGTACAGGCATACCGGATGATCTAAAAGAGAACTTATTCAAGCCATTCAATGAGGCGAAGGATCTAGCGCAAGGCGATGGTTTGGGATTACCCATCTGCGCACTGATGGCTAGTAAATTAAACGGAACCCTATCTATCGATAAGGAATATAAGAAGGGATGCCGGTTCGTCTTGGTATTGCAGATATAAAATAGACTCACCTTGTTTGTCTTTTTACCGCGATGCGGATGCAGTGACGCTGCAATCCGGGTTGCAGTAACACTGCATCCGCATCGCGGTATCACTGCAACCCGGGTTGCAGTAGCTTATTCCGGCAAATGCTTCCGTAAGAACTCAATCCAGTTACCAGAGGCGATACGGTTGATAGCATCGTCCGTAAAGCCACGGTATTGAAGGATCGGGAATATCTTTTGGAGATCGGCGATCGTTACTAGGTCATACGGGCATTGCTCCGTACCGAAAGCACCATCCAGATCACTGCCGATAGCCACATGGTTCGCGTTTCCGGCCAATTGGCAGACATGATCGATATTGTTCGCCATAATCTCCATTCCACAGTTCATGCCTCTTGGAGTAGACTCGCCTCGCACCCAGTTCGGTACCATCATCCAAGCGTCTAGGGCGATACCGATCACGGCGCCACGCTCTATCAACGCCTTGATCATCTCGTCGCTAAACTGGCGGTTGTGATCTGCGAAGGCCCGACAGTTGTTATGGCTCGCCCAAATCGGTCCCTTATACAAATCCAATGCATCCCAGAAAGCCTCATCACATAAATGGGTCACGTCAAGAATCATACCCAAGCGATCCATGGTACGCAACAACTCTTTCCCCATGGCATTCAGATGACCGGTAGAATCCGTACCGTTGGCATATCTTCCGGGGCCGTAATGTGCCGGGCCAACCGCCCTCAAGCCATAAGCATACGCCCTTTCCACATGATTCACCGTGATGAACGAGTCGGCTCCCTCGATACTTAATACATAACCGATCGGCTTCTTGTCGGCGGGTTCACCGTCTTTCCAAAGAGCCAGATGCGTATCCAAGGCCTTCTTATCCCGGATCATGACCATCTGGCCCTCCTCTTCCATCGCCTTATACCAAGCAAGTTGGCCTTGGGTCTGCGCCCAAGCTTGTTCCGGGGAATGCCAACCGGGAAGTGGATTATCCGGCCCTACATAGCGACCGATCTGGGTGGCGACTACCAACCCGACGTTTCCTTTACGCAGTTCCTCAAACGATATAGTGGCGTTTCCACGGTCGGGCTTATCGGTCATACCGATTTCTCTCCGGTTTATTTCCTTTAGGGGTTGACGCAAATCCCGGTTCCACTCCAAAGCGTTCATGCTAAGGTCGAGATGAGCGTCGATAATAAATGGCTTATTCATTTTATTAATTGAGAGTTGATAATTGATAATTGAAAATTTGATTACCGTTAATAGGTGATGCGGCGTGAACGGGCAATGATAGGCCATTCGCCGATCGCCTCACGATCCCGGATCACATAAGCCTTGTCGTATAAAGCGACCGTAGGACAAATATGAACGGGAATGCCATAGAATACGGAACCTAATGGATAGAGCCGACTGTCCGGGACTTCCAAGACCAGATGCTCCTCGCTCTGGGAGATAGGTTTCGCCTCCGGATGGTTCAAGAAAAACACACGGGGCAAAGGACTTTCCGAGGCTACCGCCTTGTAACCAAGATCTACGCAAACATGATGCTCATCCAGCACGGAAATGACCCGAGTTATCAATAAGGCAGCTACCTTGAACGGCATATCCGGATAAGCGTTTCCATACCCCCAATCCCAGAACACAAACGTGCCGGGACTGCATTCGCAATCCTTCCGCTTCGCGTACATCGGGAATGTAGGAGTACCCCCCATCACCTTTACCAATGGATAGGCGAACTTTCGGGATATCTCCCGGAACACACGTTCGGTCAAGGCGTACGCTGCATCTGCGCCTTGGCAACGTACCGATAGCTCCGCATCATGTATATGTCCGTCGTAGCCATGCAACCCGATAATCTGCAGAGACTTCAGCGGCAGGATGGCATCCACCAGCGCCTCCGCTCTCTCCGGGAGGACTCCGGTACGATTCATTCCCACGTTCAGATCGATAAAGACATCCAAGGTGATATTCCCGGCCTCGCAAAGAGCCGAGATCGCACGGGCATTCTCCGCTTGATCTACCAAGCAGGAGTAATGGGTGGCGGGATATGCCTTTATCAAATCTAATAAGCGGGAAATCTTCGGGCCTACCGGCTGATAGGCTAATAATACATCGGGGGCATTCATATGCCCCAGCATCTCGGCCTCGGCAATCGTAGCGCACTTGAACTTCCGGATTCCGGCATCCAGCAGCATGCGGGATACCTCAGCCGCCTTATTCGTCTTCACGTGCGGACGAAGCCGGTTCGTATCGCCTATGATCCTCTTGGCCAACTCGATATTGCCGGAAATACGATCCGGATAGAACGCCAAGGCTGGCGAGTCTATCCGGTCTACATTACTTATGACGTACCAATCGTCCATGGCTTATTCGTATAATTCGAACAAAGCCTCTATCTCTACAGGAATATTATCGGGAAGAGAACCGAATCCTACGGCGCTACGGGTACCTACACCGTTATCCGGCCCCCATACGGCGGCGAACAACTCGCTACAGCCATTGATCACATAAGGATGCTTTCCGAAATCGGGCGTACAATTTACCATACCCAATACCTTGATCACTCTCTTTATCTTGTTGAAGCTACCAAGGTTCGCCTGGATGGTCGCCAACATGGTAAGTCCTACTTGCTGGGCGGCGAGTTTGCCTTCATCCATCGTCAAGTCCTTGCCGATACGTCCGATGATCAAGGACTTATCATTCCGCACAGGCCCGTGACCGGAAAGATACAGGTATTTGCCATCTATCACACAAGGCTTGTAAACTCCGGCCGGAGCCGGTGCGGGAGGTAAGGTCAACCCTAATTTCTCAAAATTCTCATCTGCGTTAATCATGCTCATAATTTCTTTCATTTATATGTTAGTAAAAAAATATATTGATCTATTTCCTGACTCTTTCCGTTACCGGTTGATTCGTGGCGACAGAGATTCCTTGTAGCTCTACATACTCGACGCTTAAAGGATTCTTGGAGCTGGCTTTAACGTAGAGGGATTGGAGAATCGCCTGTTGGTTGTTGATCGTTATGTAGCATACATAGCGGGAATCACGTTTGGTAATCGTCAACTGGCGGGAGGGATAAGCGGTCAATGAGCATACACAAGCATTATCACTCGCCGAGATCAGTTTATACCCATAAGCCATTTTCCGTTGGATATAGCTCAAGCCATTGGTTTCCCCCGGATGCTTTTCCCGATTGACCCAATAAACGTTCAAGGGATCATGTGTATCCAGCTTACCATCTCTCAGATTCACATCGTAACAAACCAAGTTCTTATTCACGCTTCGTGCTATATGAAAAAGCCTCCCGACCGTTGGATAAGTACCTTCCTCCGGGTCCGCCGCAAACGAGGCGACGAAAGGGAAAAGCATAATAACGATACTAAGCAGCCATCTCTTTCTCATTGCTCAATCATTCTTTTATTATACAATCATATTTAAGATCATTACCCCGATCAATCCTACGACCGACACGATCGTCTCCATGATAGACCATGAGCAGATCGTATCCTTTATGCTTAGGTTAAAATATTCCTTGAACATCCAGAAGCCGGAATCGTTGACATGCGAGAACATCAAGCTACCCGCTCCTAAAGATAAAACCATCAAGTTCGGGTTCGCACCCGTTTGCGTAACTAAAGGCATCACCACGCCCGCCGCCGTCAACGCCGCCACCGTAGCCGATCCCACGCACAAACGGATCACGGCAGAGATCAACCAACCCAAGATCAACGGATGAACGGGCAATTGCTCCAGACTTGTCGCCAGCTCATTGCTTACCCCGCTATCCTCCATGATCTGCTTGAAGATACCGGAACCCGCAATGATCAAAAGGATCATAGAGATATCTTTCACGGCCTCCCCATAGACTGCCATAACCGACTTGATACCACGTCCCTGCCGGATGCCCAGCGTATATGTAGCGAACAACAAGGCGATCAGCATTACAATGGAAGGAGCACCAATAAAAGAGACTATCCCGCTCGCCATCTCGCCCATATCCTTAAAGCAATAAGGAATAACCGTCACGATAATCAGTAAAAAGACAGGCAACGTAGCGCTGATAAAACTATTCGCCTTGCCCGGTATGCTATATCTCCCGCTATCCTCTTTCTGCTCGAACAACGTGACCGGACCGGATTTTATATGTTTCAACCGACTGCCGAACACCGGCCCGGCGATAATGATAGCCGGAATCGCCAAACATAAACCGTAGATCAGCGTAAGGCCGATATTCGCGTTGAATTGTACCACCAAGGCTACCGGAGACGGATGCGGGGGCAGGAATCCATGCGTCACGGACAGCGCCGCCAACATCGGCAACCCGATATAGACCGCCGGAAGCTTGTATTTATACACGATCGAGAAGATCAATGGCACCAACAACACAAATCCGATCCCATAAAATAACGGAATACCCACGACAAAACCTGTCACCATCAGCCCCCATTGTATATGCTTAGTACCAAAAAGTGACACCATCACGGAAGCGATCTTCTGTGCCGCTCCGCTCTCGGCCACCAACTTGCCTAGCATAGCGCCTAATACGATAATCAACGTCAACCCACCCAAGATACTCCCGATACCGTTATTCACCGAGTCCGGCAGCTTCTCCAACGGAATGCCCAAAGCGATGCCCGCCAAGATAGAGGAGATCAGAAACGCAATGAAAGCATCCACCTTAAAGTAGGATATCAAGACAATCAATAAGGCCAAACAAAGTACGACAATGATAAATGACATGTTTTTTCGCTGTATTAGTTTATAATCCGTAAACGGGATACAAAGAAAACATTTATTTCCGAACTACCCCTTTTTACGATAACTAATTACCGCTAACAGATTAAAAAAAACAGCAAATAGACAGACAATCACAAAATGTCCCCGTAAATCGGCAAAGCCGCTCCCCTTTAAATAGACCATACGCATCACCTCCACGAAATAACGCACCGGGTTCGCCAGCGTGATCTTCTGCGCCCATTCCGGCATACTGCTGATCGGCGTGAACAATCCGCTTAGCAAGGCGAAAATGATCAAGAAGAAAAACGCCGTAAGCATCGCTTGTTGCTGTGTGGACGAGAAGGAGGAGATCGCCAAGCCAAATCCCGTAAAAGCGATCAAATATACGGCGGCAAACAAATAGATCACCCCGAAACTCCCCTCCGGCACCAAGCCGTAGATCAGCCAAGCGATGAGGATCGCCACCGTCAGCAGGACAAAGCCTATCACCCAGAAAGGGATCAGCTTCGACAGCAGGAACAGGGACTTGGGTACGGGCGAGACGTTTATCTGCTCGATCGTCCCTTTCTCCTTCTCGCTCACGATATTCAAGGCGGAGATCGATCCCCCGATAATCGTCAGCAAGAATACCATGATGCCGGGAACCATATAGATCTTGTAACTCAAGTGGGGATTGAACAGGTTAATCGAAGCCACTCCCCTGCCCGATCCCATAGAGGCGAAACCTTTCTCCCTATTGAAATCCTGTATAATCGAGGAGAGGTAGGAGCTACCCAAGCCGCCCTTAGTTCCGTTCACGGCGTTAGCGGCGATCATCACGCCCGCCCTGCCCTCCTTACCCAAGTCCCGCTCGAAATCAGAGGGGATTTCCAGAATGATATCGGACTCATTGCTCTCCACCGAGGTCAGCGCCTCGTCGTAACGATCCGACCGGTCTGTCAGGCGGAAATATCCGGAGGATAGTACCTTATCTACCAATTGCATGGAGGTGACGGAATGATCGTTGTCCACAATGCTAAGGTTGATATTTCGCATCTCGAAATTAGCGGCAAAAGGTAAGATGATCAACTGCATGATCGGGATGATGAAGATAATCTTCGGCATGAACCGGTCCCGACGGATCTGCTTGAACTCTTTCTCTAACAAATATCGTAACATAGCTTATAATCGTATTTTAAAACGTTTCACACTCAAGAATACCAGCACGACCGCCATGAACGACAGTATCCCGATCTCCTTCAAGATCGACACGGCGGGAAGCCCCTTGATCATCACGTCCTTCACGGCGATGATATACCATTTGGCCGGAACGATATGGGAGAACCATTGCAGGATATCCGGCATATTCTCTATCGGGAACATCATGCCGCTCAACAACATGATCGGAAGCATCAAGGCGATACCGCTGATCAACATAGCCGCCTGCTGGGTATCGGCTACCGTGGAGATCAGCAGGCCCAGACAGAGGGATACGATCGCATACAGGATGGATACGGAAACCAGCAACAGCAGGCTGCCTTTTATCGGAACGTCCAGCAGGAAATAGGATAGCAGCAAGATCGTAGCGATATTCACCATACTCAGCAATAGGTATGGGATCGCCTTGGCCAGAATGATGTAGATGGGTTTCAACGGGGAGACCAGCAGGACTTCCATCGTTCCCATCTCCTTCTCTTTCACGATGCCGATCGAGGTCATCATGGCACATATAAGGATCAAGATCAAACCCATCACGCCGGGCACGAAGTTGTAGGCACCTTTCATTTGAGGGTTGTAGAGCAAAGTGGTAACCGGGGTCACGGCTTTACCCTCAACCGCCGACTCGCCTTTCAACTGTTCCGCAATGATCGCCGAGCAATAGGCGATTAGCTGCGTGGCCTCGTTCGGATCGGTAGCGTCCGCCAAGACTTGTACTTGGGCATCGGCCGTGGAAGCGTACCCGGGGGGGAAGACAACTATGACGTGTACCTTTCCTTGCCGAAACAAGGCCCCGGCATCCTCATAGCTATCGACGGTCGTATACAGCTCGAAGTACTCGCTGGCATTCAAGCGGTCTGTCATCTTCAGTGTCAGCTCATCCCGGCTTTGGTCGAAAATAGCGATCGGCACACGCTTGATCTCGGTCGTGATGGCATATCCGAACAAGATGATCAGGATAACGGGCATGAGCAAGAGGATCATTGTCGTGCGTGCGTCCCTGAAAATGTGATAGAACTCCTTTCTAACAAAGGATATGAATTGTTTCATCGTTTATTCTCCTCTCGTTGCTTTTCGAGCCAAGGCGTGGAAGACTTGGTTCATATTCGTTGTCTTAAAATCCCGTTTCAAGGCGGAGGGACTGTCTAACGCTTCGATCTTTCCGTCTACCATGATGGAGACACGGTTACAATACTCCGCCTCATCCATATAATGGGTGGTGACGAAGATCGTGATCCCCCGGGCAGCCGCTTCATAGATCAACTCCCAGAACTGGCGGCGGGTGACGGGATCGACGCCTCCGGTAGGCTCATCCAAGAAAACGATCTTGGGATCATGGATGATCGCCACGGAGAAGGATAGCTTCTGTTTCCAGCCCAAGGGCAGGGAATCGACCAAGGTGTTCCGCTCCTTTTCCAGCCCGAGGATATCCAGCAACTCATCCGTTTTCTGGGACAGCTGCCGTTTAGACAAACCGTAGATACCGCCGAAGAGACGGATATTCTCCCATACCTTTAGATCGCCGTATAGGGAGAATTTCTGGCTCATGTATCCGATATTCCGTTTGATGGACTCGCTCTCCCGGTAGACATCGAAACCGGCTACCCGGGCCTCGCCGGATGTCGGGACCGACAGGCCGCAGAGCATACGCATGGCGGTGGTCTTCCCTGCCCCGTTTGCCCCGAGGAAGCCGAATATCTCGCCCGGCTCCACCTCGAAACTGATATGATCGACGGCGGTGAAGGTGCCGAAACGTTTGGTCAGTTGTTTTACTTCTATCGCTTTCATTTTTTATCCTTATTTCATAATTACAATGCCGCATTTCCCCAAGATTCGACCTCGCGCCCAACGCGAGGCCCCGCATTTCCCCGAGATTCGACCTCGCGCCCGACGCAAGCCCCGTATTTTTCCAAGATTCGACTTCGCACCCGACGCGAGGTCGAATCTTGGGGAAATGCGACACATCCCCTCTCTTACAAGGCCATGAAACAATCCTCAACGCTTGGCTCAAGGCGTTCGATGCTTACGTCCGCGTAACCTTTGCCTTTCAGATATTCCTGTAATCGCCTCATGACATCCTCCCCATCCCTCCTCAACGTAAGATGATGAGCATCTCCAAAAGCGAAACACGAGTTTGTATCCGGGAACTCCCGCAAGTCTCCCAACAACTTATACATCGATGCGCATCGCACCGCGTATAGCCGCCTATCGAATGAGGTACGGATACCTACCGGCGTATCGATAGACAGGCATTCCCCAGAACGCACCAAAGCGATACGGTCGCAACGGGAGGCCTCATCCATATAAGGCGTAGAGACAAGTATCGTAATGCCTTGCCGTTTCAGACGATCCAGCATATCCCAGAACTCAGAGCGGGAGACAGGATCGACCCCCGTCGTAGGCTCATCCAAGAACAAGACATCCGGACGATGGATCAAGGCGCAACTCAAAGCCAGCTTCTGCTTCATACCACCGGACAGCTTCCCCGCCCGCCGATGCTTGAACGGCTCTATCTGACTATAGATATCCCGTACCAGATCGTAGTTCTCCTCGATCGTCGTATTGAAGACCGTAGCGAAGAAGTTCAAGTTCTCCTCTACTGTCAGGTCTTGGTAGAGCGAGAAGCGGCCGGGCATATATCCTACCCGCCGACGGATCTCCTTCAAGTCTTTCACCACGTCCAAGCCGCAGACAGAGGCGGTACCGCTATCGGCCAGCAACAACGTGGTCAGGATACGAAACAGGGTGGTCTTTCCCGCCCCATCCGGACCGATCAACCCGAACAACTCACCGGAGCCGATCTCCAGCGACAGATTCCGCAAGGCCTCGACATCGCCATAACGCTTGGTGATATGATTTATATGAATCTCGTTATTCATATTTAATCTCCCCATATTGCCCGATCTTCAGATAACCATCGTTGCGGACGGCGATCTTGATGGCATATACCAAATTAGCCCGTTCGTCCTTCGTCTGGATACCTTTCGGGGTAAACTCGGATTTATCGGAGATCCACGTGATCGTACCGGGGTATTCCCGGCGATCATTCCCATAGTCGGCGAAGACCTTGAGAGATTGCCCTAGTTTCAGGTGGGATAACTGATCCGCCGTCACATAGGCACGGAGATAAAGCAAGTCCGTATCGGCGATCTTGTAAAGCGGTTTGCCTGCCGCCGTCACCTCTCCCGGTTCGGCGTATTTCACCAATACCGTACCGGTCTGGGGATTGAGGATACGGCTTTTCATCAGTTGATCATCCAATTGCATGATCTGGTATTGCAGGCCCTCCGCCTCGGCGTCGGCAGCTCCCGTCGTCTTGCTTAAGGAGGAGTATTGGGCATCCAGTTGTTTCTGGAGATATTTGATGTTATTCACGATATCGTCCAGTTGCTTTTGGTTACCCGCTTTCGCACGCACCAAGTTTTCCTGTCGCTGTTGCTCGGTCTTAGCCGTGGCGATTTGTTGTTCCAAGACAGCGATCTGCTTACGGATATCCGGCTTGCGAATATCTACCGAGCGAAGGCTGGCAGAGAGTTGCATCTTCCGCAGAAAAAGCTGGGTGCTATCCACGTAACCCACGATGGCGCCGGCATCCAAGCGATCGCCCTCCTCGATATTCAGTTCCATGATCTTTCCGTTGGCTTCCGAAGATACCAAGATCTCGGTTGCCTCAAAGGTACCGGAAGCGTCAAAATCATTGTCTGTATTACCGCAAGCCGTCCATAGAAGGCTACATAAGCTGATAAAAATCAAATGTCTCATAAATCAATTGTATTTGTCATACTCTATTTAATTCGTTGTATACATATAATTATAAATAGTCATCAAGCGCTGTACACGGTGCGCCGCGGCGGTTTGCCGGGCCATGTCCTCGGCGTTGATCTCCCGGATTAGGTCCGTGACAGAAATCACGCCATTCTCCAGCTTCACCTCCGCCGCCTGCTTGATGCTTGTTCTCAGACGGATGATATCGTCATCGGCACGCATCAGGTCCGTCATTTTCTTTATCTCCGTGTTTTGCTGCAAAAGTTGCAGGCGGGTATTGAATAAGAAGGTCTCCCGTTGCACATCAATCTGGCGACGGCTTACCTCGATCTTCCTCCGGTCGTTCTTCAGCGTGTACAACTTCCCCAGATTCCAAGAAAGACGGACACCGGCCACATAATAAGGCTCGAAACTATCCTCCAGCATGTTCAAGCCCGGCCGTCCGTAACCACCTTGTACGAAAGCTCCGATACGAGGCATCAAGCCCGCCGTTACCTGCTTGTTTTGCGTCTCGATCCATTCGCTCTTAGCATCCAAGGCCCGTAATTCCGGACGGTTGATTTGCGTGGACAATGAACGCTCGGGTGACTCCGGAGTCTTCAAGACGACTTGATCCGTCAGCGGTTTATTGATAAAGGTCGCCAACATCTGCCGATATGCCGTGCGAGACGCCCTTAGCTCAATCTCATTTTGGCGGGCATTCAGCAGTTCCACTTCCATACTTTCCAGATCCGATTGATTCGCCACGCCATTGTCCATCATCGCCTTGATACGCTCGATATTGACCTGCAACTCCTTTTGAAGCAAAGCGTTCTGACGTATCAACTCGTCTTGCAGCAGGCAACCGAAGTAGATTTGATTCACCCGGTCGTTCAGCGCATACAACTCACTTTCCAATTGCTCCCGGTTGGCGATCGCCTCGGCACGAGTCAAGGCACGGGCCGAACGGGTGCTACCGCCGTCCCAAATCGTCTGGTCCACCTGCGCCACGACTTGATACTGATCCTTGCTCAAGCTAGGGATCTCAAAGCCGGGAAGAAGCGAGGAGATCTTATCGCCATCCAAAGGCAACTTCGTCACGTCGCTCTGATAGCTTGCCTTACCGCTTACCGAAAGCTGGGGAAGCCAAGCCTTGCCCACATTGCTCAAGCTATAACGCTCCGTCTGATCGATCAAACCCATTTGATGAATCTGCGGATAATTCGCCCTCGCCCACTCGTAACATTGGGTGATCGTGACCGATTCCTGTCCGCTAACCCTTCCGGCATAACCCAACAGGCTAATTAACAATAATACATATACACCTCTCATATACTCTATGATATGTTTATTAAATTGAACAAATCCATCATCTGGCATCCGGGACCATCAGCTGGGTTATTACCTCGACGATCAAATCCCTGCGCCTATCCATATATTCCTCAAACCGCCCCATATCGTTATCCAAAAAAGCCGCCGCTAGTGGCTTGCGGATCAACAACGGGAAGACCACTAGGCTCACCAAGGTCGAAACCAAATCTATGACCGGCATCTTCCGTAGAAGCCCCTCGTCCATCTCCTCCTCTATCTGACGACGAAGACGCAGGATGGGCTGTATTTTTTTCGGATCTTTCAGCACGGTCTGGAATAAACGTTCCGGATCTCTGTTTAACTCGCCCACCACAAAATTCGGGAACATCGGGTTCGCACGAACAATTCCCATATACAGATCAACGATCACCGGCATTTTCTCCAGCATCGTACTCTTCTCATCCAAAACCCGATCGATGTTCGGCAACAATGAAGAAAGCAATTGTCCGAAAATAGCGTCGAACAGAATCTCTTTCGTCCTATAATAATAATGTAAGGCCGTCCTGCCAATACCCACTTCTGCCGCCACGTCACTCATGGTAGCCGCCTCGTACCCCTTTCGGACAAACACTCGCTTCGCCGCTTCTATGATGCGAGGCTCCATCTCATTCATGTCTTTCGCTTCCATAATTAAATGTTATTTTTTGTTTTGTCACTATCGTTTGTCATTATAGTTTGACACATGCGTCAAAAGTAGTATAAAAAAATTACATAGCAAATAAAACCTAAGTTTTCTTGCTATGTAATCCTTCTTAAATAATTATTGGATCGTGCGAGCCTCAACTCCTTCGGTCGTAATCTCCACAGGATTGATCAATCCCTCCTCGTTAAACGTCATCTTCTCAATACAAGTCTCCCGGTGGTCACGTGTCTTGACCCCGGCCGGCCGGCGATGGTACACGATGTAGTAATCTTCCGAATTCGGCACATGCATGATCGAGTGGTGACCCGCTCCGTTGGCGATATCGAAATTTTGCCGCAAGACCTCCCCGATACGATTGAACGGGCCAAAAGGAGAATCGGAGATGGCGTAAGCGACCTTGTAATCCGGTCCGGTCCAACCACCCTCACTCCACATGAAGTAATATTTACCATTCTTCTTAAACATAAACGGGCCTTCCACGTAATCCTTGGGAGTTACCTCTTTATAAATCGTTCCGTCCTCGAACGGTATAAGTCCGGTAAAGTCTTTATTCAAGCGTACCATGTTGCAGTGTTTCCAACCACCGTAATACATATAATACTCATCATTGTCAGCGTCGTGGAAAACAAACTGATCGATCGGCTGCGCCCCGTTCACGATCTCGTTGATCAGCGGCTTACCCAGCAAATCCTTATAAGGCCCTTCCGGACGATCGCTCACGGCAACACCGATGCCTCCGATCTCTCCCTCGTGCACGTCATTCGCCCCAAAGAAAAGATAATACTTACCGTCCTTGTTGATTACCGAAGGAGCCCACATAGCGATCTTCGCCCATTTCACCTCAGCCGTATCAAGAATGGCGGTATGCTTGGTCCAATTCACCAAATCCTTGGAAGAGAAGCAATCGAAGAAGGTTTGCTTCTCATATAAATCACTCGTAGTCGGGTAAATCCAATAGGTATCCCCGTAAATAATTCCCTCCGGATCGGCGTACCAACCCTCAAATACAGGATTACCACTCTTCGCTACATCTTCATTTGGAGCCTGTTTAGGGCCACCACAGGACATCAAGGCACCGGCCATCAATACAGTGTAAAACAGGCTTTTCTTTCCGTTTATCATCAATAGTAGATTATTTATTAGTAAATCAAATAGTATCTTTTAATTATTCGAGTTCTCCATGTTCTTCGCCAAACCACCTTCCGAGGTCTCCTTATAAAGACTGGGCAAATCATTACCTGTCTGGCGCATCACCTCAACCACCTGATCAAAACTTACCCGGTGTTTTCCGTCGGAGAAGTTCGAGAACGTATTCGCGTCAAGCGCACGGGCGGCGGCAAAAGCGTTTCGCTCGATACAAGGGATTTGTACCAAGCCACAAACAGGATCGCAAGTCAATCCCAAGTGATGCTCCAATCCCATCTCGGCGGCATACTCGATCTGCGCGGGCGTACCACCAAACAACTGACTGGCGGCAGCGGCAGCCATAGCGCAAGCCACGCCAACCTCACCTTGGCAACCTACCTCTGCCCCCGATACGGAGGCATTCGTACGCACCACATTTCCAAACAAGCCTGCCGTAGCCAACGCACGCAATATACGGGAATCACGGAACTCACGCGTCTCCTTCAAGTGATAAAGGACCGCAGGCATTACACCGCAAGAACCACAAGTCGGAGCGGTCACGATCTTCCCACCGCACGCGTTCTCCTCAGACACCGCCAAGGCATAGGCATACACCATTCCCCGGCTCTTGATACTGCTGCCATAGCCTTTCGCACGGATCATATAATCGGAAGCCTTACGACGAATGCCCAAACCTCCCGGCAAGATGCCTTCCGCTTCCAGGCCACGACGAACCGCATCCTGCATCACTTCCCATACCTCAGCCAGATAATCCCAGATAGAAGGGCCTTCGTGCTGCTCGACATATTCCCAATAGGAATGGCCAGTCTTCTCACACCAAGCCTGTATCTCCTTGATCGTATGCATATCGTATACTTGCTCCGTCCTCAACTCATTGAAAGACTCGTTCGCCAAGGTTCCCCCGCCGATACTATATACGGTCCACGTATCCAGCTCCTCGCCACTCTCATTATACGACTCGAACAACATCCCGTTCGGGTGGAACGGCAAGAAAGTCTTGGGTTCCCAAGTAATATTTGTCTTTGCGACCGGCTGTAATACCTCAAGAATAGCGGCATCCGTCATATGGCCTTTTCCCGTAGCCGCCAGGCTACCATATAAGGTTACGTTAAAACGAACAGCACCCCGGTTACGTTCCAAGAACATTTGTGCCGCACGCATCGGCCCCATGGTATGACTGCTTGAAGGGCCATGACCCATCCGGTATATTTGTTTGATTGATTCCATCTTTCTTCGATCTAAGTTTTCTTGTTTCTATACTTTAAGGAAAATATTATGTTTATAAAACGCATACAAAAGTACATAAATTACCGATACATTGCACATGGCAATGAGCACCGGATAATAATTTCCTAAATATTGCAGGGTTCCGAAAAACAAGGATTCGCCGATACACCTAAAACTTACCACGTTAGTAAGCATATAAGCCAGTATTGAATTCATGCCATACACTTTCAGCCAAGTCGTATACTTTCGATGCCCTTTATAGTCGATCCAATAATAGAACAACCCCATAAGCAAGAAACAGTACCCACTGCTCACCAATACCATCGAACTAGTCCACAGTTTCTTAATAACGGGAAGCTCGATCCCCCAAAGCCATCCGGCGATAACCATACCCAGACCTATTCCGAATAACATCCGTAATTTGAGCCGCTCAGAATATAATTTGTTCTTTAGGATATATCCGGCGAACAACCCGGTCAACACGGTTACCCCGAAATTCAAGCTGCTCAGTATCCATGTATAACGATACCAAGTAGCGAAGATCACCTCCCCGTTCTCCACCGTCGCCCCATCCCGGAAACGTCCCAGTACAGTGCGGTCGATCCATTCGGCCAAATTACTATCCGGTGTGTACGAACCTCCCCCATAGTTACCGACCGTAATAAACTCCATCGTTCCCCAAAAGATTAATAAAAGAGCTGCCGCAATACCGATCTGTACCCGTATCCTTACATGCAAGAATAACAAAGAAGCAATCAAATACCCCATAGCGATCGACTGCAAAGTATTTGAATACAGATAAACCCGATCCGGGTCCAAAGCCAATAAATTACCTTGGCACATCATACCGAAGACCCAAAGCAGTACCACCCGTTTCCCGATCCGCCGATATACCGCCATCTTATCGGGCATATCCTTATAACGAGACAGAGAGAAAGGCATGGAAACTCCCGCCATGAATAAGAATAAGGGCATCACGAGATCCCACGTAGAGAATCCCTCCCATTCCACATGCGAGAATCCCCACATAAAAGAATTAAACCAAGGCATATCGATCGCATGGGCCAGCGGATGCAACACCATCTCCAACACCACTAAGCAAAAAAGGTCGAAGCCACGGAGTACGTCCAATGACTCCAACCGATTTAATTTCTTCTTCTCCATCCGTCTATTATACTTTCAAGAAAATACGTTGGCGATATAAGAAATACAAGAATCCCCAACAAACAGCGATATATGCGATAGCGCTAACCAAAGGCTGGGCGGTCTCGGGCATCAATTTCGCCAACCCTCCGAATATAGCCTCGGAAGTATAGGAGAAACGGATGAAACGCTGCGCCAAATAGATCGTAATAGAGTTCATGCCGATCACGGTAAAAAACAAAGTCCATTTACGCCACCCCAATACATCTATGATATAGAAGAACAAAGCAAACATCCAAACGGAATAAGCACCTACTACACAGACAAAAGAGCTTGTCCATAGCTTCTTATTGACCGGAAAGACCAAGCTCCATAACAAGCCGACGATCAACAATACAGCTCCCGCTCCTACTAAACAAAGCACTTTCTTTCTGTCGGTCAGCCCCTCTTTCCCTAACTTAATCCATTCACCAGTGAACATACCCAACATTGCCGTAGCAATTGCGGGGACGGTGGAGAATAAACCCTCCGGATCAAAAACAGTCTCGTGCAAACGTCCGGGAAGAAACAGGCGGTCAATATACCCCACCAAATTTCCCTCGAGCGTGAACGGCCCCGCTCCACCGGCGTCCGGCACAGGCACAAAAGCCATCACCAGCCAATAGCCAACCAAGATAAGAGCCGTTATCCCCGCACGCGCTTTCCAACCGAAACGGACAAACAACAAGGCTGCGAACATCCATCCCAACCCGATACGCGCCAGCACACTCGCACAACGCAGGTGGTCAAATTCAAACGACAATAGCCCGTTATATACCAATCCCAAGAAAACTAAGGTAATCCCCCGACGGACGATCTTCTTGTAAATCGCCCCTTCCGTCATACCTTTTCCTCGTTGCTTCTCTAGTGAGAACGGAAACGAGATACCCGCAATAAAGAGGAACAATGGGAAGATCGTGTCGTGATGCGCCAATCCGTTCCATTCCACATGTTCCATCTGCCCGGCTATCGCCTGAAAAAAAGGATTCGGAAACAATGTCGCCAAAGCGACAAATAAAGAAGCACCGCCCATAATAAAGAGCATGTCAAAACCCCTAAGGGCATCCAATGATTGCAACCGCTGGGGTTGTTGTTTTTGTTTTTCCATATAATCTATTTACATTTAAAGTCAACACAAATATACTCAAACTCACTTACATACGAATGGGGTTTGACATAAAAGACGCTCCTAATCTTTCCCCTCGCATTTAGCCTCCAGTTTTTCAGCGTACGCCTCTTTCCTCATCAGATATAGATGAATAAAAAGGAGTTATAAAGTTCAGAAAACCATAGCGCTTCTAACGTAGATATCAATAAACTTTTCCCAAAACGGCGAGGACGACTCAGAAAGTAAGGCTTACCTTTCGTCACCAATTGGTAAATCAAGGCAGTCTTATCCACATATAAATAGTTCTCATTCCGAATATTTTCGAAACTCTGTATTCCTATCGGTAATTTACGCATAGTCGTCATAACCTTTTTTCTTACTACACCTGTTGTTGAACAAAGATAGAACTTTTTTCCGGAACAAGCCTCCGATTATAGCTTTCATTCTATGAAATACTCAATTTTTTCTACACTAATAGAGGGCAATATTTTACTTTCCATAAGCTGGAAGTAGAATATCGCCCTCTATTTTACAAGACAGTTTGTCTATGAGTAAGCACTAGATCTAAGGCATACAAATATTTCACTGAGTAAGATCACCTCATAGCCTTAGCAAAAGCTCTAATCGCATAATGAATAAAATAATAAACAGCCTTATACACCGGCAAATCCATCTCATTTCTCAAAATGTTCCACTGCCAACGCATGGCTTTTAATTTATTCGAAGAGACCGAATGGTCACTAACTCGGTAAAGAGCCGTCACCGTATTTGTGTTCTGCGCTTTATACCCTTGCTTTAAGATAGAAAGCCAACATACATAGTCCTCATGGCCAATTTCCTTGAAAAACATCTTTCCCGTCAAGGCTGAATCATACATGGCTGTCAAGCATCCTATGCAATTCCCTTTCAATAACAAATGATAATCAACCTCACAAGGAGCTATTATCTCACGTCCGCTTCGCTCACCATCTAAGTTTACTTTCTCATAATTAGAGAAAACAATAGCGACCTCAGACTTTTCAAAAACTTTTAACTGATCGCTTAGCTTATTCGGTAACCACATATCATCACTATCTAAGAAGGCGATATACCGTCCTTTTGCCTCTTTTATCCCCTTATTTCGAGGCAAGGTAGGAGACCCAGAAGGCTCATCCGTCTTGAGATACCGGATACGAGAGTCTTGTTCAGCATACTTTTGAATGATTACAAGCGAATCATCACTAGAGCAATCATCTACGATAAGCATCTCCCAATTCCCAAACAATTGTGCCAATACAGACTCAATCGCTTGGGATATAAAAGAGGCGGCATTATAACACGGGGCTATAATGGAGACAAGGGGTAACATCAAAAATCAATATAAAAAACTACAATCTTATTCTAATTTATCACCCAATAAAGCATCAATTAACGTATTTGCAGATTTCTCCCAATTTGAGAACTTTTCAATTTGATGTAAACGCTTATTCTTATCAATTTCAAAATCATCTATTTTATTCATTGCCTCGGAAAAAGTATTAACATCATATGGATCAATATATAATCCATTATCACCACAAACCTCAGGTATAGATGCCACATTAGAAACTATCAATCTACAATTACAGGCCATTGCCTCTAAGATAGGTATTCCAAATCCCTCATATTTTGAAACAAATAAAAATGCCCTACATCTACAATAATATTCTATTATTTTTTCTAAAGGGATATTATATGGTAGAATTTGAATATTTTCAGGGCAATTATTATAAAATAATGAATTAGGTTTCAATCCAGCAACCTTAAGGGTAAATTTTCTATTACTTCTAAACCAATCAAAAAGAAAGTCCAAATTTTTATACCAGAACTCTCCCGAAACAGTAAAGAAAAAATCCTCCCTACAATAATTCTTATTTTTTAGTTCTATATCAATGCTTTTGATGAAATCATCTATACAATTAGGAGTAATAAGTATGTTTTTAAAATGAAATTTATTTAATATCTCCTTCTTAGAAAATTCAGAAACAGTACATACCATATCTAAATTTTTCCAACCATATCTCATTATTAGATTATAATAAGAACGTTTTAAAAAAGACAATAAAGTATTACACTTCATTCGTTTATCCATAACAACCAAATCATGCCAAGTTGCATACATTTTTACTGAAGGAATCTTTATGAGAGGGAATGTATTATGAGGAGACCACAAAATATCAATTTTATCCCTATAAAGAAAATAAGGTAACAAAATTTGTTCTCCAAACACAAAATTCCGTGTTGGCAAGACTCTATACTCTACACTATTAGGCAGCAGTTCCTTCTTGCACTTCTTATCTACATACAATATTATATCAAAAGCCGACATACGTGGAGACTTCAATAACTCATTTGTCATACTAATACAATATTTAGCCATCCCACGCATCGAATATCCTGCCAATCTATAATCTATAACCAATCTCATATCTTCAAAACAAAATCAGAAAAATCTTATCTATTCTCTTTTATATTCTCAAACAAAGTCAACCATTTTATATATACTTTATCGGGCGTATATGCTTGTATAACATTCAAACCTTTCGCTGTACAATTCGCACGAAGTTTTTCATCTCTAATCATCCGAATAATAGCTTCAGACAGCATCGTAACATCTTCAGGCGGAACTAAAAGCCCCACATTATCCTTCAATAGTTCAGCAGGTCCCTCCGGACATTGAAACGAGACAACAGGAAGCCCACAGGCCATAGCCTCTAATAATGTCATTGGAAAACCTTCATACCGAGAAGACATAACATAAAAAGATGAATTCAGATATTCTTTTTGAATATCTGTGCAAAATTCTTTAAAGAATACGTTTGACTGCAAATTTAGATCAGAAACTTGTTTCTTTAGTAATAAACCATATGCCTCATCTCCATCAGCATAAATATCAATATACCAATCAGGATATCTCTCAAAAACAGAGACCAATGCAGACAATAACAAATCATACCCTTTTTGAGGATGTAACCGACCAACGGTAATCATTCGTCTAGCATTTGCGACTCGATTAGGCTTTATACCAAATGAAGTCATATTGGGGATTACATAGGCATTTACTTTATGTAGCTTAAATCTTTTTGCATCATTGTCGGTTAATACAACCACAGTCATAAAACTCTTATAAATAAAATTACGAAAAGCCCTAAGCGCACTATTATACACCTCATACTTATAATGTTCACAAGCTATAGATCTATTTGCATTGAGCGAAAACCAGACAAAAACACTTGATAAAAAACCTTGACATATTATAATAGAATCATTATCTTTAAAAGAATAATTAAGAAGAATCTTAATAAAAGCCCTCAACAACAAAAACAAACGATTGATACGTGTTTTTAGATAATTAGGACTTGGAGTTGCTAAATAAACAAGATCTATTTTACTATCAAGTTCATATACACAATCCTTATTCTCATCAATAAGAGATACGATTGAAACATCATGTCCTTTTCTAACAAAAGTATTTGCCAATAATGCCGTCGTACGTTCAGTTCCCCCTCGTCCTGACATATCAGAAACAAAAAAATAGATTTTCATAAGTAAAATATGATAAATTCAATTAATGATCCATTGTAGAATTAACAAATATTCCATCCAAATGCAATTTTTCACGCACCCAAGTATCTGGATACTGATCCGTAAAAAAAGTACTTATGGGACAGAGTATTGCCTTATATTGTTTTCCATTAATCAAATCATCCCTCATGGCATAAGAATAAAGGATAAAAACAAATACAAAAGAAAAAGAAAGTATTTTCATCTTCATCAACTGCATGCTTATATTCTTTATATTGCAGAGGATTAAAATAAATCCAAGCATAATCGAAATATTAGAAAATCTCAATATCAAACTTAGCGAGGACAAACTAATTTCTAACAATAACAATGTAGACAAGAAAAAATTGGCCAAGAATGAATTACAGTTAAAACAACAGCAGAAGGCTATGATGAACAACAAAGGAAGAATTCGACCAAAAGTATAACACAGTCCATTAAAGCTTAGCCAGCTTAACATCTCATTTGTTCCCCAAGTTCCTTCTATATACGCATTTGCATAACCAGACATAAACTCGTTTCCCGTCATTACAGAAAACAACTCCACCGTATCAGTTAAAGCTGAAGAAATTATTGGAGTAAGCAACAATATATATAACACTTTCTTTTTAAAACTCACACGTAAACATTTCAACAAAAAAGTCACAGGAAATAATAATATCATTAATATAATAGAAAAATGCATACATAAAGCTAACAATAAAAAAGTAAAAGACTTAAATCTTTTTCGCACGAAAAAGAATAAAAAAAATGAATATATAAAAAATATACTTGCAACTGCAAAACGTATTCCATACGAAAGCGAATAAATACGAATACAAAAAAGCATGCAAACAACCAATAAAGCATAATTCTTTTTAGAAAAATAAAACCGATCTATAAAGAACAAAAATATTTGTATCCATAATACATAGCAAAACAACAGTAATACAAAACGAAAATTCTCAAACGAAAATCCCAAATAATTAAATAGACGCATCAACAAAGGCAAAAGAAAATCCTTTCCCTCCTCACTAAACAAGCGAATAGTTACGTCTGAAGTATCATAATACATTTCTCTATACCTATAGGCATCTTGAGAGGGAGGAAGAAACGATCCAAAAAGACAAAAAAATGCACCAATTATATAGATAGATCTGCGATTATAAGTCAGATTTTTAAAAGATACATAAAGAGATAGAACGGGGGAAATTAAAAAGAGTACAATATCCAAATAAAAATTTCTAAAATCCACTAAATGTAATGGAATCACTCTATTATTCATAAAACTGTCCTCCTATTTTAATTAGCAATAGAAATTATCAACTATTCAGTAAGGTCATCCAAGACTCTATAATTACAGATGGTTTAAAACGCTTACTACTATTAATCTCATTATAAGCTATTTTAGTGCGCAAATCCTCATCATCAAGAACTCTTCGAACACATCGATCCATTTCATCTAAGTCTTCATTTTTCACAATCACCCCATTATAATTATCTTGAACAATATCATGTAATGATTTATAAGTATCAATAGCAATTGGAACAACCCCCATTTGCTGTGATTCCAATAAAGTCATGCCAAATCCTTCAAATCGGGATGTCATTAAAAAGACTGACGCTTCTCTATAGAATGGTAATGGGTCTATTTTTCCAGTAAAAACTAGATTCTTCAATCCATACATCTTCGCAAACATCTTATATTTATCAAGATCTCGTCCATCTCCTATTATCACCATCTGCCAATCAGGATAATCTAAGTAAATGCGTCTCCACAAATCGATAGAGAAAAGAACTCTTTTATTATTTTCAACCATTCTGCATACAACCAATATAATCTTTCTTTTATCTTTCAAACAATTTGGATTATAAAACTCATCAAAAGAACAACTATTGGGAATAAAACAAAGCTTATGTTCATCAACAAATTTCATATCAAGTAGAGATATAAAATCTTTCTTAAAACGTTCTGAAAGCAAAACTATTTTATCAGAACAGTTGTAAGCGTAAGTCAATCTGTATCTGTCATATTGGAAAAGACACAACAAAATACGCTTCAAAATACTTCGTACTATAAGAGAAGGAAAACGATAATCTGTATAATGACTCCCATCCCTTGATGCTGTTGGACACAGATGTAGAAAAGAATATAGTTTAATATGGCATTGTAATTTCAACTTATACAATTTTTTTGTGATCCGAACATTTTCAGCCCGTTGATTAACAATGATTTCTATATCATGACTGAGAATAAAGTCTTTTAAACGTTTGATTGCCTGTTTATCTATTAAAGGTTGACATATTATTCCCTTATAAATTCCATCATAATTTTGCCCATCATCGGATTCTTTATTCCAATATGCTACATAAATATTTATATTTCTTCGGCAAAGCTCTCTTGATATATTAAACGTAACCCTTTCGACCCCACCTCCAACAGGAGAGAGTCCCATCTGATAAAATAGAATATTCATGATAACATATTTTGCAATTCGCAGATTGATTTCTGGCGTAAAATAGAAAGTCTCTCATGTACAATAGAATAATCTATAGGTGCTGAACCGAACAAGTTATTGGCATCATTCCACGAATAAACCTTTCGATGTAACATATTCAATTTTTTAAGTAAATCATCTATGCGAGAAGAACGTTTAGGATTCAACGGAAATATAACAAACTGCTTTTTAAACAAAATAGAAAAGACCATTCCATGAAAAGAGTCTGTTACAACATAACTAGCTGAGGCAATAGAATACAACCACTCTTCCACATCACAATAACCAACATTTAAATCCTTACAATTAGGTAGCGAGCTTACATATTTATATCTTAACCTATTCACTTTACAACCTAGCATCTTCCCTAACTTTCTAAGTTCCAAATCATAAAATCTATCATAACTCAATTTGTACGATACCAATATTTTTTTTGACTCTATGATTTTTCCAAAAAGAAAATCATTTCCATCTAACAAAAAGCAAGGATCTAATACACAATTCCCTTTCATATTAAACTCGTCCTTTAAAATATTTACCCCCATTTCTTCCCTAACTGTTATATACTTAAAAGCACTAAGAAAGCCTCTGATTTCATTTCTTTTAGAAGGAAAATCCCATTCATTATTTCCAAAACTTGCAGCATAAGAAACTTTTCGATTATGTAAGGCAAATGCAAGAAAGTACTTATCATAATCAGCCTGTGTTATCTCTATATTCCACACTTGATCACTCCCTACCATATAAATATCAACTTCTTCATTAAGATTAGAAGTTATAGCAGGATAATTCCTTTGTTGAAACTTATCTATAAAACCTAATTTAAACAAGCGTTTTAATTTATATATATAAGGGTGTCTCTTAGGTGAATCTACATTAAATAAAACGACCTCATGCCCCTCTCTTCGTAAATATTCAGCTAATGAATAAGCTTGCAAAATAGCTCCATAATTTGGAACATTATAAATTGTAACAATTCCTATCTTCATTATTTTCCACGAATTTTTTTTAGCTTTTGAACAACCATTACAGGTAACAAATCCAAAAGCAATCTGACAATATGCTTTTTACATGCTCCGATTTCCGCTTTCCATCCAAGAAGTCCATACTTCTTCAAGGCTCTCTCAAAGCCTAATCTTGCATAGTCCTCCTCAAAAGCGATTCGCTTTGGATGCAACACTGATGGATGGCGCAATTGGGGTTGCAAACAATCCTCTAACGGAACAGCCATACATTCCATGCTTTTCCTAGCTTGCTCAAACCATTCCTTACCTTTATCCGTATTGAGCAAAATCAGTGAACAGCCCTTGTTATCCGCACCAAGAGTAGCCGCAACCGTTTTCTCTATTCCCCAGAAATCCGCCACGGTTACATCCGATGGGCGGTTCGTGTTCGTATAAGGACACTCGCCGCATGAACGGCGGAGCATAATATGGGTATAAAATGTATAGGTGTATGTATAGGTGTATGTATAGGTGTATGTATTAGCGAATAAAAACGATTCTACGTGCGAACGCCAGCCAAATCTTTTCTTATCCCGAAAATTAACCGCCGTGATTCTCATGCCCTCTTTTGCCTCCAGATAATCGAGGTAATCCCGCCAAACAAATGGAGCGGGTACACCATGGCAAACTATATCCATCAAGAACAAACGATCTCTTAAACGTTTACCGATAAAAGAGGCAAGTCCCGCCGTCTGGCAAGGCGTACCGGAGAAAAGCACGAGCGATTCATCTCTAAGGTCTTCCCGCACTTGCCTAAAGATGGTATTCATATCACTCTGCACGTATTTACTCCCCCGGAACTCATCTCGTTCAGCCTTTGTCGCTGCTTTCTTATGAACTACCCGGAAATGCCCGGTATATCCAGCCCCATAGACTACCCCACCCTGCGACAAGATGATATCTGAAAGCGCAACAAACGCAGCCCCACTCTGCGAAGCTGTTATCTCCTCCGGATTCTTGTGTTTCGCAGCATAAGCCAACGGCTTTGCCAAATTCAAGCTTTTATCGTAATCCTCATGAAAAGCACAGATTTTCTCGCAAAGCCCACAATCCACACATAATGAATCATTCACTTCCGGGTAAAGAAATCCAAAAGTATCCGGAACCATATGGATAGCCTCGTGTGGACAGACACTTTCACAAGCCGTGCAACCACAACAGTCCGTCTTAACCTTATTTATTCTCATTTCAAAAACTTATTTTTCAACTGGGATATCCTTTGCCATACAAACAATCTTTCTTCTCGTGAACAACCGATAAACAATATGCTACATCCAGTAGCACAAGTACTTATCATTCCATTCAGCACAAGTCGGACAAGACCCTCCTCCATATGGCTAATAACACAAACCGGCACAACCAAAGCTAATAACATAACACGAAAAATATTCAGAAGCACCTTCGTGAAAAAAAGCCTAATAGGTAATCCGACCATACCTCGAAGCATATACAATCGTAAGAACAAGCAGCAGACAGCAATGATGATCGACAAAACAATTGTTGTTTCGGGCGCATACCCTAACTTCAACAAGATATACGCTACTGGAAAATTAAGCATCTGGCAACCTCCCACCAACAATTGATAATTGCGAATCCTGCCAGTCGCCAGCATAAGCGTTATCAATGTTTGCGAAACCGACTCACTCAACGCATATAACAATATTAAACGGACAAACGCCACGGTATGATCCGGAACAACTCCAAGCCACAGTTTCAACAACACAGGAGTTTCCAGCAAAATCGGTAAGGAGAGAAGCAACAACAAATAGAAAGAATATCGAGAGCCTTGAAAGACCAAATTCATCAGATAGACCCGATCACCAGAGGCATACGACTTGGTTATCTGTGGGTTTAATGCTATCATGAAATTATTGACAAAACTATTGACCGCCGCATTCACCTGCATCGCTATGCCACGAGCGGCATTCACGGCAGGACCACAAAAAATATTCAACAAGACATTCACTCCTTGATCTCTTAATACACCCGAAGAGGCACCTAAGAAATTCCATCCGGCAAAGCCAAAGACCTGCTTGATTAGCACCTTATCCCAAATCCATTGGAAACGACATTCCGAGAAATGTTTTTTACAATAATACGTATAAAGAAAACGTACGAAAAAAGCCAAGAGCGCCATTAAGAATGCATAGAATACCAATAGATCCCATGGAGAATAATCTAATAAAAATGCTATCACCAATGTGCCAAACGCTTGAAAAAAGCTTATATAAGCGAACGCCGACATCCGTTCATGAGCCACTATACTCGCATTATACGGAATGCTTATCAAATTGATAACAAACGTGAGTATTGAAAACTGATATACCCAGTTTGCCGCAAGTAGTCGATCCGTAGGTATATTCATCCGCATATTTAAGAACCATAGCCCTAAGGTTTCCGAAAACAAGACTATTATCCCTGAGATTAATAACTGTATAACTACCGAAACGGAAAATATCCGAGCGATCTTCTCCGTATTACCAACTCCCATCTCATACGTGATAAAACGACTGATCGCCGCAGTCAACGATCCTGAAATCACGGCGAACATGGAGACAAAGCCTCCAACCGCAGAGTAAATGCCGAAATCCTCTACCCCCAATACCCGCAGCACGACCCGGCTGGTGTACAACGTCACACCCATGATCAGGAGCATGCGCAGATAGAGGAACAGCGTGTTCTTGGCTATTCGCTTATTATTCTCTGATGTAACAGACATAAAAACAAGTACTAAAACTATCTTATTTTTTCAACTTGGCCTATTGCTCCTGCGAGATTACTCTTGGGAATCCATCATTCCTTTATAAGGGAACGTAGGCTTCCCTTATAAAGGAAGGCACTATTCCCCGATAAGGGAATAGAGACTTCCCAAATCTATCAAACCTCATCTGGACTCTCACTGTCGCCACCTCCATCGGCGGGTTTTCCACCGATCCAAATTTGCGTGCTCACGCTACGAGGAGTTTTCAGCATATGTCCCGAGTTGGCGAACTGTGTCATCACCGTCAGCGTATACTCACCCTCCGCCAAATCAGCCGGTAAGAGTAATGTAAGCGAAGAGGGGTTGTTGATGGTGATCAAGTCATCCGTCAGTTTTGTGACAGCCTTTGCCTCGTTAGTCAGCGTAACGCCTACCGACTCGTCATCGCCAACCACTTTCAGCATGGCACCGCGCACGAAGAAGTTGCGGCCCGCCGTGGCGCTGCCATCTTTCAAGCCGGTCTTCTTATCCTCGGTCTCAAGGATATACATGATATTCGACTTCTCACCTAGGATCTCCACTGCAGTCTGGGCGATCGCCTCGCGCAATGCCTTGTCCTGCGTAAAGGAGACGTAGATGGAATTCTTCTCCTTGTTCCATACGCCGCCCTCGATCACGCCAGTTAGTTGCGCAACGGCTCGGAAGAGACCCGTATTTACGCTGTAACCGTTCAAGATCAAGTCCGTCAATACCCGGTTGTAGAGTGTCACCGAGTGACGCATCGTCTCGGGACGCAGACCGGTGTCTTGCTTTTGCATCTCTTCAAGAACATCATCAAGATCCAAACTTCCCGTTGAATGTAACAGCAGGATCTTGTCCGTCTTGTTGTCGGTGGTCACCGAATTGTCGATGAGCCAGCCTTTCAATACTTTCTTCATGGTATTCTTGATTTAAAGGAGGAGTGGAATTGCTCCCCCGGATTATTACTTATACCTTAGAATTTCTTCCCAAACGCTATGTTCAAGAACGTCTTCACCAATATCTTGAAATCGAACCACCACGAGCGGTGCTCCAGATAGAACAAGTCATAGCGTAATCGGCGGAGCATCTTCTCCAACGTGTCCGTATAGCCGTTATAGAGCGTGGCATAAGAGGTCACACCCGGACGGATCTGGTACAGGTAACGATAGCGGGGATCACGTTCCATGATCTGGTCGATGTAGAACTTTCGTTCCGGACGGGGGCCGATAAAAGACATATCACCGATGAAAACATTCCACAATTGGGGCAACTCATCCAAATGATGCTCACGCAGGAACCTGCCAACATGGGTCATGCGGGGGTCAGTACCTCCCTTGTAAAGAGCCGGACCGAATTTCTCCGCATCCAAACGCATGCTACGGAACTTATAGATGTTGAACGGGCGACCGAAACGGCCGATACGCTCCTGCTTGAAAATGGCAGGACCGCCATCCTCGCGCCTTACGGCGATGTAACAGATCAAGAACAAAGGGGAGAATACGACCAAGGCGATAAAGGCCAAAAGGCAGTCCCCTATACGCTTCACGTTACGCTCGAAGGCGTTCATCCCATCTGAGATAAAATCAGTAGATTTTCCAAAACTCTCTTCTAAAATCATGGCTAGTTAATTAGTCGATGAAGGCAGGCACGAGGTTAAAACTTAATCTCATTTGCATAGCCCATCCTTAAATTATTTCTTTCCTCCGTTCATTTCCTCCTCTTTCTTATAATCGATATACCGCTCCAAGGCCTCACGTGCCAGACGGCGGAAAAGTTCCTCGTCCGACAGATGGTCCCAAAGGAGATCTACCAAACGATAGTAAACGCTAAAGTGCATGTCCTTGCCTTTTTAAAAGAATTGTAAGTGTCACTGCCAATGCCTCCGCTTACGCGGATAATGGACTTGGTCAGTCTGGTGACTTGTAAAACCGTGGCGATGTAATCGCCCAAACGGGGAAATGATTGTCTGTGATACATGTCTGGTTTGTTATTATTTTTATACATCTATGTCCTTATGGATAGGCCCTAGTAATGCAAATAATGCAAGTAATGCAGCACCTTTTTCCCACACACGTGCGTACATTATATAGAACAAGAATTTTACACTAAACGATCACAAACAAGGCATGGAACGATCCGGATGAGAAACGCTGGATAGCCGTATGAAAGTTTGATTCGACATATATAATGTACACGTGCGTGTGTGGGAAAAAGGTGCTGCATTACTTGCATTACTTGCACCTGTTTTCCCCGGCATCGGTTCCATCCCGCACGTATATCGGCATCGACTCACGCCTACGTTCGTATAGGCCTACACCGATATACGTGTGGGGCGACGTCGATATATGTGTAAAACGATGCCCTTATACGTATGCCACACTCATACGGTCTCGCTTAGCAATGGCAATCCCTCCACCTCTCTCTTATGCCAGCCTTGGTAATCAGACAGGGAAAAACCGGGGACGGTCAATTGCTTGTAATCCTTATCGTCTCTTCGCAAGATGTGCTTGCGGGCATACGAGCGGAGCGAACGATCCGTCACGGATACCATCACCACAGGAAACGGGTAGCCGAGCAAGCGCATCGGCGTAACCTCGCTGTCCGGGAACGCACGGCGCAACTGATAGGCTGAGTACTCGAACGCCACCCAGTAAGGACCCGTGCAATACAAATGGATGGAAGCAGTGTTCGTTCGCTCGCGGCTCATGATATCACTCAAATGCTCGTTCAGCAACGCCACCAAACGAACGCC